>NZ_BMHD01000001.1:3300000-3591976 GCF_014640535.1 Cnuibacter physcomitrellae
GGCGGCACGATCACGACGCCGTAGAGCGCCTCGGCGCGGCGGCGCTCGACGAAGCGCAGGCCCCGGGCGACGACGACGGTCACCCACAGCAGCCCGATGCCGAGCCCGAACAGCGGGATGAGCCCGATGCCGGTCGAGAGCAGCGTCCACATCACCGTGAACCAGACGACGCCGAGGAGGGCGTCGAGAGCGAGGTCGGCGGCGGCCGCCCAGAGAAAGAGGAGTCGTGATCGCACATGACCACGGTAGGGGCGAGCCCCCGTCCGCTGCTCTGCGGTCGCCCTCCCGATCCGTCCGGGGGTTAACCCCCGTCAGTCGCGCCGGGGCGGGGCGCCGAGCTGGAGCGACCACACCGCGACGCGGAGCGTGGTGTCGCGATAGGGGAAGTCCTCCTCGCTGATGCGCTCGAACCCCACGCGCGCACAGACCCTGTTGGAGGCGATGTTCTCGATCGAGGGGAAGGCGAGGACACGCCGCCGCTCGGCGCGTCGCCACGCGTCGTCGAGCACCGCGGCCACGCCGGCCGCGGCCACGCCCCGCCCCTGTGCCTCGGGGACGACGAACCACCCCATCTCGACGATCTCCTCGCCGTGCCACTCCGACCGCCACCAGTTGGCCCCGCCGACCGCGACGCCGTCGAGCTCGATCGCGAAGATCCCGGTCTGGTCGTCCCCGGCGAGCCCGAGGTACTTCTCGTGCCGAGCGCGCACCTTGTCCTCGGTCTCCGGTCCACCGAGGTGGGCGGTCATCGCCGCCTCGTTCGCCCGCACGAGGAGCGGCAGGTCGGCGTCGGTCCAGGGGCGGATCGTGGTGCTCATCCGACCATCGTGGCGTCGCCCGGCCGACACGACAAGGCGGTGGACGGATCCGCTCTCGACAGGAGGCGACGCCGGGGCCAGGGTGGTCGGATGGCGAAGGTGCGCATCCAGAACTTCTCGATCTCGGTCGACGGCTTCGGCACGGGAGAGGGGCAGACCCTCGAGGACCCGTTCGGCCACGCCGGGCACAGGCTGCACGACTGGTTCTTCCCGATCGGGATGTTCGGGCCGCCCGGACCGGAGGGCATCGACCTCGCGCTGGCGCGGTTCGGCTGGGATGCGGTGGGGGCGGAGATCATGGGCCGCCACAAGTTCGGTCCCCAGCGCGGACCGTGGCCCGACGACGGGTGGGAGGGCTGGTGGGGAGACGAGCCGCCGTTCCACACCCCGGTGTTCGTGCTGACCCACCACCCCCGGCCGAGCATCGAGAAGGAGGGCGGCACGACCTTCCACTTCCTCGACGCCTCGCCCGAGGAGGCGCTCCGGCGGGCGCAGGAGGCCGCGGGCGAGAAGGACGTGAGGATCGGCGGCGGGGTGGACCTGGTGCGCCAGTTCCTGGCGGCCGACCTCGTCGACGAGATGCACCTGGTGATCGTGCCGCTGGTGCTCGGCCGCGGCGAGCGGATCTGGGACGGGCTCGAGGGGATCGAGTCACGCTTCCGCGTCGAGTCCGTGGCCACGCCCAGCGGTGTGGTGCATCAGATGTGGTCCCGTACGCGCGACTGAGCGACGAGGCGACGCACCGACGGCGCGGGCCGGCGCCGCGGCAGACATGCCAAGGGCCTCCATCCGGGTGGGGTTGGATGGAGGCCCTCGGTGAGACAAGACGAGTCCAGCTCGTGTGATGGGGCTGACCGGGTCCTACTCGACATCCATTCTGCGATGCCGCAGACCCCCGGTGGGCGCATCCGCCTGGCAATTCACCCGGCACTTCACCTCCCGGGGAGGTGCGGGGGATGGCGGAGGTGAGGGACCGGGCCGTTAGGGTGGTTCCCCGTGACGCGAGGAACCGACCGGGGGCGGATCGCCGGGTATGCGCTGATCAACCTCGTCGTGCTCGGCTCGCTGACCGCCCCGGTCGTCACCGCCCTGCCGTTGCGGATCGCCGAGCTCGTCCCGGCGGAGGAGCGCGCGTCGTCGCTCGCGTTCGTGACGGTGTGCGGTGCGATCGCCGCGCTGGTCGCGAACCCGCTGTTCGGCGTGCTGTCGGATCGCACCCGGGGTCGCCTCGGGCGACGTCGGCCCTGGCTGCTCGCCGGCGTGCTGGTGGGCTGGGTTGCCTCCCTCCTCGTGGTGATCGCGCCGTCGGTCGGCGTGCTCGCGGTGGCATGGACCCTCGCGCAGACGGCGTACAACGCCTCGCTCGCGGCGGTCGCCGCGCTCCTCGGTGACGGCGTCTCGGAGCGCAGCCGCGCCTCCGCCTCGGGCATCTTCGGCGCCGCCGCGTTCCTCGGCACGTTGCCGCCGCTCGTGCTGGCCGGGGTCCTCCCGTCCCGGGTGGATGTCGTCGTGCTCGCCATGCCGACGGCCGCCGTCCTCGTGGTGGCCGCGGCCGTGTTCCTCCTGAACGATCCGCCCCTCGCGGCGGCGAGCGCGGCGGCGAGGGGCCGCCTGCGTTGGCCCGACCGCGACGAGCGGCGCGCGCTGAAGCCGTTCGCCGCGGTCTGGGTGCAGCGCGCGCTCATGCACCTCTCCTTCGGCCTGGTGACCTCCTTCGCCCTGTTCCTGGTGAGCGATCGGATGCGGATCTCACCCGAGGCGGCCGGCCCCGTCGTGGCGCTGATGACCTTCGCCGGGGGAGCGGCCATCGTCGTCTCCGCGCTGACCTCGGGGTTCCTCGCCGGTCGACGAGGCGACTACCGACCGTTCATCGTGGTCGCCGCCCTCGGGCTCGCCGTCGCCTCCGTGTTGCGCGGCGTGGGCACGGACACCGGTCTCCTCGTCGGCGGAGCGGCGCTGGGCGGCCTGGCGCTCGGGGCGTTCTACGCCGTCGACCTCGCCATGGCCCTGCGTGCCGTCCCTGAGGGGCGGCACGGCACGTACCTCGGCGTCCTCAACATGGCCGAGACGCTGCCGGGGACGGTCAGCCCGGCGATCGCGAGCGCCCTCCTGCTGATCGGGGGCCGCGATCCCGTGAGCGGGGCCGGAGACGACTACCTCGCGCTCTGCCTCGCGGCGGCGGTCGTCGCGCTCTGCGCCCTCCTGCCCCTGCCGGCCCTCCGTGGCGTCCTCACCCGCGATCGTGCGTCGGAGGGTCTGAGCGCCCCTGTCCTGCGGTGACGCCGAGCACCGCCAGTCGCGCCAGCGCCTCGGGGCGGCTGGTCACGTCCAGCTTCTTGTAGAGCGAGCGCAGCTGCGTCTTCACCGTGTTGGGCGACACGGAGAGGTCGTCGGCGATGGCCCCGAGCGTCGGGTGCGTGGGGAGACGCCGAGCCACCTCGAGCTCCCGCGGTGTCAGGCGGATGCTCGTCAGGCCGCCGGCGACGACGGCGTGCTCCTTCGCCGGGCCCAGCGCCTCGGCGAGCTCGGGTGACCCGCTTCGCCGGAGCGACTTCTCGAGCGCCTCGAGCGCCGACCTCGGGACGAGCGCCAGAGGCAGGCCCAGGCCGCGCTCGCCGAGGAACGCCAGGGTCGCCCGTCCGGCCGTGAGCGCCGCGCGATCGTCGCCGACGACGGCCAGCGCGGCCGCGGTCAGGGCGAGCGCCTCGCCGCGGGACCGTGACGAGCCGGAGGTGCTTCCGCCGTCCTGCAGGCGCCTCAGCACGTCGTCGGGCATCCCGCGGGCGAGCGAGATGCGGGCGTGCGAGACGGCCAGCCGGGCGTCTTCGCTCGTGCCAGCGAGGGCCCGCTCGGCGGCGACGGCGTCGCCAGCGGCGAGATGGGCCAGCGCCACGGTGTGCTGGAGCCGTTCGCTGGTGAACGGGGAGGAGCCCTGTCGCCGGCGCTGGGTCCGGATGGTGCTCTCCAGCCGCAGCAGCGCCTCCTCCGGCCGGCCGCCGAGCAGGAGGACGAGCGTGTCCAGGTGGGTGAGCAGGGGCCAGTGCTCGATGGTCTCGCGGTGCGGGTCGAGCGTGCGCAGATGCCGATCGGCTTCGGCGGCGTCGAACGACTCGAGCGCGAGGAACGCGCGGGCGACCCGGTAGAAGCTCCCCGAGTACCCGGTCAACCAGCCCTCCGGCCAGTCCCGGATGTCCGCCTCCGCCACCGTGCTCGCGGCCTCGGGCATGTCGCCCGAGACGGCGTGCACCCCGGCCGTCATGGCCAGACCGATCATGCCCGCGGTGAGGCCCTTCGCATCCCCGACCGCGGTCGAGCGGGCGAAGGAGTCGAGGGCCGACTCGGAGCGTCCGCCGTAGAAGAAGGTCGTCCCGGCCTGGTTGTACAGCGTGGGCTCGTTGGGGCCGAGCCTGTCGCGGTCCTCGTCGCTCATCGACACCAGCGTGTCGTAGGTGCGTTCCGCGGCGGCCAGGGCGGGACGGATCCGCCCGCTGACCCTGAGCGCGGCGGTCTGCACGCCCGCCAGGAGGGCGCGATCGGCGGGCTGCGCGGTCGAGGACTGCCGGCTCGCACCGTAGTTCGCGAGCGCGAACAGCTCGAGCGCCCGAAGCCGGTGGGAGCGCCGGGCGTTGTAGATCAGCGCGAGGATCATCGCGATCAGCGGGAGGCGCCGCAGGGTCAGTAGCGGCACCGTCGTGAACAGGTCCCTGACCTGGAGGCCGTGGTTCCGCAGCAGGACGTGCCAGCTCTCGCGGACGACGGAGGTGGCCAGCGCCCAGTCCGAGAAGCGCACCGCCCGTTCCAGGGCGCTGAAGGGCTGCCCGTGGGTCGCCTCCCAGCCGGCCGCGATGAGGTTGAGCGGGCGGACCGCGGAGCGCTGGCGCTCGAGCAGCAGCTGGGCGAAGGCCTCCCTGGCCGGCGGTGAGTAGCGGAACTGCTCGCCGCGGGAGGGTGACCCGGTCCAGAGGCCGAGGCCCTCCTCCTCCGCTCGCGCGAGCATCCGCTCGGCGTCCGTCCGAGGGGACAGTGCGGTGGCCAGCTCCAGGGTCAGGGCGTCGGCCACCGAGGTCCGTGCGAGGAAGTCGACGAGCTCCGGATCCCAGTCCTCCGCCCGGATGCGGTCGTCGAGCAGGGATGAGAAGGCATGGTCGGCCGCCTGCTGCCGTCCCTCGGCCGTGGTCGAGCCGCTCGCCAGCGCGCGGGCGATGAGCGGCGACCCGCCCCACTCGAGGATCCGTTCGACGGTCGACCGGTCGGCACCGGGGCCCAGGATCGCTCGCGCCTCGTCGTCGGTGAGGGCGAGCTCGTCGGTGGTGACCACCGCGGTGTCGAGCACCAGCCCGAGGCCGGGTTCGGTGAGCCTGGTCCGGCGTCGCGCGGTGGCGCGCACCCGCAGACGCGGGAGATCCTCGGCGAGGCGGATCAGGCCGTCGACGGCGGAGTCGGTGAGGCGGTCGACGTCGTCGACGACGATCACGAGATCCCCGGCGTCGCGGAGCGCTCGGCACAGCACCTCCCAGGGATCGGCGCCCGCCATGACGGCCTCGCCGAGATGCCTGAGGGGGCTCGCCGCGGACACCGTCCCCGAGGCCAGGAGCTCGTCGGCGAGGTCCTGCACGAAGGCCGCGGAGTCGACGTCGCGGTCGCGCACGCGCGCCCACACGCCGACGGCGTCCGCCTCGGCCGCCCACTGCGCGACGGCCACGGTCTTCCCGTAGCCGGCCGGCCCGATCACCGTGACCAGCGCCTCCGGGCCATCGAGTCGTGCGCGGATCCGCGGTCGGTCCACCGTGGTCGTCGAGATCCGGGGTACGCCCCACATGGCCACCACGACCTCCCCATCCTCCTCGATGAGTGTAGGCGTCACCCAGGAGGTCACCCGGTCCTCGGAACGGGTGAAATCGCGGGTGAAGTCGCCGTCGGAACCGTGAGTCCGGCGGCGTGCGCTCGATAGCGTCGGCTCAGCGCAGGGACCCGACTGCGCACTCGAGGGGGGACCCGCGCTCATCGACCCGAGCGCGCCGGCGCCTCGAAGAGCGGTCGTCTCGTGACGCCGCCCTTCGGGGCATGTCTGCCGTGCCCCCGACACAGCGGTACGACGGAGGACGACAGACGTGACAGCACCGAGAGAGACCGGTCGCCGACGCTCGGACGGAGGCGGCTCTCGTCGCTCTCCGCTGACCGGATTGCGCCGCACGCGCTTCGGACTGGCGGTCGCCGCCGTCTTCGCGCTCGTGCTCGGCGGGCTCTTCGTGGCCGCCCCGGCGTATGCCGCCGACGCGGCGCTCGTGATCAGCAAGGTCGTCGACGGACAGCCCAGCGTCACCGTCGACCCCGACGACGAGTTCACCTACACGATCTCCGTGGGCTGCAACGACAACGACTGCGTCGACGCCACGATGGCCGACCCGCTGCCCGCCGCCTGGGCCGGGTTCCCGATCCTCGCGAAGCAGGTCGTGCCCGCGAGCCAGCCCGCCACGCTCACCCTCGACGGCTGCGACACGGTCGTCACCGAGGACTGCACGCTCCGGGCCGCGTTCCAGCAGCCCCTCCCCGGGGGCGGGACCGGCATCGTCGCCGGTGTGACCTACCAGATCTCGCTCACCCTCAAGGTGCCGGCCGACCTCCCGGCGAGCTGGCCGTCGAACGGCGTCGCCGTGACGAACACCGCGACCGCGCAGGCCACCACGGCCGACACGGTCAGCGCCTCCGCCGACGTGACCGTCGCCATCCCCGTGCGCGTCGACACGGCCGTGGGCAAGACGTGGGCGCCGTCGACCCAGCAGTTCCAGCCGGGCGTCGCCTCCACGATCACCCTCACGAACCAGAACACCTCGAACCTGGCCGCCGAGACGCTGACCGCCCAGGACCCGACCAGCGCCGTCGACGGCCAGTCCGGACTCGGAGCGGACAACCCGTTCCGACTCGTGGACTTCACCGGCTTCGGCCAGGTCACGCTCCCCGCGGGAGCCGACCAGGTGCAGGTGGACGCGTACGCCCTGGACCCCGTGACCAACGTCTACCGCTGGGTCACCGGCTCTCCCGCGCCGCCCTCGGGCATCGCCCTGCCCGCGGGCGTGGCGGCCGGCGACGTCACCGGCCTCCGACTCGTGTACTCCTCCTCCACGGGGGCGACGATCGCCCCCTCCGGCTCCGCCGGCTCGGTGCAGCTCCAGGTCTCGCAGCGTTCGACCGACCGTCAGTCCGGTGACTCGCTGAACGGCGGCGGATCCGTCACCAACCAGGTCACCGGCAGCGTCCACGTCCCCGGTCAGACGGACGTGTCGAAGACCGCCTCCGCTCCGTACTCCATCGGAGCGCTCACCGTCAGCGTGGCCGCCGACAAGACGATCACCCCGTCGCGCATCCCCGCGGGCTTCGCGGCTCGCGCCACGATCTCGGGGACGAACACGTCCAACGGCCCGCTCTCGACCCTCCTGCTCGAGGATCGCGACTTCTTCACCGACGAGATCCTCTTCGACGGCTTCGCCTCACCCATCTCCTACCCGGACGGTGCGGTCTCCGCCGGCACGACCGTCACCTGGTACTTCAGCGACGGCTCCGACGTCGTCGAGCCCCTCGCCGACGGGAGCACGCCCACCGCGCCCGCGGCACCCGGCGGAGCGCACCTCACCGGGTTCGGCCTGTCGTTCGCCGGTGCGATCCCCACCGGTGGCACCACCGCCGTCCAGTTCGGCATCCGCCCGACGGTGGATCTGGTCGACCCCGTGCCCGCCGACGGCTACGAGCGGCTGACGAACGCCCTGAAGGTCACGGGGACCAACGCGGTGGGCTCTGCGACGGCCGACGACACCGCCGACCTGCAGGTCTTCACCCCCGACATCTCCCTCACCACCGCCAAGACCATCCAGCCTCAGGGGGCGGTCTCGCCCGGGGCCACCGTGGTCGCCCAGCTCCCCACCGCGACGAGCACCGACTCCGCCTTCGTCAACCCCACCCAGATCGTGGTGACGGATGCGTGGGCCGGCCCGGGCAGCGACCCGAACGGCTTCTACAACGCCTTCAACCCGCTGGCGATCGCGCCGACGCAGGTGCTCGGCGGATCCTCGCTCCTCGTCGAGTACACCACCGACGGGACGACCTGGCAGAGGCTCGAGACCTACGCGGCCCAGCCGGCCACCCGTGTGGTGCAGGACAGCATCGACCCCGCGCTCGTACCCGTGATCACGGGCCTGCGCTTCACCTTCGTGAACCCCGACGGCTTCGCGCAGGGCACCAGCGTCAGCCCCAACCTGGTCTTCCAGGCTCGCGCGACCCAGCGCGACGGCGGGGCTCCGACCTCCGTGCCGAACGCCGGACCGACGACCTACGTCAACACCGAGGTCGCCGTGGGCAAGGGCGAGGTGCCCGGCCTCGGCCCGATCGAGAGCGCCCCGGTGAACGCCCAGGCACCTGCCTCGATCGTCTCGAACGACGGCGTGGGCACCCTTCTGGCGTCGAAGCAGTGGCTGACGGCCGACTTCTCCCGCAGCCTCGACCTGCTCAACTCCCAGTCCGCGGAGCAGGGCGCCACGCGGCTCGGCTGGGGCGTGACCTCCACGGGGTACTCCCAGGTCGTGGTCGCCGACCCGAACGGGGGCGAGACCACTCCCGGCTCGACGGTCTTCCAGGCGTTCGACCTGGTGAAGATCGCGCCGACGACCTACTCCCAGGACCCGCTGCTGCGGTTCGACACGATCAGCGCGGTGGAGCTCTACGACAGCACCGCGAACCAGTGGGTGGCGCTCACGCCTCCTGCCGGTGGCTGGATGGGGTCGAACGGCTTCCTCGGGGCGAACCTCACCCCCGCGCAGCAGCAGTCGACCACCGGCGTGCGCTTCACCATCACCCCCAACGACGCCGCGCGCTCGGGCTCGACGAACCCCCTCGCTCCGCCGGTCGGCTCCGGCGTCTCGACGAGCGCCACGGGCAGCGCCCGGCCGCTCGGCCTGGTCTGGCAGCTGCGCAACACCGTGCGGGTGGCGGACGGCCTGCAGAACCCTTGGGTGACCGCGAAGCAGACCTTCAACGACGGCGCGCCCGGCTCGATCGTCAACACGGTCGGCGTGTCCGGCGTGCA
This sequence comes from Cnuibacter physcomitrellae, assembly GCF_014640535.1. Taxonomy (NCBI): domain Bacteria; kingdom Bacillati; phylum Actinomycetota; class Actinomycetes; order Micrococcales; family Microbacteriaceae; genus Cnuibacter; species Cnuibacter physcomitrellae. The sequence continues at coordinate 3,308,896 of NZ_BMHD01000001.1, forward strand.
GAACGGCACCCCCGTCGGTCCGCGAGGAGCGCAGGACACCATCGCCCTGATCGACCAGCCCCCGGGCGTCGACGTGACGAAGACCTCGCAGAAGTCGCAGATGGTGATCCCCCAGCGCGGCGACGTCGACCCGGCCGCCTATCCGACGAACGACTTCACCGTGACGGCGAAGAACACCTCGTCCTCCCGGGCGTCCTACATCCGCGTCTCCGACCCGATGACGTGCACGGCGGGCACGCTCAGCCAGTGCGTCACCGGGCCGGCGGACTGGGGTCAGGACCCGTACGCCTCGGCGACCTACGATCCGACCACGAACACCTTCGAGCGGTTCACCCTGACCGGGCTCGACTTCTCGGTGACCACCTCGCAGGTCGATCGCTCCCAGTCCACCGTGACCCTCTGGAAGCGCGCGGAGGACGGCACGCTGAGCACGCAGCAGCTCTCGGTCGACGCGGCCGACGGGCTCGCGGCGAGCGCGCTCACCGACGTGGTCGGCGTGAGCGTGCTCTACCAGGGCACCGACCCGGCGACCCGCGGCGGGAGCATCGGCTCCGCGGCGATGACGATGACGCTGCACACGCAGCTGCGTCTCGAGCTCCGCAGCCAGCCCGGCACGACGGTCGTCCCCTTCGCCGTCGACAACTACGCCTTCGGACAGTCGTACGACCCGGTGCTCTTCCCCTCGGGAGTGGGCAGCACGCCGAGCGACAGCGCGAACGCCTCGATCCAGCTCCTCAAGGGCAACCTCGGGGTCACGGCGTCGAAGACCTTCTCGCCCGACTCGGTGCTCGAGGCCCAGCGCGGCCAGCCGATCCGGATGACCCTCGGCGCGACCCAGGGCGACCAGACCGTGCCGACGAACCAGGTCACGGTGCAGGACGTCGACCCCGGGTTCTGGAACGCCTTCGCGCTCACCGGCCTCACCGCATCCGACGTGGTGTTCCCCGCCGGCGCGAACCGCGTCGACGTCGGCCTGCAGGTGAACGGCGCCGGCGACTGGTACACCACCGGAGCGCAGGCGACCCCGACCCTGCCGACCCTGCCCGCGGGAGCCGAGCTCGACGACGTCACCGGTGTGCGCTTCGTGTTCACCCGCGACGCGAACGGGTCCCCGGCGCTGTTCTCGAACACCGCGCCGCCGCAGCCGTGGAGCACGTCGATCACGCTGCCCGTGGTGCTGCGCGCCGCCGACCGCGTCTCGGGTGCGCCCATCGTGTTCCCCGGCTCGATCGACAACGAGGTGACGACGAACTCGCACCGCTTCGAGGATCCGACGCTCTACCCGGACGCGAACGCCTCGGCGACGGACTCCGTCACGCTCGACGCGGGCACCTTCTCGATCGACGTGTCGAAGGACCCGCAGGCCGGTGTGCACACCGTGCTGCCCGGCGACCCGAACCTGTGGACGCTCACGTTCCGCAACAGCGGCACCGGGTACCTCACGGTCGACTCGCTCGTCGACACGCTGCCGACGACCCTGGAGTGGGACGGCGCTCCGCTGACCTTCTCGACGTCGACCGGCGGCACGCTCTCCACGTCCCCCACCACCGCGTACGACCCCGCCACCCGTCAGCTCACGCTGACCTGGCCGACCGACGGTCGCACGATGGCGCCAGGGGAGAAGTTCACGATCCAGGCGGGCATCGTGCTGCAGCCAGGGCTCATGAGCAACCAGCGTGCGACGAACCAGTTCGTCGTGACCACCGCCCAGACACTGACCGCGTGCACGAACACGTCCGGCAACGGACAGGGCACGGTGGCGGGGCTCCCGAGCACCGAGTGCGGCACGACCAACTACGTGCAGCCGATCCCCGGTGCCTCCCTCCTCACCACGAAGTCGGTGAAGGGCGACGTGGTCGACCCGGTCGACCCGGCGAACCCGCTCGTGTCCGGTGCGCAGAACGTCACGAGCCCGGGCACCGCCTGCGTGGCCGACGCGGAGGGCTTCTACCGGTCGCCGTGTGCGGCGAACACCGTCGTGGGCGGCGTGGACGAGTGGAAGCTGTTCGCCCAGAACAGCGGCACCATCGGCTACCGCACGCTGACGATCGTCGACCCGCTGCCGTTCGCCGGCGACCGTCTGCTGGCGACCGGCGCCAGCCGCGGATCGACCTACACCCCGGCGCTCACGGGACTCTCGGACATCAGCGTCCTCGGCCTGCCGACCGGTGTGACCCCGCTCATCGAGGTGACGACGGCCCCCGCTCCCCAGGTGTGCGTCGGCACCGGCACGTCGGCCTGGCCGGCCGATCCCGACTGCTCCGAGCATCCGCCGGCAGGGCAGTGGACGGCGGCGTCCGCCTTCACCGGATCCTGGGCCGACGTCACGGGTCTCCGCGTGACGATCGACTTCACGGCGCGCGCCGACAACCACCTGCCCGAGCTCTCGCCCGGTGAGGCCGTGACCGTCAGGTACCGCTCGGTCAACGTCCCCGCCTCGGCAGACGACCCCGACCGCGCGCCGGTGACCGTGCCGGTGAGCGACGCCATCGCCTGGAACCAGAACGGCGCGGTCGCCGACCTCGTGGGCGGCGGGCAGTTCTCGCGCTCGCCGATCAAGGCCGGCGTGGTCATGCCGACCGGATCGCTGCAGGTGACCAAGGCCATCACCGGGGCGGGCAGCGCGTACGCGCCCAGCTCGTTCCAGGCCGACGTCACATGCACGGTCGCGGGAGGGGCGCCCGTCGACATGGGCTCCTTCGGGACGCTGACGCTCGACGCCGCGAACTCCTACACCGCGCGGATCGACGGCATCCCGCTCGGCGCGGACTGCGCCGTCGCCGAGGCGGGCCAGCCCGGCTCGTACGGCGAGTCGACACGCTCGGTCGCCCCCACCTCCGTGCTCATCCGCACGGCGGGCGGCGCGGGGGACCCGGTCCCGGCGGACCAGCAGGCGACCATCACCAACGACTACGCGCTCACGTCGCTCGTCGTGTCGAAGGCGGTCTCCACCCTCGCCACCGTCGGCTCCTTCGGACCGTTCACCTACCAGGCCGTGTGCACCACGGCGCTCGGCACCCCGATCCCGTTGGCCGCGGGCGACACGACGTTCCAGCTCGCCGACGGAGGGTCGAAGACCATCTCCGGCCTGCCGGTCCTCGCGGACTGCACGGTGACGGAGACCGACTCCGATGCGGCGACGAGCGTCAGCACCGTCGCGAACGGCGTCGACGGCTCCGGGCAGGCGGCCTCGGTCGCGCTGACCGCGGGGGCGAACTCCATCGCGTTCACGAACCACTACGCCGCGGGCACCCTCGCCGTCACCAAGACGGTGGACGGCGCCGGCGGAGACGAGTACGGCGACGGTCCCTTCACGCTCCAGGTGGTCTGCAGCTACGGCGGCGCCGAGGTCTATCGCGACTCGTTCGTGGTGACAGGCGGGGAGACCGAGACCGTGCCGGAGGTGTTCCCCGCCGGAACGCAGTGTGCGATCAGCGAGACCGTCGACGGCGGCGCCAACGAGACCGTGATCGACCAGCCGACGGTCGTCATCCCCGGTCCGACCGGCACCGCGCCCCTCGGGTCCGTGACGGTCGACGTCACCAACACCTTCAACGAGGGCAGCGTCCACGTCACGAAGGTGCGCGACGGAGCGGGCGCCGACACCTACGGCGCGGGTCCGTTCACCGCTCAGGTGACCTGCACCTGGGTCAAGGACGGGCAGACGCTCACCATCCCGCTCCCGGATGGCGGGGTCGTCGTGCTCGACGAGGCGAACGGGTACGAGGCCACGGCCGACGGACTGATCCAGGGCGCATCCTGCACGATCACCGAGACGAAGACGGGCGGAGCCTCGTCCGTCGCCTTCGACCCGGCCGATCCCGCCTCGCCCTCGCAGGCGCTCGTCACCGTGCCGAACGGTACGGCGGCGGAGGCGACGATCACCAACACGTTCCTCACGGGATCCCTGGTGATCGACAAGAAGCGGATCGGGGACGGCGTCGAGCTGTTCGGCGACGGCCCGTTCACCGCCCAGGTGGTGTGCGAGTACCTCGTCGACGGCGTCGTGACCCCGATCGACCTGCCGGACGACGGCATCGTGACGCTCTCCGCGGACGACGACTGGACGGCGACGCTCGACGGCCTCATCGCCGGCGCGGACTGCGTCGTGACCGAGAGCGACGCGGGGCTCGCGGTCGACACCACCCTCGATCCCGAGGACGGCGCCGTGACGGTGCTGGCGGACGGCGACCCGGCCGGCCCGGTGACGGTGACGATCACCAACCGGTTCGACGTGGGGCAGCTGACCGTGACGAAGACCGTCGACAAGGCCGCGGCACTCGTGGGCGACACTCTCGCGTACACGATCACGGTCGCCAACGCCGGACAGATCGACGCGACCGCCGTCACCGTCTCGGACGTGCTGCCGGCCGGCCTGCGGGTCACCGCGGTGGATCCGGCGGGCACCGCGGGGTCGGATGCGGCGGGAGCGGCGACGCTGACCTGGACGATCGACTCGTTGCCCGTGGGCGCATCCCGGTCGTTCTCCGTCACCGGCGTGGCGACCACCGCGGGAACCCTCGAGAACACGGCGACGATCAGCACGCCCCCTGGGCCGTGGCTGCCGCCGTCGGTTCCCGGACACCCCGGTGACACCGTGGCGAAGGCGGACAGCGTGATCACCGTCCCGGTCCTGCCGGGCGACCTCGCGGACACCGGTTCGCGGGGGGCGACCCTGATGGTGATCGGCGGTGGCCCGCTGCTGGTCGGCGCGGTGCTGCTGGTGCTGCTGGCGTACCGACGCAGGCGCCTGGCCTGACCCGTATCGTCCGACACCCCGAACGGGCCGGCAGCCTCACGGCTGACCGGCCCGTTCTGGCGTGCACCGACACGCTCCGCCACGATCGCTAAAGACCTTTAGCAGGCGGACTGCGCTGCATTCCCTTGCCTGCGCAGCCTAAACGGAACGTCTCGAACTCGAATCCTGGCGGAAACACGGTCGAAACAGGCGCGTGTGTAAATCGTTGTAGCGCACTGCGCAGCCGCGGTGAGCCCGAGCTCCACACCCCGCATCGACCACCGAAAGGAACGTCCATGACGTCCACACGCAGTGTCCTGGCCGGGACCGCGATCCTCGCCGCCTCACTCCTCGCCGTCACCGCCTGCAGCAGCTCCAGCGCGTCTCCCGAGTCCACCTCCGCGGATGGGACCACCCCCATCACCCTCCAGCTCGGCTGGTACGCGAACCCGGAGAGCGGCGGCTTCTACGCGGCCGAGTCGCAGGGCTACCTGGCGGACGCGGGGATCGACCTCACGATCACGCCCGGCGGCCCCTCCGTCGCCGGGACCCAGCTCGTCGCCTCCGGACAGGCGCAGTTCGGCCTCGCGGACGCCCCGTCGATCATCAACGCCCAGCAGCAGGGCATCGACATCGTCGCCCTCGGGGCCCTCTACCAGGACAACCCGGTCGGGGTGATGGTGCACGCGGACTCCGGGATCGAGTCGTTCCAGGACATGGCGGGCAAGACCTGGGCCACGCAGACCGGGGTGGTGCAGTACGACTGGATCAAGAAGGAGCTCGGCATCGACTTCCAGACCCGGGCGTACGAGGGCTCCATCGCCCCCTTCCTCGTCGACGACCAGCTCGTGCAGCAGGGCTGGCCGACGAACGAGGTGTACCAGGCGAAGCAGGCCGGCGTGGACACCAGGTTCTTCAGCTTCTCCGAGACCGGGTTCAACCCGTACAACGACGTGATCTTCGCGTCGCGTGAGTTCGTCGAGGCCAACCCCGACCTCGTCCGGTCCTTCCTCGACGCCTCGATGAAGGGCTGGGCCGACTACCTCGGCGATGTCGACGTCGCGACGACGGCCAACGACGCCATCCTCGCGGTGAACAGCGAGCTGACGCCGGGATCGGCGTGGTTCGCCTGGGACGCGGAGCGGAAGTACATGGTCTCCGGTGACGCCGCCGACCAGCTCGGAGCGATGACCTCGGAGCGCTGGAGCACCCTCGTCGACCAGCTCGACTCCCTCGGGCAGATCACGGAGGAGGTCGACCCCGACACCCTCTTCGACACCTCCTACCTGCCCGAGATCCCCGCTCCGACGACACTGCCGGACGCGCCCGAGGGCTCGTTCTGAGCGGCGGCCCGCGATGAGTCAGCACACGGCCACCCCGGAGTCCGTCGCCGAGCGCGCCGTGACCCCCTCGCCCGACGCCGCAGTCCCGCTCACCGGCGCCGTCTCCTTCGCCGCCGTCTCCAAGGTGTACGACAACGGGTTCACCGCCCTCGACGGCATCTCGCTGGAGGTCGGAGTGGGGGAGATCGTGACCCTCGTGGGGCCCTCGGGATGCGGGAAGACGACCGTCATCAGGATGGCGGCGGGCCTCACCTCCGTCTCGTCCGGTGAGATCGCGAGGAGCACCGACCGCATCGCGTACGTGTTCCAGGACGCGACCCTGCTGCCGTGGAAGACCGTGCGGAGGAACGTCGAGCTCGTGGCGAAGCTGGGGAAGGTGCCGCCGGACGTACGTGCCCGACGCGCCACGGACGCCATCCGCGCGGTCGAGCTCGAGCGGTTCGAGAGCGCGCTGCCGCGTCAGCTCTCGGGCGGGATGAGGATGCGCGTCTCGCTCGCCCGCGCGATGGCGGCCGACGCGGAGCTGATGTTCATGGACGAGCCGTTCGCCGCCCTGGACGAGTTCACCCGCGAGGAGATGCAGCAGCGGCTGCTCGACCTCTGGCGGGCGGAGCGGTTCTCCGCCATGTTCATCACCCACTCCATCCGCGAGGCCGTGCTGCTCGGCCACCGGATCGTCGTGATGGACGCGCATCCCGGCCGCATCGTCGACGTCGTGACGTCTCCGCATCCGCCCACCGAGGACAGGGACGACCACGAGCGCGCCCTCGCGCTGCGCGAGACGGAGGAGCGGGTCTCCGGGCTCCTCGCCGAGGGGAGGGGCCGCCGGTGACGACCACGCAGGCGCACCCGCGCATCCTCAGGGCGCCCGCGGTGGTGACGGGCCCGGACCGGGTGACACGGCTCCGGCGGCGCCGGATCGTGCTGCCCGTCGTCGCGGCGCTCGTCCTCCTGGCGCTGTGGGAGCTGACCGTCCTGGTCTTCGACCTGCCGCGGTACCTGCTGCCGAGCCCCGTCGACGTGGCCGAGGAGTTCATCACGAACGGCTCGTCTCTGCTGATGCCCACCCTGATCACGGCGATCGAGTCGTACCTCGGGTTCCTCGTCGCGGGGGTGCTCGGCATCGCCATCGGGATCACGCTCTCCCGCTGGCTCTCGCTGGAGCTGGCGACCTACCCCTATCTGGTGCTCATCCAGACCATCCCGAGCGTCGCCATCGCTCCTCTCCTCGTGGTGTGGCTGGGCGCCGGGATCGTCACCAACGCGATGGTGGCCGTGCTCTGCTCGATCGTCCCGATCGCGGTCAACACCCTCCTCGGGCTGAAGTCCACCGATCACAACCTCGTCGAGCTCTACGGTCTCGCCGGCGCGTCGAGGCTCACGCAGATGTTCTCGCTGCGGGTGCCCTCGGCGCTGCCGCAGATCCTCACCGGCCTGCGCATCGCCAGCGGTGCGGCGGTGATCGGCGCGATCGTGGGGGAGTTCGCGGCAGGCCTCGGAGGAGGCCAGGCGGGACTGGGATGGGTGATCACCCAGAACGCCACCCAGCTGCGCACCACGCGCGTCTTCGCCGCGATCATCATGGCGAGTCTCATCTCGGTCGTCCTCTTCGCGGTCATCTCCCTCGTCGAGCGGCGCGTGCTCAGCGCATGGCACGACTCGGCCCGCGCGCACGACTCGTGAGCGTGCTCCCGTCGCGCGTGAGCGCCTTCCCGGAAGGAACCCTGTGACCGTCTCCCTCGGACACCTCTCCACCACCCGCATCGGACGGATCGACAAGAGCCGGGCCGTCGTGGTGCAGCCGATCGGCGCCATGGAGCAGCACGGAGCCCACCTGCCCGTCCTGACCGACGCCATCACGTCCCAGCGCATCACCGAGCGCGCTCTGGCCGAGATCGGACCCGATCAGGGGTTCTGGATGCTCCCCGGGCTGAGCTACGGGAAGTCGTCGGAGCACATCGGATACCCCGGCACCATCGCGCTCTCGATGACCACGCTCGCGGCACTCTGCCTCGACATCGGGCGATCGGTGGCGCAGAGCGGCTTCCGGAAGCTGGTCTTCGTGAACGGACACGGCGGACAACCGGAGCTGCTCTCCGTGCTCGCCCGCGACATCCGGATCGAGACCGGCCTCGAGGTGTTCACCCTCATGCCCAACGACTTCGACACCCCGGACGACTTCGTGGCGCTCGACCCCGTCTACGGCATCCACGGTGGACAGCACGAGACCTCGATGATGCTCGCGCTCGCGCCGGAGCTCGTGGACATGACGCTGGCCGAGAAGGACGGCGATGCCATCCTCGGCGCGTACGAGGGGATGGAGCACCTCTCGCTCTACGGTTCGGTGCCGACGGCGTGGGTGACCCGCGACCTCTCCGTCTCCGGCGTGATCGGCGATCCGACCGGTGCGACGGTGGAGCTCGGGGAGCGGATCGTCGCCGCGCAGGTGGCGGCCCTCGCGCAGACGCTGCGCGAGATCCAGCGCTTCTCGTTCCCCCCTCTCGGGGCTCGTGAGTCGGTCTGAGCCCGACACTAGGATGGCCACTACCGATCGAGCGGAGTTCCCCGGACAGATGACGCAGACGTCCCCGCGACCAGCGGCCCGCCGCCCGGCGACCCTCCAGGACGTCGCCCGCACGGCGGGTGTCAGCCCCTCCACGGCGAGCAACGCGCTCACCGGCCGGCGCCGGGTCAGCCCGGAGGCGCTCGACGCCGTGAACGAGGCGGTCCGCCTGCTGCGGTACCGGGTGAACGGCAGCGCCCGGTCGCTCCGCACCGGGGCGACGGCCACGATGGGGCTGATCGCCCCCGACGTGACCGACCCCTTCTACGCCGAGATGGTGCAGTCGATCGAGCGCGACGCGCGCGACCGCGGCTGGTCCGTCATCCTGAGCGACAGCGGGTTCGACCCGGAGCGCGAGGCGGAGAGCCTCCGCCACATGGCGGCGACGACCGACGGCGTGATCCTGTTCTCCACGGATCCACGGCGGGCGCCGCTCTCCGAGCTGCCCGCCGACCATGTGCCGGTCGTGGCCTGCGACGAGCCCATCCAGGCGGCCGGAGTCGGCGCGGTGCGGAGCGACAACTTCGGCGGCGGACGGCTCGCGGCCCACCACCTCGTCGATGCGGGAGGCACCCGCTTCGCGATGATCGGCGGACTCGGGCGGCTCGCGACCTCCGCCGAGCGTCGGGAGGGCTTCCTCGCGGGGCTCCGCGATCGCGGTGTCGACTCCGACCGGGTCCTGGTGGTCGGCCGCGAGTACGGGCTCGACGGCGGGCGTGCGGCGATGCGCGAGCTCCTCGACGTCGCCCCCGACACCGACGCCGTGTTCGCGCCCACGGACGGTCAGGCGATCGGGGCGATGTTCCACGCCCAGCAGTCGGGTCGCACGATCCCGGACGACCTCCAGCTATGCGGATTCGACGGCATCATCTGGGCCTCGCACCTCTCGCCCGCACTCACGACGGTCGAGCAGGATCGCCGCGCCATGGCCTCACGGGCGATCGACCTGCTCCTCGGCATGATCGCGGGCGAACCCGCCGAGACGGTGATCCTGCCCGTGCGGCTGCTGGCGCAGGGCTCGACCCGCGTCGGCCCCCGGCCCGCCTGACCGCTCCGCGCCGGCTCAGACGAGGTCGGGCGACGGGGTGGAGGTGTGGCGGACGGACACGTCGGCGTGGCGGTCGAAGCGGTAGCCGACACCGCGCACGGTGCGCACGATCTCCTCGTAGTCGCCCAGCTTCGAGCGCAGGCGGCGCACGTGCACGTCGATGGTGCGCTCGTTGGGCGCCTCCTCGGCGTCGGCCTCGCTCCACAGCGCCGAGATCAGCTCGGCACGCTCGATGGTGCGGCCCTCGCGGAGCACGAGGTACTGCAGCAGCTCGTACTCCTTGTAGGTGAGGCCGGCCTGCTCGTTGTCGAGGAGGACGCGCTTGCGCGAGAGGTCGATGACGACGCCGTCGCGGGCGCGGTCGAGGTTCTCGTCGGCGGTCTCGGCGCGCTGCTTGGCGAGCGCGGCCGGGTCCTGGAGGGCGAGGCGGACCACGTCGACGTCGCGGCCGCCGGCCTCCCGCGGAGCGAGGGCCACGGCGGCGTACGTCTCCGACGACGGGGCGACCTCGGCGGCGAGCGCCTTCAGCTGCTCGACGATGCGAGCGAGCGAGGTGCCGTCGGCCAGGGCCTTGGCCTCGTCGATGCCGACGTAGAGCACGAAGCCGCGGGCCTCGGTGCCCTCGGGGACGGCGCGGATGCGCGGGGCGGCGGGCGCGGGCGCCTCGACGCGGCGGAGGGGGGTGACGGTGGCGGGACGGGTGTCGAGTGCGAGGGACATGATGATGGCTGCCTTCGGATGCGGCCCAGCGCTCGCGGCAGGCGCGGCGGGTGGGCGGGTGTGCGCTGATGCCCGCCGCGATCGTCGCGGCGGGTGGATCGCATCCGCTCGGTGCCCGCCGCCTCGAGGGAGGGGGCGGGAGTGGGCGGATGCGGGAGCACTCAGAGGCTGCGGCAGGGCCTTCCTGCGGGCAGACGGTGCTCGGCGTGCTGTGAGCGGCGGCCGTTCAGAGAGGGAACGGCGTGGGCCTGGCGCTCAGCGGATGCAGTCGATGCTGCGGTTCGCCTCAGCGGCACATTCGACAACACATGACGACGCCGCCGGCCATCATCATGCCGGCGTTCCCGATCGCCTCAAAGGAGGTCAGGGGGCGCGCGTTGTCAGTCATGCGCTGTATTCAAGCGGACCCTGGTGGCTGTGTCAACCCTTGTACCGGGAGTACGGTGGGGTCGATGGCGACGAATCCGGTGGACACGACCACTTCAGGCCCGGGCACCGGAAGCGACAGGCAGCGTTGGCAGGCCTTCGCTGTCTGCGTGGGCGTCGCCGCCCTCACCATCCTCGACCTGTCGAAGGTCAACGTCGGGCTGCCCTCGATCGAGTCCGCGCTGAACGCGGACTCGTCGCAGCTGCAGATCATCGTCGCGGGGTACGCGCTCGCCTTCGGCCTCGCGCTCGTTCCCTCGGGGCGGCTCGGCGACCTCTATTCGCGCCGGGTGATGTTCCTCATCGGTCTCAGCGCGTTCACCGTCGCGAGCATCCTCTGCGCCCTCGCGCCGAGCATCGAGTTCCTCCTCGTCGCCCGGATCGTGCAGGGTCTCGCCGCCGGGGTGCAGATGCCCCAGGTGCTGGGGATGGTGCAGCAGCTCTTCCAGGGGCCCGAGCGCGGACGTGCGTTCGGCGTCTTCGGGGCCACGATCGGGGTCGGTGTCGCGCTCGGCCCGACCCTCGGCGGACTGCTCATCGCGCTCGGCGGACCGACCGACGGCTGGCGCTGGCTGTTCTGGATGAACGTACCGCTCGGCATCCTCGCCCTGGTGTTTGCGGCGCGGCTGCTGCCCCGGAGCCAGCCGCACGAGGCGGGGAAGCGCAACCTCGATCCGATCGGCATCGTCCTCCTCGGGCTCGCGGTGCTCGCCCTGATGCTGCCGTTCGTGCTCACCACCGGAGAGGGCCACGACAACCCGTGGCGGTGGCTGTCGCTGGCGGTGTGCGCGCTGCTGGTGGTGCTCTTCATCCGGTGGGAGCACCGGTACGAGCGCAGCGGGCGGAGCCCGGCGATCCAGCTGAGCCTGTTCGGGGTGGCGTCGTACCGCAACGGCATCCTGCTCGTGGCGGCGTGGTTCGCCGCGCTGCCGTCGCTGTTCCTCCTGACGACGCTCCTGCTCCAGGAGGGGTTGGGGCTCGAGCCGGTGTTCGCCGGCATGGTGAGCATCCCGTTCGCGGTCACGTCGGCGGCGTCGTCGCTCATCGGCGGTCGACTGGTGGGCCGCTACGGCCGCTCGCTGGTGGTACTGGGTCTCGTCATCGCGATCGTGGGACTCGTGCTGCTGCTCCTGGCCGCCGAGCTGCCGCCCGACCCGACCGTGCCGTACTGGATGGCGGGGGCGATGTTCGTCGCGGGGATCGGGGGAGGCCTCGTCGTCTCGCCGAACCAGACCCTCACGCTCGCCGAGGTGCCGCCCACGGAGGGCGGCGTCGCCGGGTCGATGCAGCAGGTGGGTCAGCGCGTCGGCACCGCGATCGGCACGGCGGCGACCACGGCCGTCTTCTTCTCGACGATCTACTCCGAGCCGTCGAGCGAGACCGCGGACGCCTTCTCCGACGGCTTCCGCAACGGCTTCTGGGTCGCCCTGGGCCTCCTGCTCGTCTCCCTCGCCGTCGGCGCCGTCGACCTCATCCAGCGCAAGCGCGGCACCCCCGACGACTCCGCCGCGTCGTAGGCGGCTTCACGCTGCGTGGGCCCGTCGCTCATCACGGAATACGCGCGACCGAGGCCCTATCGGCGGGGACTTCGCCATATCCCGTGACGAGTGTCCGTGGAGGCGCGCCCACGAGCCCGGCTGACGCTGTCTCCGCCCGCCGTGCGAGGTGACGGCGGTATGCCTTCCCGTCACGCGGGGGAGGCGGCGGCGTGACGGCGCCTCCCGTGCCGAGGGCGGCAGAAGCCTGAGTGCCTCAACAGATCGCGCTGTGCGCCGCAGGGGCGGCGGCGCACAAGACCAGCACGGCTCACACAGCGCCGTACAGGCGGTCTCCGGCGTCTCCGAGGCCGGGGACGATGTACCCCTTCTCGTTGAGCTTCTCGTCGAGCGCCCCGAGCACCAGCGTGACGTCGCGGCCCTCCGTCGCCTTCTCGAGCGCCTCGACGCCCTCGGGGGCGCCCAGGAGGCAGATCGCGGTGACGTCGGTGGCGCCGCGGCGGAAGAGGAACTCGATGGCCGCGGCCATGGATCCGCCGGTGGCGAGCATCGGGTCGAGGACGAAGCACTGGCGGCTGGAGAGGTCGTCGGGGAGGCGCTCGGCGTAGGTGGTGGGCTCGAGGGTCTCCTCGTTGCGCACCATGCCGAGGAAGCCGACCTCGGCGGAGGGCAGCAGCTTCGTCATGCCCTCGAGCATCCCGAGCCCGGCGCGCAGGATGGGGACGACGAGCGGTCGCGGCTCGGCGATGGTCACGCCGGTGGTGGCGGTGACGGGTGTGACGATGTCGATGGGGGTGACCCGGACGCTCCTGGTGGCCTCGTACGCGAGGAGGGTGACGAGCTCCTCGGTGAGGGCTCGGAAGGTGGGCGACGGGGTCGTCGCGTCGCGGAGGACCGTCAGCTTGTGGGTGATGAGCGGGTGGTCGGCGACGTGGATGCGCATCCTCACAATCTACTGGACCGCCCGGGGCGCCCGAGAGGCATAATGGCTTGTCGTCTGACGAGGGGAGCGCGATGCCGGGCCGCCACGCACGTCCTCTTCCCCCCGACGAGGACATCTCGGCCTGGATGGCGCTGGCGCTCGACGAGGCCCGTGCGGCGCTCGAGACCGACGACGTGCCGGTGGGGGCGATCGTGCTCGATGCGGCGGGCGAGGTGATCGGGGTCGGGCGCAACGAGCGGGAGCTGCGGCAGGATCCGAGTGCCCACGCCGAGATCGTCGCGCTGCGGCAGGCGGCGTGGAAGACGGGGGACTGGCAGCTCGTCGACGCGACCCTCGTGGTCACCCTGGAGCCGTGCGTGATGTGCGCCGGTGCGATCCTCTCGGCGAGGGTGCCGCGGGTGGTGTTCGGCGCCTGGGACGAGAAGGCCGGCGCCGTCGGCTCGGTCTACGACGTGCTGCGCGACCGCCGCCTGAACCACACCGTCGAGGTCATCGCGGGCGTCGAGGCCGAGGCGAGCGCGGCCCTCCTCACCGACTTCTTCCGCGACCGCTGAGCCCGGCGGGGCCCGAGTGCCGCCTCTGTCGCCGGGCGGATGCGGGATGCGCCCGCTGAGCGCGGCCGGGAGGCCCCACGGGCGGCGCCGACGCTCTGCGCGGGCGGAACCCGCCGCGAACCGCTAGCGGGCGGAGGGGAGGCCCTCGAGGTACTCCGTGACGAGGGCGCGGGAGGCGCGCTGCTGCGCGTCGAGGCGCTTCGCCGCCTCCGCGCGCAGGGCGGCCTCGTCGAGGCCGGCGGACTCGAGGTACTCCCGGCCCGTGGCGACCCACTCCTCGTGCATCGGCGCCGTGAGCTCGGGGTGGAACTGCACCGCGAGCAGCCAGGACCCGATGCCGTACGCCTCGTGGGCGTAGGCGCTGGAGGACGCGAGGAGGGTCACCCCGTCGGGCAGCGCGAACGTGTCTCCGTGCCACTCCGCCATCGGCACGTCGACCACGTGCCTCACCGGCGAGGCCAGACCCGCGGGGGTCGGCTCGATGGCCCGGAACCCGACGTCGGGCGCGGGTCCCCGCCTCACGGTGCCGTCGCCGCCGAGCGCCTCCGCGATCACCTGGGCGCCGAAGCACACTCCGAAGGTCGCCTGCTCCGCGGCGAGCCGCGACCGCAGGAAGGCGAGCTCGGGGGAGAGGAACGCGTGCTCCTCGTAGACCGCGCGCTCCGAGCCGAGCACGACGACCAGGTCGACGTCGCGAGCCCGCGAGAGCGACTCGGCGAAGTCGGGGCTGTCGGCATCCGCGTACTCGATCGTGTAGCCGTGCTCGACGAGGACGGGCGCGATGTTGCCGAGCGCCACCTTCTGCTCATGACGGATGACGACGCAGCGGAGCGCGTCGGCCGACCGGCTCAATCGGAGCTCTTCACCACGATGGCCTCGGTGTTCGGCGCCTGCGACACGGGAGGGAGGTAGACATCCGGTTCGATGTAGATGACGCGCGCGATCGGGACCGCGGCGCGCACGTTCTCCTCGACCTGGTTGATGGTCTCGGCGACGTCGCGGAGCTCGGCGTCGGGCGCGAGCGCGATCTTGGCGCCGAGCAGGAGCTCGTCGGGTCCGAGGTAGAGCGTCTTGGCGTGGATGAGGCGGTCGACGCGGGGAGTGTCGGTGATCGCCTTCTCGATCGCGGCCATGTCGGCGTCGCTCGCGCCCTCGCCAACCAGGAGGCTCTTGGTCTCGATGCCGAGCACGATCGCCACCAGGACGAGCAGCGCGCCGATGAACAGCGTGCCGATGCCGTCCCACAGGCCGTTGCCCGTGATGGTCGAGAGCACCACGCCGAGGAAGGCGAACAGCAGACCGGTGAGGGCCGCGGTGTCCTCGAGCAGCACGACGGGCAGCTCCGGGGCCTTGGCCCGCCGCACGAACTGCACCCACGACTGCCGGCCGCGCGAGGGGTTCGACTCCTTGATCGCGGTGCGCAGCGAGAACCCCTCGAGCGCCATAGCGATGACGAGCACCGCGATCGGCAGCCACGCGTTCTCGATCGCGTGCGGCGTGGTGACCTTCTCGATGCCCTCGTAGATCGAGAACACGCCACCCACCGAGAACAGGATGATCGACACCACGAACGCGTAGACGTAACGCTCGCGGCCGTAGCCGAACGGGTGCTCCTTGTCGGCCCTCTTCCGCGACTGGCGCCCGCCGAGCAGGAGCAGCAGCTGGTTGCCGGAGTCGGCGAGCGAGTGGATCGACTCGGCGAGCATCGACGACGAGCCCGAGAACACGAAGGCGATGAACTTCGTGATCGCGATGCCGATGTTCGCCGCCAGCGCCGCCAGGATCGCCTTGCCGCCGCCTGATGAGCTCACGTCACGCACCTCTTCCGTCCTTCGATGTCGCCAATCCTAGGATGGTCCCGTGACCTCCGCAGACATCGTGACCCTGCCCTCCATCGCCCTGCTCGGGGCGGGCTCGATGGGCCGCGCCATCCTCTCCGGGTTGTTGAAGCCGGGTGTCGAGGTGAACGGGCCCGTGCACGTGACCAACCGGACCGACGCCCGCGCGGCCGAGTTCGACGGCGTCGCCGGGGTGCGGGCGCACTCGCTCGAGTCGAACCCCGCCGCGAACCGCGACGCGGTGGCGCAGGCGGGCATCGTCATCGTCGCGGTGAAGCCCGGGATGGTCCCCGACCTCCTCGACGAGATCGCCTCGTCGCTCGTGCCCGGGGCGATCGTCGTGAGCGTCGCCGCGGGCGTGCGTGCGGCGACCTTCGAGGCGCACCTGCCGATCACGGTGTCGGTCATCCGCACGATGCCCAACACCCCCGCCGTGGTGGGCAAGGCGGTGACGGGCCTCGCGCCCGGCTCGCGCGCCTCCGCCAGCGAGGTCGCCGTCGTGCGGTCGCTCTTCGAGACGGTGGGCACCGTGGTCGAGGTGACGGAGGACGGCCTGGATGCGCTGGGCACGATCTCGGGATCGGGCCCGGCCTACGTGTTCCTCCTCATCGAGGCGCTCACCCAGGCGGCGATCGGGAAGGGATTCTCGCCGGAGCAGGCGGCGGAGCTCGCGAACGGCACCTTCGTCGGCGCCACCGCCCTGCTCGAGGCGAGCGGGAAGACGCCGGAGGAGCTGCGCATCCAGGTGACGAGCCCGAAGGGCACCACCGAGCGCGCGCTCGCGGTGCTGCAGGACGCCGACCTCCCCGCGCTCTTCGCGTCCGCCACGGACGCCGCCCTCGCCCGCACGCGCGAGCTCGCCGCCGGCGCCTGACCCGCCCGCCCGCGCGCCCCGCGCCCGCGCGGGGAACCCGGCTTTGTCCAGGTTTCCGTCGCGAATCGCGCGAAAGGCGACGGAAACCTGGACAAACCCCGGGCCGCACGCGCGGACGGGGCACCCCTGGGGTCAGCGGTCGCCGAGGGCGGCGAAGGTCTCGATGTCGGACTCGTTGCCCGACACGATGATGAGGTCGTGGTCGGAGACGACCGTGTTCTCGGTCGCGTAGGTGAAGGGCTTCCCCGGGCTCTTCACGCCCACGACGGTGACGTGGTACTTCGTGCGCACACCCGACTCGGTGAGGTTGAGTCCGCGGATGGGCTTCGGCGGGAACATCTTCACCAGCGCGAAGTCGTCGTCGAACTCGATGAAGTCGAGCATCCGGCCCGAGACCAGGTGGGCGACGCGCTCACCCGCCTCCGCCTCGGGGTAGATGACGTGGTGCGCGCCGATGCGCTCCAGGATCTTGCCGTGCGAGCGGGAGATCGCCTTGGCCCAGATCTGCGGCACCTCGAGGTCGACCAGGTTCGCGGTGATCAGCACCGAGGCCTCGATCGACGAGCCGACCGCGACCACGGCGATCTGGAACTCGGCGGCGCCGATCTGGCGGAGCGCCTCGATGTTCTTCGCATCCGCCTGCACCGTGTGGGTGACGCGGTCGGACCACTTCTGCACGAGGCCCTCGTCGGAGTCGATGGCCAGCACCTCGCGGCCCTGCCGATCGAGCTGACCGGCCGTGGCGGCGCCGAAGCGGCCGAGCCCGATGACGAGGACGGGCGCGTCGTGCTTGATGCGGTCAGCCAACGATGGGTCTCTCTTCCGGTCGCTTGAACAGCTGCCTGCGCTCGCTCGCCGCCAGCGCCGCTGCGAGAGTGACTGTACCAACGCGGCCCATGAACATGGTGATGGCGATCACCACCTGGGCGGGCTCCGAGGCGGATGCGGTGAGCCCGGTCGAGAGGCCGGAGGTCGCGAACGCGGAGATCACGTCGAACAGCACGTAGTCGAGGGGCGCCTTGGTGATCTGCAGCACCACGACGGTCGAGACGGCGACGGTGGTGGCGCCCCAGAGGACGACGCTGACGGCCAGGCGGAGCACGTCGGAGGGGATGCGACGACCGAAGGCTTCCATGTCCTGCACGCCGCGCGCCTCGGCGAACGCGGCGAGGAAGAGCACGGCGAGCGTGGTCACCTTGATGCCGCCCGCGGTCGACGCCGAGCCGCCGCCGATGAACATCAGCATGTCGGTGACCAGCAGGCTCGAGCCGTTGAGCTGCGAGATGTCGAACGTCGAGAAGCCGCCCGAGCGCGTCATCATCGACAGGAAGAAGCTCTGGAACACGGTGTCGCCCGCGTTGAGGCTCCCGAACGACCCGGGGTTGTCGAACTCGAGCACGAGGTAGAGCACGGCGCCGACGACGAAAAGCAGGAGGCTGGTCACCAGGGTGAGCTTGACGTGCACCGACCAGCGCGCCGGCTTGCCCGCCCGGTCGCGGCGTCGGCGCGCCTTGATCGAGCGGGTGAAGGTGTAGATCACGGGGAAGCCGATGCTTCCGAGGAACACGCCGATCATCAGCACGGAGAGGAAGAAGTAGTCGTTCGCGAAGGGGGCGAGGCCCTCGGCGTTCGGCGAGAACCCGGTGTTGGTGAAGGCCATCGCCGAGTAGTAGAGGCTCTCCCACGCGGCCGTGAGGGGCGGGATGCCGTCGGCGAGCATCCGGGGGAAGAGCAGGAGCGCGAGGCCCACCTCGATCACCAACGCGCTCACGGCCACCGTGACGAGCAGCCCGCCGATCTCGCCGAGGCGCACCGCCTGCCCCTCCGCCACCGGGCCGTGGTGCATCCGGAGCGGGTTGGTGTCGCTGGCGGCGATGAGCTTGGCGCGCAGGCCCAGCCGGCGTGAGATGACCAAGCCCAGGATGGAGGCGAGGGTCAGCACGCCCAGGGCGCCGATGTTGACGCCGATGTAGATGAGGGCGTGCCCGAACGGCGACCAGTGGGTGGCCATGTCGACCGTGGACAGGCCCGTGACGCAGATGACCGACACGGCGGTGAAGAGGGAGTCGACGAAGTTCGTCACGCGTCCCTCGGCGGAGGAGATCGGCAGCGAGAACAGCACCGTGAACAGCACGATCAGCCCGCCGAAGACGAGGATGGCGAAGCGCGAGGGGGAGTGCTCGGAGAACTCGCGGAGAGCGCTGCGGATGCGGGCGGGCACCGTCCGCGCGCGCAGCACGGGGTTGCCGGTGGTCCCGGTCCGCCTGCGGCCGGCGCCGGCACGAGGGTCCGGTCCCGTGCGAAGGGACATGCTCCTCCTCCTGCACGATCGGGCACCGGGTGCGCGCGCACATTCCACCGTGCGAATGCGGTTCATGCTACCCGGGGGCCCGTGGCGCGTGCAGCGCCGTTACCCTGGTGGCATGCCCGACATCTTCTCGGTGATCGCCGACCCGACGCGGCGTCAGTTGCTCTCGGTCCTGCTGGACCGGCACCTGTCCGACGAGGAGTCGGCGTCGGGCGCCGCGACCGGCGAGGCGAGCGTCTCCGAGCTGGTCCACCGGCTCGAGCTGAGCCAGCCGACGGTGTCGAAGCACCTCAAGGTGCTGCGCGATGCCGGACTCGTCGAGGTGCGGGAGGAGGGGCAGCACCGCTACTACCGGTTGCAGACCGCTCCTCTGGAGGACGTCGAGGACTGGATCGTGCCCTTCCTCGCCGCCTCCGATGAGAGCTCCGAGGAGGAGGACTCGCTGTGGGAGAACGCCTCGGAGGAGGTCCGGTCTGCCGCGGCGACGTTCGGGCAGAACGTGGGCCGCGCCGCCGCTGAGTCCAGCCACCGGTGGCGGTCGATGACGGACTGGCGGTCCCGGCTCCGTAAGTGAGGCGTTGCCGCGGCAGGCGCATCCGCACTTTCTTGTGTGCAGGATGTGCGAGCCCCTATAGTGTCGAATCATCACTTCTGTCACAGAGGCGGGGCGTCGGGAGTGCGATCGTTCGAGCGTTGGAGTGGGCGTGCCTGCAGATCTGAGTGACGTGCGGTTCCTCACCGTGGCCGAGGTGGCCGACATGATGCGCGTCTCCAAGATGACGGTCTACCGTCTCGTGCACTCCGGCGAGCTCCCCGCCATCCGATTCGGTCGGTCCTTCAGGGTGCCCGAATCGGCGGTCGCGGCGGTCGTGGAGCGCCGCGTCGACACTGCCTGAGTGGCGCTCGCGCGCATGCGCTAGACTTCTCCGAGGCGTTTTTCTGCCCGTCCGGCCGGTCTCGGTCCGGCCATCCGACTACGTGTGAGGTTCTTGTGGGTTCCGTTATCAAGAAGCGGCGCAAGCGCATGGCGAAGAAGAAGCACCGCAAGCTGCTTCGCAAGACTCGCCACCAGCGTCGCAACAAGAAGTAGAACGCGAGTTCTGCTGAGCTTCAGCGTCGGGCCTCTGGCCCGGCGCTTTCGCTTTCTCCGGGGCCCTCGGGCCTCGGAGCCTAGCCGCGGTGGCGGCGCCAGCGGCCCGGGGTCGATCCCGTCGCGGCCCGCCAGGCACGGATGAACGCGGTGGTGTCGGTATAGCCCACCGAGCTCGCGATGTCGGCCACGCCGAGGTCGGTACCGAGGAGGAGATGCCGCGCCGCGGCGATGCGCTCGCGCCTGACCAGGGCGCCGAGCGACTCGTCCTCGTGCTCGAACGCCGCGAAGAGCGAGCGCAGCGACACGTGGAACCGGGCGGCGATCGTGGCGGCCGAGAGATGCGGGTCGGCGAGGTGGAGCCGGACGTGCTCCCTCACCGCGGCGACGAGGTGGCCGGGCAGCACACGGTCCACTCGCCGCAGGGTGGCGTGCTCGGCCAGCAGGAGCCGGGCCGCCTCGATCACGCGCGCGCTGCTCGCCGTCGAGATCGTGCGGAGCTCGTCGCCGAGGAGGCGTCGCCCGATCGACGCCGTACCGCCCCGGATGGCGTACGGTCGGCCGGACCACCCCACGCCGGCGCCGTCGGGCCCGGGTCCGGGCCCGGGCGCGGACCCGGATCCGGGTCCGGATCCGCCGAGGATCCGCAGGGGGACCTGCACGATGCTGGTCCGGAACTCCTCCGGGTAGCGGAAGGCGAAGGGCCGGCTCGCGTCGTAGACGGCGATGTCGCCCGCCGAGTAGAGCGTCTGCTCCCCGTCCTGCTCGAGGATCAGCGACCCCGAGTGCACGAGCTGCAGCTGCGTGCTCTCGAGCGCCGTCGGAGGCACCTCGTCGAGGAGGGCGACGACGTCCTGCGGGACGGACGCGATCTGCGCGACCGCGACGTCGCCGAGGGAGTGCCTGCGCATCCTGCGGTAGACGGCGGTCTCGGAGAGCGTGGTGGCCTGCATCTGCACGAGCACGCAGCTCGGGTTCGCCGGCAGCTCCACGATCGCCTCTCCACTCGTCCCGACCAGCATGACACGGGAACCGGCCGCCGCGGCCGGGCATAGGGTGGTGATGTGGCCGACGTGCAGATCACCTTCCTCGCGAAGCCCGGGTGCCACCTCTGCGACGAGGCCCGCGTCATCGTGCGCGACGTGCTCGCCGGTCTCGCCGACCACCCGGATGCGCCCGCCGTGACGTACACGGAGCTGTCGATCCTCGACAACCCGGCCCTGTTCGACGAGTTCGCCGAGGAGATCCCCGTCGTGATGATCGACGGCGCGGTCCACACCATCTGGCGGGTCGAGCCCGACCGCCTCCGCACCGCGATCCTGGAGAGAGCATGATCCGCCACGTCGTCGCCTGGAAGCTGGCCACCACCGACCCCGCACAGAAGGAGGTCGACGCGGCGCGCATCGTCGCCGAGCTGAGCGCGCTCGTGGGGGTGGTGGACAGCATCCGCTCGCTGCAGGTCGGGGCGAACATGGCGTACGCCGACCGCAACTGGGACGTCGTGCTGGTGGGCGACTTCGACGACCTCGCCGGGCTGGAGGCGTACCAGGAGCACCCGTCGCACGTGGCCGCCGCCGCTGTGGTGCGATCCCTCGTCGCCGAGCGCGCCTCGGTCGACATCGAGGTGTGAGCGACCGCTCGCGCCTCGAGACCGCACGGCTCGTCCTCCGGCGGTGGACTCCGGACGACCTCGCGCCGTTCGCGGCGATGAACGCGGACCCCGAGGTGATGAGGTACTTCCCGGCTCCGCTGTCGCGCACCGCCTCGGACGCGCTCGCCGCGCGCGCCGATGCCGGGTTCGAGGAGCGCGGCTACGGGCTGTGGGCCCTGTCGCTGCGGTCGGACGGCTCGTTCCTCGGCTTCACCGGGCTGAACCCGATGCCTCCAGGGGTGCCCGGGTCGGACGGTGTCGAGGTCGGGTGGCGGCTCGCCCGCCCGTACTGGGGTCACGGCTACGCGACCGAGGCCGCGCGGGCCGCGATCGCCGATGGCTTCGAGGCCGTGGGACTCACACGGATCGACTCGATCACCGCCGTGCTCAACGAGCCCTCGCAGCGCGTGATGCGGCGGCTCGGGATGTCGCCGGCCGAGCGGTTCGAGCATCCCCGGGTCCCGGAGGGGTCGCCGCTGCGACCGCACATCCGCTACGTCCTGGAGCGGCCAGACGGGATGGACTGAACGGACTCCGCTCGCGCCGGGGTCGTGTCCTTGGGGCGGGGGCCTCGGGCCGGGCTCGGGCGGGGCCCAGGGGCGGGGCTCGGGCGGGGCTCTGGGGCGGGGCTCGGGCGGGGCTCGGCTCGCTGTGGGGCGAGGGATGTAGTGTCGGCGCGTGCGCGATGGGTTGCGGGCTCGACTGGGACGCGGTCTCCTCGCGCTGATCGCCGCCAGCATCGTGGTCGCGGTGCTGCTCGTGGTGCTGCCCGAGCCGTCGGCGGTGATGCTCGGGATCGCGCTGAGCGCATCCCTCAGCCGCAGCCAGCTCGAGCGGGATGCGCGGGGCAGGCTCGAGGCGCTGGGGCTGCTGCCGGTGGTCGGCCTGATCGGCTTCGGGATCGGCGCGCTGCTCCGGGCGGACCTCGTCGCGGGCGCGGTCGTCTACGTCCTCGCGCTCGTCGCCGCGATGCTGCTGCGCGGACGCGGGCCGCTCTGGCGACGGGTCAGCGCACTGGTCGCGACACCGTTCCTGGCCGTGCTGTTCCTCCCGGCGGCGCCGGGGGCGGATCGCGGTCCCGTGGCCGCGGTCGTCGTCCCCGTCGGGGTCGCGGTGCTCGCCTGGGCGGCGGTGACGGCGGCGCAGGTGGCCGCCCGCGCGCTCGGGCTGCTCCCGCCGCCTGCGGTGCGGCCCGCAGCGGCGGAAGCTGCGCGGGCCGACGCGACCCCCGGTGAGGGTGCGGCGACTCCCGGTGCGGGTGCGCCGACTCCCGGTGCGACGGCGGCGCTGCCGTCCGCCGCGGGGCCGACGCCGGGCGCGGGGCGCTCGGGACTCCGTCCTCCGGCCGAGGTACGGGCGGCGGCGCAGATCGGCGTCGCCCTCGTGGTCGCGTTCCTCGTCGGAGCGCTCACGTTCGGCGACCACTGGCCCTGGGTCGTGCTGAGCGCCGTCATCGTGGCGTACCTGCCGCGGGGGAGGGCGGATGCGATCCGCACCGGACTCCATCGCCTCGTCGGGGCGGCGGCGGGCTCGCTCGTGGCGCTCATCCCGGCCGCCGTGCTCCCGGGCGACAGCGTCGTGCTCGTGGGGCTCGCCCTCGCGGCCATCGGGGTGGGCATCCTGCTCCGCGAGGTCGGCTACGCCGCGTGGGCGTTCGGGGTGACGGTCGCGCTCACGCTGCTCGAGCGGCTGACCGGCCAGCCCGAGCCGCTGATCGGTCTACGGCTGATCGAGATCGTCATCGGGGTCGCCGTGGGCCTGCTGGCGGTGTGCCTGGTGTTCCCGCTCCGCACGACCGACGTGGTGCGATCGCGGCTGCGTGACGTGCTGGCGGCGGTCTCGGACCGGCTGGGCGCCGACGACCCGGCGGCGGTGCTGGGGGCGGAGGCCCGCATCCGCTCGACCCTCCGGGAGCTCGATCGCTCGGCGGCCGGACTGATCGACGCCGGCCGTGTGCTCGCCGTGCTGCGACGGCCGCCGCCGCGAGCGGTGGAGTGGGTCGCTGACGCGCACGCTCTCGGTGTCTACGCGGCCCGGGCTCCGGCTCCGGCGCCCCCGGCGGTGCGTCGCGCGGTCGGCGACGCCCGTCGGGCCCTGCGCGCACCCGACGACCTCGGCCCGGCGCTGCGCCGAGCCGCGGACACCACCCGTCGCTAGGGGAGGAGGCGGGTGGGGCCGCGGAAGAGGTAGACGACCTCGCGGAGGTTCGACTGGTGCAGCATGAGCATCAGCACGCGGGACAGACCCATGCCGAAGCCGCCGTGCGGAGGCACGCCGTAGCGGAAGAAGTCGAGGTAGAAGCCGAGCTCGTCGGGGTCGAGCCCCTTCTCCTTCGCCTGCTCGATCAGCACGTCGACGCGGTGCTCGCGCTGGGCTCCCGTCGAGATCTCGACGCCGTTGTAGACGAGGTCGTAGCTCTGCGTGAGCGACGGGTCGTCGGCGTGACGCATGTGGTAGAACGGCCGGATGCTCGACGCGTAGTCGGTGAGGAACACGAAGTCGTGTCCGAACTCCTCCTTGACGTACGCCGCGATCTGGCGCTCGCCCTCCGGGTCCATGTCGTCGTCTGCGCGCTGCACCTCGTAGCCGCGCTCCGCGACGATCCGCTTCGCCTCCGCCAGCGGGATGCGCGGGAACGGGAGCGTGGGGATCTCCAGCTCCACACCGAACAGCTCGGCGATCTCGGCGCCGTGCTTCTCCTTCACCGCGGTGATGCCGGCGACCATGAGCTGCTCGTGCATCCGCATGACGTCCTCGGCGGAGTCGATCCACGAGATCTCGGCGTCGACGCTGGTGAACTCGGTGGCGTGACGGCTCGTGAACGACGGGTCGGCGCGGAACGCCGGGCCCACCTCGAACACGCGGCCGAAGCCGGCCGGCTGCGCCATCTGCTTGAAGAACTGCGGGCTCTGCGCGAGGTACGCCTTGCCCTCGAAGTACTCGACCTCGAACAGCTCCGCGCGCGACTCCGACGCCGAGGCCATGAGCTTCGGGGTGTGGATCTCGATGAAGTCGTTCTCGACCCACCAGGTGCGCCAGGCGTGCTCGAGCGTGGTCTGCACGCGGAAGACGAGGTTCATCTCGGGGCGGCGGAGGTCGAGGAAGCGCCAGTCGAGACGCTTGTCGATGCCCGAGTCGGCCGCGATCGGGGTCTCGGGGATGGCCTCCGTCTCGACGGTGAGGCTCGTCAGCTTGACCTCGATGCCGCCGAGCTTCACGCGCTCGTCGTGCTTCAGCTCGCCCGTGACCGTAATGAACGAGCCCTGGGCGAGACCGGAGATCGTCGTGGCGATCTGCTCGGTCTCGTCGTTCCGCGGGTTGACGAGCTGCACGGCGCCCGACTCGTCGCGCAGCACGACGAACTGCACCTTCTTCTGATCGCGCACCGTGTCGACCCATCCGCGGACGGTGACGGGGCCGTCCTCGAGGGCGGCGAGGTTCTTCACAAGGGTGCGTTCGGTCACGGTCATCGAGTCTAGCCGCGGCGGCGTCCCGGCGCGGCGGCGGAGGGGTGGGCCGTGCGGCGCGGACGGGCGGCGGGGGCTGTGGGCCGAGCCGGGCGGGCGGATGCGGGAGACTGGGCGGATGAGCGCGCCCCGCATCCCCGCCCCGCTGCTCGCGGTGGCGGCGATCGTGAGCGTGCAGTTCGGCAACGCGTTCGCGGGCTCCTTCTTCGCCCAGGTGGGTCCGCTCGGGGCGGCGGCCATGCGCCTGGCGTTCGGGGCGCTCATCCTCGCCCTCGTCGTGCGCCCCCGGGTGCGCTCGTGGGATGCGCGGACCTGGGCCGGCGTGGTCGGGCTCGGCGTCGCGCTGGGCGGGATGAACTCGCTCATCTACCTGGCGATCCACGAGATCCCGCTCGGTGTGGCCGTCACCGTCGAGCTGTTCGGGCCGCTCGCGGTGGCGGTGGCGGGCATCCGCCGCTGGGTCGACGCGGTGTGGGTGCTGCTGGCGCTCGGCGGCGTCGCGCTGCTCGGCCTCGAGGCGGGCGGGACGCTCTCGGTGCTGGGCCTCGTCCTCGCCGCGGGCGCCGCCGCGTTCTGGGCGCTCTACATCGTCATGTCGTCCCGGTTGGGATCGCGGGTGCGCGGGGTCGACGGCCTGGCCGCAGCGATGGTGATCGCCGCGGTGCTGGTGGTGCCCTTCGGGGTGGTGCAGGCATCGGATGCCGTGGTCGCCGATCCCTGGCTGCTCGCCGTCTTCGCCCTGGTCGCGCTCCTGACCTCGGCGATCCCGTACGCGCTGGAGTTCGTCGCGCTGAAGACCATGCCGGCCCGCGTGTTCGGCGTGCTCTCGTCGCTCGGCCCGGCGATGGCGGCGCTCGCGGGGCTGCTCGTGCTGCACCAGCTGCTCGCCCCGGTGCAGCTCGCCGCGATCGCGCTCGTCACCGCGGCCTCGATCGGCGTCGTCGCCACCTCCCGCCGCCCGGGCGCCGGCGCCGCCCCCGAGCTCGTCGAGTAGCCCCGCCGCCCCGCCCCCGGGCCCTGCTCCGCCCGTCGCCCGCTTCTGTTTCGCCATACCCAGGTGGTTTCGCCACCTCGATCGGCATGGCGAAACCACCTGCGCATGGCGAAACGGGGAATACCCGGGGAAGTGGGGTCAGCGGCAGAGGTGCGTGCGGATCCACCCGCCCGCGCCCGCCAGGGGGAGGGCGCCCGTGCGGAGGGCCTCGACGAGGTCGAGGGCGGACTCGCTGAGGCGGCCGTCGGGGGTGTCGGGGGTGTCGCGCAGCACGTGGGTGACGAGCAGGCGCGTGAGCCGCGGTCCGATCCGGGCCGCAACCGCGACGGTGCCCGCGAAGTGCCGCACCTGCCCGGAGGTGAGGTCGTCGTACTCGCGCCGGAAGCCGCCGCCTCGCACGTGGTTGCGGCCCCCGCGGGCCGCGTCCGCCCACCACAGCGGGCCGATGCGCACCCCGGCGGCCTGCTCGCCCAGCGCGATGAGGAAGCTCCGGGCCGAGTGCGGCGGGACCTCCCCGGCGAGGCGGTCGGCGATCGACGCCAGCCTCTCGCACGCACTCGTCACCCCTCCATCCTGCACAGGCCTCCGGGCATCCTGCACAGGCCACCCGACCGCCGGATGCATGCACAGGTTCCGCATCCAGCAAACTGATAGGCGCGGCGGAAATAGACTGGAGCCCGTGCCTGCCGACCGCATCCATCTCGTCCGTCACGGAGAGGTCTTCAACCCCGAGGGCGTCCTCTACGGTCGCCTGCCCCACTTCGGGCTCTCCGACCTGGGCAAGCGCATGGCGCGGGCCGCGGCCGACGACCTCGTCTCGCGCGGGCGTCCCGTCACGGGGCTGTTCTCCTCGCCGCTCCAGCGAGCGCGCGAGTCGGCGCAGCCGATCTCCGCCGCCTTCGGCCTCGAGCCCCAGATCGACGAGCGCATCATCGAGCCGACGAACGCGTTCGAGGGCACGCGGATGCGCGGGCCCGGCGGCTCCCTGCGGAAGCCCGCCAACTGGCGCTACCTCGTCAACCCGTGGAAGCCCAGCTGGGGCGAGGCCTTCAGCTCGGTGACGGCCCGGATGCTCGCGGCCATGAACGATGCGCGCCACAGCGTCGAGTCCGGTGACGTCGCGATGGTCAGCCACCAGCTGCCGATCTGGGTCACCCACCTCGTCATCACGGGCCGGCGTCCCGCGCACGATCCGCGTCAGCGCCGGTGCGCACTGTCGAGCATCACGAGCTTCGAGTGGCACGACGGCCGCTTCGTCGAGGTCGGCTACACCGACCCCGGCGCGCCCATCGCCGCCGACGCCACCGACGTGGGAGCGGTGTGATGCGCGCGCTCCACTCGGGCCGGACGGGCCGCCTGCGCGCCTCCGTCGTGGGCGCCGCGATCGCGATCGCCGCCTCCGTCGCGCTCGCGGGCTGCACCAGCGATCCGCTCGCCGACCAGTACCGCGACGGCGACAGCAAGAACTACATCGCGGGCGACGGCACGGTCACCGAGATCGCCGCCGCCGACCGCGGAGAGCCCATCGAGTACCAGGGCACCGCCACCGACGGCTCGACCATCTCCTCCAGCGACCTCGCCGGCAAGGTCGTCGTCATGAACTTCTGGTACGCCGAGTGCGCTCCATGCCGGGCCGAGGCGCCCGACCTCGAGAAGCTGGCCACGCAGTACGACGGCAAGGGCGCCGAGTTCCTCGGCGTCAACGTCCGCAACCAGGCGGCCACGGCCGACTCCTTCGCGCAGACCTACGGCATCACCTACCCCTCGATCGTCGACAGCGACGGCGCCCTGCAGCTCGCGTTCGCGGGCACCGTCGCCCCGAACGCCGTGCCGACCACCCTCGTGATCGACGCACAGGGGCGCGTCGCCGCCCGCATCCTGGGCCAGGTGACCGAGCCGTCCACGCTCGACACCCTCATCCGCGACACCATCGCCGAGACGAGCTGACGGCGTGGCCAACCCGTTCGCCGAGATCATCCTGAACGGACAGCTGCTGCTCGCGATCCCCGTGGCGCTGCTGGCCGGCCTGGTCTCCTTCGCGTCGCCCTGCGTGCTCCCGCTCGTGCCCGGCTACCTGGCGTACGTCGGTGGGATGACGACGACGAGCGAGATGAAGCAGGGGCGGCGCAGGCTGGTCCTCGGCATCGCCCTCTTCATCCTCGGGTTCTCGGCGGTGTTCCTGGCCTACTCGGCCGTGTTCGGCGCCCTCGGCACATGGTTGATCGTCTGGCAGGATCTCGTCACCCGCATCATGGGCGTCGTCGTCATCGCCCTCGGGGTCGTCTTCATCGGGCAGTTCAGCTTCCTGCAGCGCACCATCCGCCCCTCGTGGCGGCCGGCCACGGGGCTCGCGGGCGCCCCCATCCTCGGCATCGTCTTCGGCCTCGGCTGGACGCCGTGCATCGGCCCCACCCTCGGTGCGATCCAGGCGCTCGGACTCACGTCCGGGTCCGCCTGGACGGCGATGCTCCTCGGCCTCTTCTACTGCATCGGGCTCGGCGTGCCCTTCCTGCTGGTCGCCCTCGGGCTCAACTGGGTCACCGGGTCGGTCGCGTTCCTGAAGCGCCACATCCGCGTGATCAACATCGTCGGCGGCGCGCTGCTGGTGGCGATCGGACTGCTGATGGTGACCGGTGTCTGGACGACGTGGATGCTCTCCCTGCAGGGGGTGATCGGCGGCTTTGTCACGCCCATCTGATTACGCCGACTCCTCCGAGCGGATCGGCGACGGGCCGCGCCCGCGCGGTTCGGGCGGCGGCTCCGGCGGTCGGGGCTCCGGCGACGGTTCCGGTTCCGGTTCCGGGTCCGACGACATCAACCAGCCCCGGCTCGGCCCGATCGGCTGGCTCCGCTGGTTCTGGCGCCAGCTCACCAGCATGCGGACGGCGCTCTTCCTGCTCCTGCTGCTGGCGCTCGCGGCGGTGCCGGGCTCGCTGGTGCCCCAGCGCTCCAGCGACCCCAACGGCGTGACGCAGTACTTCGTCGACAATCCCGACCTCGCGCCCTTCCTCGACAAGCTGCAGGTGTTCGACACCTACTCGTCGGTCTGGTTCTCCGCGATCTACCTGCTGCTGTTCATCTCCCTGATCGGCTGCATCCTCCCGCGCACCAAGCACCACTTCGATGCGATGCGCGCGAAGCCGCCGAAGACGCCGGCCCGCCTGTCCCGCCTCGCCGGGTTCACCACGCGCGACATCCCCGCCCAGGGCGACGGTGACGAGCGGTCCGCTGCGTCCGTCATCGACTCGGCCCGGGCGGTCCTCAAGCGCTCGCGCTACCGCACCGTGATGTTCACGGGGTCGGATGCGCGCACCGGCCGGGAGACCGTCTCGGTGTCCGCGGAGCGCGGCTACCTGCGCGAGACGGGGAACCTGGTGTTCCACGCCTCGCTCGTGGGCGTGCTGGCGGCGGTGGCCGTCGGAGGAAGCCTCGGCTACAGCGGGCAGCGCGTGCTGGTCGAGGGGCAGACGTTCGTGAACACGCTGCTGGCCTACGACTCGTTCAATCCGGGCCGCTTCTTCTCGGAGGGCGAGCTCGACCCGTACACGCTCACCCTCGACTCGTTCGACGCCACGTACGAGACCGAGTCCATCCGCGCCTTCGGGCAGCCGCTCGACTACTCGGCGAACGTCTCGACCACGGAGGGCGGCGACGACAGCACGGGCGAGATCAAGGTGAACAGCCCGCTGAAGATCGGCGGCACCGACGTCTACCTCCTCGGAAACGGGTACGCCCCGACGATCACCGTGCGCGACCCCTCCGGCGCGGTCGTCTACACCGACTCCGTGCCGTTCCTCCCGCAGGATGCGGCGCTCACCTCGCTCGGCGTCATCAAGGTGCCCGACGGGCTGTCGACGCAGGTCGGTCTGATCGGCTTCTTCTACCCGACGCAGGCCCAGTCCGACACCGGCGCGTTCTACTCGTCGTTCCCCGACCTCGAGTACCCGGTGCTCACGCTCAACGTCTACGGCGGCGACCTCGGCCTCGACGCCGGCGTCCCCACCTCCGTCTACTCGCTCGACACCGACACGATGACGCAGCTCGCCGGCACCGACTCCGCCACGGCCGCCCTGCAGCTGCAGCCCGGTCAGACGGCCGACCTGCCCGACGGACTCGGCACGGTCACGTTCGACGGGGTGAAGCGGTTCGCGTCGTTCGACATCCATCACGACGCCGCGCAGGGCTGGGTGCTCGCCTTCGCGATCCTCATCGTCGCGGGGCTGCTCACCTCGCTGTTCGTGCCCCGCCGACGGGTGTGGGTGAAGGCCACGGAGCGCGCCGACGGCAGCGTGCACGTGGAGTACGCCGGCCTCGCCCGCGGCGACGACCCGCGCCTTGCCGACGCCGTCGCCGCGCTCGCCGAGCGCCACGCCGCCGCGCTCGGGCTCGCCCCGTCCGCGGCGGGCGAGCCGGGCCCCGATGCGGGTGCGCCGCGTTCTGCGGAAGGGGGTGCGTCGCGTCTTGCCGACGGAGGTGCGCCGCGCAGCGCGACCGAGGACGAGCCTTCGGGCGACGAGCCGGGCGCGGGCTCGGAGCGGTAGCGGGGACGTCGCGCGCGGGTCACGCCGCGATCCGACGCGGACGCCTCGCATCTTGCCGACGCGGGTTCGCTGCGCTCCGCGGAGTGGGCCGCCGCGACCCACGGCCGAGGACGAGCCTTCGGGCGACGAGCCGGGCGCGGGCTCGGGGCGGTAGCGGGGACGCCGCGCGCGGATCGCGCCGCGACGTCGACGTGCGCCGCGATGGCCGAGCGGCGGCCGGCTCTCAGCCCATCCGGGGCTCGGCGACGTAGCGTGCCCGCATGGATGCAGGAGCGAGACGGACGGCGGGGAACGTGGCGGCGGGAGCCCGTCGTGTGGCGGGAGGCGCGCGCGAGCGCATCCGCTCCGTGCCTGCGGCCGACCGTGTCTACCGCACGGGCGTCGGGGTCGTGGGTGGCGGCACGGTGCTCCTCGGTCTCGCGCTGATCCCGCTCCCCGGGCCGGGCAGCCTCATCGCGCTCGGCGGGGTGGCCCTCCTCGGCACGGAGTTCGAGCCCGCCCGCCGGGTGAGCGTGAAGGCGAACGCGGCCGCGCGCCGCGCCGCCGCCGCGGTGAAGGACCGCCGCGCCCGCCGCCGCGAGCAGGCCTGAGCGCCGACCGCGCCACCCCGACACCGAAAAAGGCGAAGCCCGGCGTATACCGCGGGGCTTCGCCCGTATCGGTGCTGAAGCGACGGTCTCTCGCCGGTGTCGCGGTTCCTCGTCACGAGAAACGGTCACGTCCCGCCGTATTTGCGAGGCTTGACCGTATTCCGTGACCAGGGACCGCCGCCGCGCCACCTCGACGCCGAGACCCGAGGCGCTGGCCGCGCCGCCGCGCCACCTCGACACTGAAACGGGCGAAGCCCGGCGTATGTGCAGGGGCTTCGCCCGTTTCGGTGCTGAGGCGACGGCGTCTCGCCGGGTGTCGCAGTTCCTCGTCACGAGAAACGGTCAAGCCCCGCCGTATTCGCGGGGCTTGACCGTATTCCGTGACGAGCGTCGGGCTCTACGCCGTGGGGATGCCCACCTGCTCGGCCGAGACGTCCGCGCCGGGCGCCGACGGGTCGAGCTCGGCCGCCACGCGCAGCGACAGCGTCGCGTCGACGTTGTGCCAGTACTCGAGCACCCGCTGACGCAGCGACGGGATGGTCACCTTCGAGACGTGCCCCGCGATGTTCGAGACGAGGCGGTCGCGGGCGGCGTCGTCGAGCACGTCGCGCACGAGGGTGCCCGCCTGTCCGAAGTCGTCGTCGTCGCGGTGGAGGGTGGCGGCGGCGCGCACGAGCTCGCCGTCCGACTCCCAGCCGTAGCCCTCGCCGGCCCGAGCCGCGTCCGCGTGCGGGCCGCCGAACGAGTTGGGCGCGTAGACCGGGGTCGCCGAGGAGTTGAAGTCGTAGCGCATCGCACCGTCCTTCGAGTAGGTGTGCACCGGCGCCTTCGGCGCGTTCACCGGCAGCTGCGCGTGGTTGGTGCCGACGCGGTAGCGGTGGGCGTCCGCGTAGCTGAAGATGCGCGCGAGCAGCATCTTGTCGGGGCTCGCCGCGATGCCGGGCACGAAGTTCGACGGCGCGAACGCGGCCTGCTCGATCTGCGCGAAGTAGTTCTCCGGGTTGCGGTCGAGGCGCATGGTGCCGACCTCGATCAGGGGGTAGTCCGCGTGCGGCCACACCTTCGTGAGGTCGAACGGGTTGAAGCGGTAGTCCGCCGCATCGGCGTACGGCATGACCTGCACCGACAGCGTCCAGGTCGGGTGCTCGCCGCGGCCGATCGCGGTCGACAGGTCGCGGATGTGGAAGTCGGCGTCCTCGCCCGCGATCTGGTCGGCCTGCGCCTGGGTGAGGATCTCGTTGCCCTGGTCGGTCTTGAAGTGGTACTTGACCCAGAAGCGCTCGCCGGCGGCGTTGATCCACTGGTACGTGTGCGAGCCGAAGCCGTCCATGTGCCGCCAGGAGGCGGGCAGGCCGCGGTCTCCCATGAGCCACGTCACCTGGTGGGCCGACTCGGGCTGCAGGGTCCAGAAGTCCCACTGCATGTCGTGGTCGCGCAGGTGGGTGCCGGGCAGGCGCTTCTGCGAGCGGATGAAGTCGGGGAACTTGATGCCGTCGCGGATGAAGAACACCGGCGTGTTGTTGCCGACGAGGTCGTAGTTGCCCTCGTCCGTGTAGAACTTGATCGCGAACCCGCGGGGATCGCGCCAGGTGTCGGGGCTGCCCTGCTCGCCGGCGACGGTGGAGAAGCGCACCAGGAGATCGGTCGTGGCGCCCTTCTGGAACAGGGAGGCCGAGGTGAACTGGCTGACGTCGCCCGTCGTCGTGAACGACCCGAAGGCTCCGCCGCCCTTCGCGTGGACGACGCGCTCCGGGACGCGCTCGCGGTTGAACTGGGCGAGCTTCTCGACGAGGTAGTGGTCGTGGAGGGCGATCGCGCCGTCCCGTCCCACGCTCATCGAGTGCTGGTCGCTGGCGACCGGGGCGCCGGAGTTGGTGGTGGTGTAGCTGCTGTCGGACATGGGGGTCCTCCTGTTCAGGCGGGTGAGGTGTGTCAGGCACGCACGGGGACGTCCGCCGCCTGGCAGGCGGGGCACAGTCCCCAGAACGTGACCTCGGCCGTCGTGATCGCGTATCCACCGGTCGACGACGGCGTGAGGCAGGGGGCGTCGCCGTGCACGCAGTCGACGTCGTCGACCGCACCGCAGCGGGTGCAGACGACGTGGTGGTGGTTGTCGCCCGTCCGCCGCTCGTACCGGGCGGGGGAGCCCGCCGGTTCGATGCGTCGGAGCAGACCCGCATCCGTCAGTGCGCCGAGCACCACGTACACCGCCTGGAGGGAGGTGCCGGGCAGGTCGCCGGCGATGGCCCGGAAGACCTCGTCGGCGTCGGCGTGCGGACGCGTCTCGAGCGCGCGCAGCACGGCGATCCGGGGAGCGGTCACCCGCAGCCCGGCCTGCCGGAGCGTCGTCTCGAGGTCGATCACGGGATCCACCCTGCCATCCTTTTATGAACAGTTCAAAAGAACGCGCCGAGCATCCGGTGAACGCCAGGCTCGGAGCGCGTAGCATCCTAGTGTGACGCAGACCCTCGACGAGATCTCCCTCATCCTCATCTACTCGGCCATGGCCGTGTATGCGCTCGCGTTCATCGCGTTCGCGCTGGATCTCGCCAAGCGCTCCAGCGAGGTGAAGCGTCAGGAGCTGGGGACGGCGGCGGGTGAGTCCGCCGAGGTGCCCGTGGTCGCGGGCGTGAGCACCGCATCCGGCGCCGTGCTGAACCCCGCGTCGGCCGGCGCCGTGACGGCCGCGCCGCAGCGCGGCACGGGCCGCGGCTCCGGTGCGACGGGTGCGAGTGCGACGGCCGCGACGGTCGAGAAGCCCAAGCGCTCGGTGCCGCTGCGGCTGGGCGTCTCGTTCACGATCCTCGGCTTCCTCATCCAGGTCGTCGGCGTCGTCCTCCGCGGCATCGCGGCCGACCGCGTGCCGTGGGCCAACATGTACGAGTTCTCGATCACCGGCACGGCCATCATCGTCGGCGTCTTCCTGCTCGTGCTGCTCCGCCAGGACCTGCGGTTCCTCGGCACGTTCGTCCTGGGCCTCATCCTCATCCTGCTGGGCGTCGCGACCGTCAACTACTACGTGCCCGTGTCGCCCCTGCAGCCGGCGCTGCAGTCGGCGTGGCTCGTCATCCACGTGCTCGTCGCGATCATCGGCACGGCGTTCTTCTCGCTCGGCGGCGCACTCAGCGTGATGCAGCTGTTCCAGACCAGGGGAGACGTGCTCTCGCGCGCGGCCACGGCGATGAAGCTGCGGTTTCTCCGCACGATGCCCGACGCCGACACGCTCGAGCGTCTCGCGTACCGCGTGAACATCGTGGGCTTCGTGCTCTGGACCTTCACGCTCATCGCCGGTGCGATCTGGGCCGAGCGGGCCTGGGGTCGCTACTGGGGTTGGGACACCAAGGAGGTCTGGACCTTCATCATCTGGGTGATCTACGCCGGCTACATCCACGCGCGGGCGACCCGCGGCTGGCGCGGCTCGCGCTCGGCGTGGCTGGCGATCATCGGGTTCGCGGCCGTGCTGTTCAACTTCGGCGTGGTGAACGTCTTCTTCAAGGGCCTGCACGCCTACTCCGGCCTCTGATCGGCGGTCCTCCCGCCCGTCCCCTCCCTGATCCGTCACTCTCTGCGAGTGCGGAGCCGTCTCGCCAGCGGACAGTGACGGATCAGGCAACAGCGGCGAGGAGGGCGTGGGAGCGGGCGACGCGGGCGCGCCACCACTCGGCGCGCTCGGGCGAGGCTGCGTAGCGCTCGACGAGCTCGTGATCGAGCTCGGGTCGGCGCACGCGGATGCGACCGCCGCGCGGGACCAGGCTCTCGCGGACGACGTCGCCGGTGAAGAGGTCGACGGTGGCGAGCCCGCAGTCCTGCTCGAGCGACGGCAGCGCGGCGGCGAGCGCCGCGCCCATCGCGATCCCGACGCTCGTCTCGAGCGCGCTCGACACGACGGCGGGGAGTCCCGCCGCTTCGACGATCTCGAGAGCGCGACGCACGCCGCCGAGCGGCTGCGCCTTGATCACGAGCAGGTCAGCGGCCCCGGCGCGAGCCACCGCGAGGGGGTCGGACGCCTTGCGCACGCTCTCGTCGGCGGCGACGGGGATCCCGAGGTCCCGGATGCGGGACCGCACCTGGGCGAGCTCGTCGACGGTCGCGCAGGGCTGCTCGACGTACTCGAGGTCGTAGGGCTCGAGGGTGCGGATGGCGTGCTCCGCCTCGTCGACGTTCCAGCCGCCGTTGGCGTCGAGGCGGAGGCGTCCTTCGGGTCCGAGGATCCTCCGGGTCTCGCGCACGCGGGCGACGTCGTCGTCGAGGGTCTGGCCCTGCTCGGCGACCTTCACCTTCACCGTGCGGCACCCGTCGTAGCGGGACAGCACCTCGGCCACCGCATCCGCGGGGACGGCGGGCAGCGTCGCGTTCACCCAGACCTCGTCGCGGAGTGGCGCCGGCGGCTCCGTCCAGCCGAACTCGATCGTGGCGCGCAGCCAGCTCGCGGCCTCCTCGTCGGCGTACTCCGGGAAGGGGCAGAACTCCGTGGCACCGACCGGACCCTCGAGCACGACGCTCTCGCGGACGGTCTGCCCGCGGAATCGGGTGTGCAGCGGGATCGCGACCACCCGCATCCGGTCGAGGACGTCGTCGAGGGCGGGGAGGCTGCCGGTCATTGCACAAGTCTGTCGCGTCTGCCCGTCCTCCCCAATGTCCGTCGCCGGCCCGGGCGCCCGAGGCCCCGCGCGTAGGCTGAAGAGCATGAGCGCACTGCCCGGAGTCTCCGACATCTTCGACCCCACCCAGTGGCGTGAGGTGCCCGGCTGGGAGGGGCTCACCGACGTCACGTACCACCACGATGTGGAGGGCCGCGTCGCACGCATCGCCTTCGACCGACCCGAGATCCGCAACGCGTTCCGGCCCCACACCGTCGACGAGCTGTACGCCGCGCTCGACGACGCCCGCCAGAACCCCCGCATCGGCGTGGTGCTGCTGACCGGGAACGGCCCGAGCCCGCGCGACGGCGGGTGGGCCTTCTGCAGCGGCGGCGACCAGCGCATCCGCGGCCGCGACGGGTACAAGTACTCGGAGGAGGAGACCGCGGCCGGCATCGACCCCGCTCGTGCAGGGCGGCTCCACATCCTCGAGGTGCAGCGCCTCATCCGCTTCATGCCCAAGGTCGTCATCTGCGTCGTGCCCGGTTGGGCCGCCGGCGGGGGGCACTCCCTCCATGCGGTCGCCGACCTCACGATCGCCAGCGCCGAGCAGGGCCGATTCAAGCAGACCGACGCCGATGTCGGGTCGTTCGACGGCGGGTACGGCAGCGCCTACTACGCGAAGCAGGTCGGTCAGAAGGTGGCTCGCGAGGTCTTCTTCCTCGCCCAGGAGTACAGCGCGCAGCGCGCCTACGAGATGGGCGCGGTCAACGCCGTCGTACCCCACGCCGAGCTCGAGGTGGAGGCGCTCCGGTGGGCGCGCATCATCCTGGGCAAGTCGCCCACGGCGATCCGCATGCTCAAGTACGCCTTCAACGCGGTCGACGACGGCATGGTCGGCCTGCAGGTGTTCGCCGGGGAGGCCACCCGCCTGGCGTACGGCACCGATGAGGCGGTCGAGGGGCGCGACTCCTTCCTCGAGAAGCGGGACCCCGACTTCAGCCGCTTCCCGTACCACTACTGAGGGCGGGGTGGGGTCTGTGCGTCGCCTGGAGGTGATCGACGGGTCGAATCCGCACACCGTCGGCATCGCGCTGCGGGCGGCGCTCTCTCGCGAGGGGCCGGCCATCCTGCCGCGCGAGCGGGCGAAGCTGGGCGAGACGGCGCTGGGTGAGGCGGCGCCGGATGCGATCGGCGGCGATGTCCCGGACGAGGTCGCCCTCCCGGTCGCGCTGGTGGTCGAGACCTCGGGCTCGTCAGGGGCGCCGAAGCGGGTGGCGCTCAGCGCCGACGCCCTGCTCGCCTCGGCCGCCGGATCGGAGTCGGCCCTGGGCGGACCGGGGCAGTGGCTGCTCGCCCTCCCGACGCACTACGTGGCCGGCATCCAGGTGCTGGTGCGGTCGATCGCCGCGGGCACGACGCCGGTCGTCGCGTCCGCCGGCCGGTTCACGGCGCACGGCTTCGTCGACGCGGCGGCGGAGCTCGAGCATCCGGTGCGCTACACCTCGATCGTGCCGGTCCAGCTCGCCCGGCTCGTGGAGGCCGCCGAGCGCGCACCGGAGATCCGCTCCGCCGTCGCGCGGTTCGACGCCCTCCTCGTCGGCGGTCAGGCGCTGTCCCCGGCGCTGGCCGAACGGGCTCGCGCCCTCGGGTTCCGGGTCGTGCGCACGTACGGCTCGAGCGAGACCGCGGGCGGATGCGTCTACGACGGACTCCCGATCGGGCGCACGGTGGTGCGCGAGCGAGGGGGCGAGCTGCAGATCTCGGGCCCGTCGCTGGCGGAGGGATACCTCGACCCCGAGCTCACCGCCGAGCGCTTCCTCGTCGACGAGGGCGTGCGGTGGTATCGCACGGGAGACGCGGGCTCGGTCACCGAGACCGGCGACGCCGTGCACGTGCAGGTGAGCGGACGCCTCGACAACGTCATCATCTCGGGTGGCGTGAAGGTCGCGCTCGACCGGGTCGAACGCCTGGTGCAGGCCGTGCCGGGGTTCGAGCAGGCGGTGGTCGTGGCACGCGACAGCGAGGAGTGGGGTCAGGTCCCGGTCGTGGTGACGGATGCGCGGGTGCCGGTGGGCGCGCTCTGGCGGCTGCGCGACGCCGTCGCCGAGGGGGCGGGCCGCGCCGCGGCCCCCGACGAGATCGTCGAGCTCGAGCGGCTGCCGCGGCTCGCGTCGGGCAAGCCCGACCGTGTCGGCCTCACCCGGACGCTCACCGCATCCGCGGGACCGGGCAGCGACGGCGACGGGGTGACGGAGCCGGGGCCGTGACGGGCCACGGAAGGGCTGCAGGCGCCGGCTCCGCGCCGCTCGGATCGCTCTGCGACGACGCAGGAACGCCGCCAAGCGGTGAGGGCTAGTATTCAGCCGATGTCGAAGACGAAGAAGCGCCCCTCGGGTCACCCCGCGCGCACCGCAGACGGCGGCCGACCCGGTCGCACCGTGAGCGACTCCGGTCGCCAGAACGCCGGCAGCCGCGGTCGCAACGCGGGCCGGTCGGGCGCCACGAAGAAGACGGGGAAGTCGCGGTCAGCGGTCCGGGCGTGGATCTCGGGTGCTCGTCTGCGCACGCTGCCCCTCTCCATCGCGCCGGTCGCGCTCGGCACGGGGGCTGCCATGGTCCCGACGGAGGACATCTCGAAGCTCCGCGTGCTGCTGTGCCTCCTCGTCGCGGTGTTCCTGCAGATCGGCGTGAACTACGCCAACGACTACTCCGACGGCGTCCGGGGCACGGATGCGTTCCGGGTCGGGCCGCCTCGCCTCACCGGATCGGGGGCGGTCAGGCCCCGGACGGTCCTCATCGTGGCGCTGACCTTCTTCGCGCTCGCGGCCGTGTCGGGTCTCGTGGTCGTCGTGCTCACCGGGTACTGGTGGCTGCTCGCGGTCGGAGTCGTCGCCATCCTCGCCGGGTGGTTCTACACCGGCGGCAAGCATCCGTACGGGTACTACGCCCTCGGTGAGCTGTTCGTGTTCGTGTTCTTCGGGCTGGTCGCCACGGCGGGCACCACGTTCATCCTCGCCGGTGAGGTGAACACGGAGTCGTGGCTGGGAGGGATCGCCATCGGTGCGCTGGCCTGCGCCGTGCTCATGGCCAACAACATCCGCGACATCGAGCAGGACAAGCTGGCGAAGAAGCGCACGCTCTCGGTGCTCATCGGCCGGACGGCCTCGCGGGTCGTGTACGTGGTGTGGCTGGTGATCGCGTACGCGGTGCTCGCGTTCCTGTCGCTGCTCTACCCGAAGGCGCCGCTGGTGTTCTTCACCCTGCTGCTCTCCGCGCCGGCGACGGTCATCATGCTCACGGCGAAGACGCCGAAGGAGTTCATCCTGGTGCTGCAGCTCACGAGCTTCTGCGCGCTCGCCTACGGCGTGGGGCTGGGGCTCGCGCTCGGGTACTGACCGCAGCTACTTGGTGTCGGGCTGGTCCTCGACCACCGGCGCGTCGGCGGGGCGCTCGTCGGATCCGCTCGTCTCCGGCTGGTCGTCGACGGCGCGGTCCTCGACGCTCTCGTCCTCCGAGACGCGAGCGGGGGCCGCTGACCTGGCCGAGCGGTTGGCACGGGCGTCGTAGAGGGTCTTCGACGCCTCCTCACGGGGTCGCCGCAGGAAGATGATCGAGATGCACAGGGCGATGATCGCGGCGAGGATGGCCGCCACCC
Source organism: Cnuibacter physcomitrellae (assembly GCF_014640535.1). Classification (NCBI taxonomy): domain Bacteria; kingdom Bacillati; phylum Actinomycetota; class Actinomycetes; order Micrococcales; family Microbacteriaceae; genus Cnuibacter; species Cnuibacter physcomitrellae. The sequence continues at coordinate 3,348,318 of NZ_BMHD01000001.1, forward strand.
ACGGGACGATCTGCAGGAAGAGCAGGAGGGCGAGCACGACCGCGAAGACGCCCAGGCGGATGAGCGAGTACAGGATCCACGTGCGGCCGGAGTTCACCCTGGAATTCTAGGCGGCGCATCCTGAGCGGGCGCTCGGCGGTCGGGCAGCCAACACGCAGTCGGCGCCCGTGAGGCGGGGGTACCATCTGAGCATGGCCCGCCTGCTGCTCGTGCTCGTCATCGTCGTGGTGGCGTTCACGATCTATGCGCTGGTCGACAGCTTGATGCTCCAGAGGGCGCGCATCCGCGGTCTGCCGCGCTGGGCGTGGGCGCTCGTCATCCTCCTGCTGCCTCCGATCGGCGGCGTGCTCTGGTTCCTCATCGGGCGCGGCGCGAAGCGCGGTGCGGCACCTCGCCCTCGTGTGCTGGGCCCCGACGACGACCCCGACTTCCTCGGCACCATGCGCGCCCCCACGCGGTCGCCGAGCGACGACGAGCGTCTCCGCGAGCTCGAGCAGCAGCTGTCCGACATGGACGACGAGCAGGACAACGGTAGAAAAGAACGGTGAGCGTCCCTAGCCCCGCGGCCACGTTCGCGGCTCGGCTGGTCGACGAGCTCTCCCGGCTCGGTGTGCGGCACGCCGTCGTCGCCCCCGGCTCCCGTTCGCAGGCCCTCGCCCTCGCCCTCGCCGATCTCGAGGCGCGCGGCGGCATCACGGTCCACGTCCGCATCGACGAGCGCGACGCGGGGTTCCTCGCCCTGGGGCTCGCGGTCGAGTCGGGGGTGCCGGCCCTCGTGGTGACGACCTCGGGCACCGCGGTGGCGAACCTGCTGCCCGCCGTCGCCGAGGCCTCGCACAGCGGGGTGCCGATGATCGTGCTGAGCGCCGACCGCCCGGCGGCACTCCGCGGGACGGGCTCGAACCAGACGACGTGGCAACCGGGGATGTTCGGGCGGTTCGTGCGGCTGGAGCACGACGTCGCCGCGCCCGACGCGTCCGGGATGCCGGATCCGGTCGCCCTCGCCGCCGCAGCGCACGCGGCCGCGACCGGCACGACCGGCGCGGACGGCACCGTCGGCGCGACGGGCACCGACCCCGGGCCGGTGCATCTCAACCTGCAATTCTCGGAGCCTCTCTCGGGGGAGCTGCTCTCGGATCTCCCGGTGCGGCCCGCCCTCGCCTCATCCTCTCCCCGCGCGTCGGCCGCCCGCCCGGCCGTGGAGGTCCGGTCGTCGCTGCATCTCGCGCGGGGTCCGCGCACCGTGGTGATCGCCGGGCACGGGGCGGGCGAGGGCGCTGCCGCGCTCGCCGCATCCGCCGGGTGGCCGCTGCTGGCCGAGGTGTCGAGCGGATCGCGCTTCGGTCCCGACCTCGTCGTCGCCTACCGCGAGCTGCTCTCCGACGCCGAGTTCGGCGGTCGGGTCGAGCGCGCGGTCGTGTTCGGGCATCCCACCCTCTCGCGGCAGGTGCCCGCCCTGCTGGCGCGTCCGGACGTGGAGGTCGTCGTCGTCCGGGGCGCGGGCGAGCCCGTCGTCCCCCGACCGGATGCGGTGGTCGTCGATGCGCTCGACGCCGACCCGTTCGACCGGTCCGACAGAGAGGCACGCGCCTGGCTGGGCAGCTGGGTCTTCGCGAGCCGAGCCCTGGTCGACGCTGCGGACGACGACATCGCGTCCGTGGGCGAGGTGGAGGCCGGCACCTGGGACCTCGCCGACCGCCGGGACTACGCGAAGGGGGAGCTCGCCGCCCTCCGCGCCCCGATCACACGACGCACGCTGGGCCTCGCCGTGTGGCGGGCGAGCTGGCCGCACGACCGCCTGCTGCTCGGCGCGTCCCGGCTCATCCGCGAGCTCGACGCGGCGGCGCCCGGCAAGCGGATCCCCGTGCACGCCAACCGCGGCCTCGCCGGCATCGACGGGACGGTGTCGACCGCGATGGGGATCGCCGTCGCCTCCCAGTCCGCGGATGCGCGCGGCGTCGGTGTGACCCGGGTGCTCCTCGGCGACCTCGCGCTCCTGCACGATGCGGGCGGGCTGCTCGTGCCGAGGGGCGAGAGGCGTCCCCGGGTGCAGGTCATCGTCGGGAACGACGGCGGGGGCACGATCTTCGACGGGCTCGAGGTGGCGGCAAGCGCCGACCCGGGCGCCTTCGACCGCCTGATGTACACCCCGCACGACGTCGACCTCGCGTCCCTCGCCGCCGCCTACGGCTGGCAGCACCAGCGCGTCCCCGGCCGCGGCGCCCTCGACCAGGCCCTCGCGAGCCCTCCTCCTGGCCTGAGCCTCCTCGAGGTCCCCCTCTCCCGCTGACCTGCCCCGCCCTGTCCTCCACCGCGGGGGTGCGGTGCGGGGGCGCGGTGCGGGCTCCGACGCGGGGCCGCGGCGCGCTGTCGGCGCTGCTCACGCTGTTCGCGCGGTCCGGCTGCCGGTGCCAACTCCGGACTTTCGCGCCGCCGCGCCGCCGGAAGTCCGGAGTTGGCTCGTATCCGCCTGAATCTCCGGAGTTGTCCCAGGCCTGGGAAGCGCGGTCCACGACATCGGGCGCCGTGCGACCCAGGGGGCGGGGTGCGCGGCGCCGCGCCCGACGCGGGGCGCGGCGAGTCCTGCACCGGAGGGCGGGGCGGGGGCGGTGTCCACAGGGAGCGGATGCGCGGGGCGGGGGTCGGAGGGGCGAACTAGGCTCGTGGGGTGACCGACGCCATCGACACCGCGCATCCGAGAACAGCGCTCGACGTGCTGCAGCACGTGTTCGGGTACGACTCGTTCCGCGGGTTCCAGGCCGACGTGATCGATCAGGTGATCGCGGGCGGCGACGCCGTGGTCCTCATGCCCACCGGCGGCGGCAAGTCGCTCTGCTACCAGATCCCGTCGCTCGTGCGCGAGGGCACGGGCATCGTGGTCTCGCCGCTCATCGCCCTCATGCACGACCAGGTGTCGGCCATGCGCGAGCTGGGCGTCCGCGCTGCGTACCTCAACTCCACGCAGGATCCGGTCGAGCGGTCGGAGGTCGAGTCCGCGTACCGTCGCGGCGAGCTCGACCTCCTCTACGTGGCACCCGAGCGGCTGTCGTCCGAGAGCACGAAGCGGCTGCTCGAGTCGGGGCGCATCGCACTGTTCGCCATCGACGAGGCCCACTGCGTGTCGCAGTGGGGGCACGACTTCCGGCCCGACTACCTCGCCCTCGCCGAGCTGGCGGAGCGGTGGCCCGACGTCCCGCGCATCGCCCTCACCGCGACCGCGACGGAGGCGACGCACAAGGAGATCACCGAGCGCCTCACCCTGCACGAGGCCAAGCACTTCGTCGCCAGCTTCGACCGCCCCAACATCCGCTACCGCATCGACCCCAAGGGCGAGGTCCGCAAGCAGCTGCTGTCGTTCATCCGCAACGAGCAGGCGGGCAACTCGGGCATCGTCTACGCGCTCTCCCGCAACACCGTCGAGAAGACGGCCGAGTTCCTGGTGCAGAACGGCGTCGACGCCATGCCGTACCACGCCGGTCTCGACGCTCGGCTCCGCGCGCAGACGCAGGCGCGCTTCCTCCGCGACGACGGCGTCGTGATCGTCGCGACCATCGCGTTCGGCATGGGCATCGACAAGCCGGATGTGCGCTTCGTCGCCCACGTCGACCTCCCGAAGTCGGTCGAGGGCTACTACCAGGAGACAGGCCGCGCGGGGCGCGACGGCGCACCCTCGACGGCGTGGATGGCCTACGGCCTCGGCGACGTCGTGCAGCAGCGGCGCATGATCGAGGAGTCGCCCGGCGACCTCGCCCACCGCCGCCGGCTCTCCTCCCATCTGGATGCGATGCTCGCCCTCTGCGAGACCGTCCACTGCCGCCGGGTCAACCTGCTCGGCTACTTCGGCCAGCAGTCGGGACCGTGCGGCAACTGCGACACGTGCCTCGAGCCGCCCGAGTCGTGGGACGGCACGGTCCCCGCGCAGAAGCTGCTCTCGACGGTGGTCCGCCTCGACCGGGAGCGCCGGCAGCGCTTCGGGGCAGGCCACCTCATCGACATCCTGCGCGGCAAGCGCACCGATCGCGTGGCGCAGTGGGGGCACGACCAGCTCTCCACCTGGGGCATCGGCGACGACCTCACCGAGCAGCAGTGGCGCGGGGTGATCCGTCAGCTCCTCGCTCAGGGCTTCCTTGCGGTGAACGACGACGGATACGGCACGCTCGCCATCACCCCCGAGAGCGCGGCCGTGCTCCGCGGCGACCAGACCGTGCAGATGCGGCGGGAGCCCGAGCGGGCCCCGCGCGCGGCCCGCTCGACGGGGAACGGCGGCGGTTCGGCGGCGAAGGGCAGGCCCGAGCTGTCGGGCGCGGACGCCGAGCTGTTCGAGGCGCTACGGGCCTGGCGTGCGGCCACCGCCCGCGAGCAGGGCGTCCCGGCCTACGTCGTGTTCCACGACGCGACGCTCGCCGCTGTCGCTCAGCTGCGTCCTCGCAGCGTGGACGACCTGGTCGGCGTCTCCGGCATCGGCGACCGCAAGCGCGAGTCGTACGGCGAGGGCCTGGTCGCCGTCGTCGCCGAGTTCGGCGGCGCCGCTGACGGACCCGGGCCCGATGTCGCGGAGGCCGCCGGCGTGCCCGGTTCGGTCGCCTCCACCGCGCCCGCCCGGTCGACGCAGACCGCGACGCGGCGCGGCAGCAGCGCGCGCGGTGCGCGGCGCACGCCCGAGTTCGACGAGCCCCCCTTCGACGACCCGCCCTTCGACGAGTACCCGCCCGACGACGGCTGGGTCCCGCCCGACGAGCCGCCGACCGACGATCCCTGGTGACCTCGTCCCCCTGATCCCGACACCGCGTCTGTGAGCCTCGTCCTCCATGGGCCCTCGCGGGGCTCCTCTGCGGGATCGAGTGCTCACTTCGTGTGCGACCCCGCGCGAGATGGCGCCAATACCGCGCACTCAGTGTCCCGTCGGGTGCGACAGCACGCCCGTTCGTGGGTGCGCAGAAGGCGAGCACCCGGCCTCCGTCGGTGTGACGAGGCCCGCGAGATCGAAAGCTCACTTTGTGCGCGATCCCGTGCGCGATGGCGCGAGAAGTGAGCACTCGGGGTCCTGCCGTTCATCGCGCAGCGCCCTCGCGGGCTCGAGTGCTCAATCTCGGCGCAGCTTTGCGGCCGATGGCACCAAGAGTGAGCACTCGGCTCCGTCGGCGTGGCGAGGCTCCACGGGATCGAGTGCTCACTTCGTGTGCGACCCCGGGCCAGATGGCGCCACAAGTGAGCACTCAGCATCCGGGCGACCCGGGCGCGCGCCACGCGAGCAGCGCGCGCCACGCGAGCAGCGCGCGGGAGAGCAGCCCGCGCGGGCGGCGGGCGAGGGCGGCGGCTGGCAAGGATCCGCGGATCCCGGGCGCAACGCGGGCGCTCCCCGTAGGGTGTGGCCATGGCCGCGGAGTTGACCCTGGGCGCAGAGGAAGAGCTCCACCTGATCGATCTGGAGAGCTCGAAGCTCTCGGCGCGCGCGCCGCAGCTGCTCTCCAGACTCCCGTCGGAGAGCTACTCCGCCGAGATCCAACGCACCACCGTCGAGACGAACACCGAGCCGGTGAGCACCCTCGACGGCCTCCGCGAGGAGATCCTCCGCCTGCGCAAGGGCGTGATCGACATCGCGGAGCCCGAGGGGATCGGCATCGCGGCGGTCGGCACCGCGCCGCGCAGCGCCTTCGCCGACTTCGAGCTCACCACGACGGGCCGTTACGGGCGGATGCAGGAGCAGTACCGGCTCCTGGTCGACGAGCAGCTGATCTGCGGCACGCAGATCCACGTGGGCGTCTCCGACCGCGATCTCGCCGTCGAGATCGCGCAGCGCGTCTCCGACCACCTGCCGACCCTGCTCGCGATCAGCGCCAGCTCGCCCTACTGGAACGGGCACGACACCGGCTACTCGAGCATCCGCTCGATCATCTGGCAGCGGTGGCCGAGCGCGGGGGCGACGGGTCAGCTGGCCTCGGCGGCGGAGTACGACCAGCTGCTCGAGGACCTCATCCACTCCGGGGTGATCGCCGACTCGAAGATGGCCTACTTCGAGGTCCGGCCGTCGTCTCACGCCCCGACCCTCGAGCTGCGCGTCTGCGACGCCTGTCCGATCGTCGACGACGCCGTGCTCATCGCCGGCCTCTTCCGCGCCGCGGTGAGGGCGGCCGAGGACGACATCCTCGCGGGCAGGCCCTACCGACCGGCGGCGGCGCCGCTGCATCGCGCGGCGATGTGGCAGGCCGCGCGGAGCGGTCTGACCGCCGACCTGCTCGACGACGAGGAGCATCCGCGCCCGATCGCCGCTGCCCACGCGGTCCGGCGTCTCACCCGGCGCCTGCGCCCGCAGCTCGAGGAGCTGGGCGACTGGGAGCAGGTGCACGAGCTGTCCGAGGTGCTGCTGGCCCGCGGCAACTCCGCCGACCGCCAGCGAGCGGCGTTCGCCGAGCGCGGCGACCTCGACGACGTCGTGCGGCTCGTGGTCGAGGAGACGCACGGCCCGGCCTCAGGCCGCGTCGCTGCGGTGCCGGCGCTCCGCTCCTACCCGGTGCGCGCCGGCGACGAGGCGGTGAGCGCGGGCTCGACGCCGAAGCCGCTCTACCGCGACCTCGTCGCCTTCTTCGAGGGGCGCTCGCGCGAGGAGATCGAGGAGCGGATGGCGGCCGGCGCGACGTGGGTGCGTGCCCACGAGATGACGTTCGGGGTCGACGGCGACTCGATCGACTTCGACGTCGATCTCGTCCCGCGGCTGATCAACGCCCACGAGTGGGCCGAGATCACCGCGGGTGTGGTGCAGCGGGCCCGCGCGCTCGAGGCCTTCCTGCAGGACGTCTACGGCGAGCAGCGTGTGCTGCGCGACGGCCTGCTGCCGCGCAGCGCCGTCGAGGAGTCGCCGGGCTGGCGCGACGAGGCACGGAGGCTTCCCTCGGGAGCCCTGCGCGCCCCCGTGCTCGGCTTCGACCTCGTCCGCAACGAGTTCGGCGGATGGCGCGTGCTCGAGGACAACGTGCGCAATCCCAGCGGCATCACCTATGCCGTGGCCGCGCGTCGCCTCATGGATGCGGTCGTGCCCGACCTGCCGCGGCCTCCCGGGCTCCTCACCCCCTCGTCGTCCTTCCGTCTCCTCAGGTCCGCGCTGCTCGCGCCCGCCGGCGGCGAGGGCGTGGTCGCTCTCCTCTCCTCGGGCCCGGGGAGCACCGCGTGGTTCGAGCACCGCACCCTCGCCGCGGGAGCGAACCTCCTGCTGCTCACCGTCGACGACCTCTCGGTCGAGGGCGGGCGGGTCATCGAGCGCGGCTCGGGCACCCCCATCGACACCCTGTACCTGCGTCTCGACGTCGAACTGCCAGAGGCGGTCGACCGATCGGGGCGGGCGGTCGGCGCCGAGGTGATGGACGTGGCCGAGCGCGGCGCCGTGCATCTCGTGAACGCGCCGGGCAACGGGATCGCCGACGACAAGGCGATGTACTGCTCGGTGCCCGAGCTGATCGCGTACTACCTCGGTGAGCGTCCCGCCCTCGAGTCGGTGCCCACCTACCGCACCTCCGACGAGACGGAGCGCCGAGCCGTGCTCGGGCGGCTGGGCGAGCTCGTCACGAAGCCCGTCGACGGACACGGCGGCCACGGCGTGCTGATCGGACCGGCGGCGACGGCGTCCGAGGTGGCCGAGCGGCGAGCGGCGATCGCCGCCGATCCCGGCGACTGGGTGGCGCAGGAGGTGGTGGCGCTGTCGACGCATCCGACCTTCGGGCGCTTCGCAGACGGCCCGGCCCTCGAACCGCGGCACGTCGACCTGCGCGTCTTCGTCTACGCCACCGGTCCGGACCAGTACACGGTGGCCGATGCGGCCTTCACGCGGGTGGCGCGCCAGGGGAGCATGGTCGTGAACTCCTCGCAGGGCGGCGGCGCGAAGGACACCTGGATCGTCGGACCCGCGACCGCCCCCGGGGTCCTCGCCGGAGAGCGCGGAACGGAGGAGGGCTGATGTGCGGACTGGCGGGCGAGATCCGCTTCGACGGGCGGCGAGCCGACCTCGAGGCCGTCGATCGGATGACCGGGTGCCTGCGTCACCGCGGGCCCGACGCCGACGGGATCTGGGCACGCGGACCGGTCGCGCTCGGGCACCGGCGGCTGTCGATCATCGACCTGAGCGCCGCCGGCTCCCAGCCGATGATCGACACCGCGCTCGGGCTCTCGATCGTGTTCAACGGGTGCATCTACAACCACCGGCAGCTCCGGGCCGAGCTCGAGGCGAAGGGCCACCGCTTCCTCTCCACCTCCGACACCGAGGTGATCGGCAAGGCGTATGCCGAGTGGGGCACGGACTGCGTGGACCACCTGCTGGGGATGTTCGCGTTCGTCGTCGTGGAGCAGGCATCCGGCCGCGCCGTGCTCGCGCGCGACCGCCTGGGCATCAAGCCCCTGTACCTCGACGAGCGGGCCGACCGACTGCGCTTCGCCTCGACGCTCCCCGCCCTCCTCGCGGCGGGCGATGTCGACACGACCATCGACACCACCGCGCTGGCGATGTACCTCAGCTTCCACTCCGTCGTCCCCGCGCCGCGGACCATCCTCCGTGGTGTGCGCAAGCTCCCGCCGGCGACGGTCCGGGTGATCGAGCCCGACGGCACGAGCACCGAGCGCGTGTACTGGGAGCCCGACTTCAGCCGCGACCCGGGCCGGGCCGACTGGTCCGAGCGCGACTGGCAGGATGCGCTCCTCGCGTCGCTGCGCACGGCCGTCGAGCGCCGCATGGTCGCCGACGTGCCCGTCGGAGTGCTGCTCTCGGGCGGCATCGACTCCTCGCTGGTGGTCGCGCTGCTCGCCGAGGCCGGGCAGACCGACCTCGCCACGTTCAGCATCGGCTTCGAGTCCGCGGGCGGGGAGTCGGGCGACGAGTTCGAGTACTCGGATGTGGTCGCCCGGCGGTTCGCGACCGATCACCACCGCATCCGCATCGACGGATCGAGGCTGCTGCCCGGGATCGACGGGGCGCTCGAGGCGATGAGCGAGCCGATGGTCAGCCACGACTGCGTGGCGTTCTACCTCCTCAGCGAGGACGTGTCGAGTCACGTGAAGGTGGTGCAGTCCGGGCAGGGCGCCGACGAGGTGCTCGGCGGCTACGACTGGTACCCGCCGCTCGCCGGCGTCGCCCGCGAGAGCGCCGCCGACGCCTACGAGCGGGTGTTCTTCGACCGGTCGCGCGCCGCCCTGCGGGAGCTGCTCGACGACCGGTGGCGGGCCGAGGTCGACGCGGAGGCGCCCCGGGCCTTCATCGACGAGCGCTTCGGTCGACCGGGCGCCGAGACCGCGGTCGACGCGGCCCTCCGCAACGACACCACCGTCATGCTGGTGGACGATCCGGTGAAGCGCGTCGACAACATGACCATGGCCTGGGGGCTGGAGGCGCGGGTGCCGTTCCTCGACCACGAGTTCGTCGAGCTCGTCGGGCGCATCCCGCCCGAGCTCAAGCTCGCCGACGGCGGCAAGGGCGTGCTGAAGCGCGCCGCCCGCGGCGTCGTGCCGGACGAGGTGATCGACCGCACCAAGGGCTACTTCCCGGTCCCCGCGATCCGGCAGCTCGAAGGCCCGTACCTGGAGCGCGTGCGCGAGGCGCTCACCGATCCCGCGGCCCGCGAGCGGGGGCTGTTCCGGCCGGAGACGGTCGATCGGCTCCTCGCCGACCCGAACACGACCCGCACCACCCTCGGCTCGAACGAGCTCTGGCAGCTCGCCCTGCTCGAGATGTGGCTGCAGAAGCACGGCGTGCGATGAGCCTGCGCGTGGAGCCGCACTACTTCGACCTCGGCCCGGAGGGCAGGAGGTCGCTCGTCGACCGGGTCCTGGCGGACCGCCTCGAGCGCGCCCGGAGGCTGGCCGTGGAGCTCTCGGCCGCGTGGGGGAGCTGGGGCCCGACGATGACCCCGGATGCGGGCAGGGTCGCGTTCGTGAGCGACCGGTCGGGCTCGCCGGAGCTGTGGGTGCAGGACGTCGTGCTCGACGGACCGCCGCCGGAGGCCGTGCCGCTGCGGTTCACCGACGACCCCGTCGTGTCGGTGAGCTGGTCCGCCGACAGCGCGTGGCTCGCCTGCGCCGTGGCGACCGGGGGAGGCGTGCGCACCCAGGTGTGGGTGGTGCGGCCCGACGGCACGGACGCTCGGCTCGTCGCGGGATCGTCGACGCAGCACGCGGAGCTGGGGCCGTGGACCCGCAGCGGACATCGCGTCATCGTGACCCTCCCCGCCGAGGCGGCGGGCGAGCCGACGCGCGCGTTCCTCGCCGACCCCGCGACCGGATCGCTCGAGGCGCTCGCGGAGGGCGACCTCATCCACGTGCTCGACCTCTCCGCCTACGAGCGGATGCTGGTGCTCCGCGACGGCCCGCGGGGACACGAGTTCTGCGTGGTCGTCGACCGGGAACGCGACGAGGAGCATCCGCTCATGCCGCATCCGGCCCGAGGCGCCACCGACCGCGCCATCATCCGGCCCGCCCCCGCCGGTTCGGGGCATCCCGGCATGGCGTACTTCGTCACCGAGGTGGGGTTGCCGAGACGGCAGCTGGTCTCGCTCGCCATCGATCCCGACGACTGGTCGCGGGCGCCCGAGGTGCTCGCCGTGCGCGAGGACGCCGAGCTCGAGGCGCTCGACGCCGACGACGCCGGCCGTCGGCTCCTGCTCGTCTGGAACGTCGCGGGACGCAGCGAGCTCGAGCTCTACGACACCGTCGACCGCGTCTTCACGCCGATCACGGGCCTTCCCGGCGCGGTGGCGACCAGCCCCGTGCTGAGCCGCGACGGGGAGAGCGTGGTGCTCGCCGTGGAGGGGCCGCAGCGGCCCCGGGAGCTCTGGCACCTCGAGGTAGCGACCCTCGGCTGGACGCGCGTCACCGACGTGCCCGAGTTGCCCGGCACCGGCCTGGTGGAGCCGTCGCTCGAGCGCTACGAGGGGCTCGACGGGCTCGAGATCACCGGATGGCTCTATCGCGCCACGGGGAGCGGCGCGGCGACCGGCGGGCGGCGCGCGGCGATGCTGCACCTCCACGGCGGACCGGAGTCGCAGGAGAGGCCCGTCTTCAGCGCCCAGCACCAGGCGATGGCGGCGGCGGGCATCAGCGTGCTCGCGCCCAACGTCCGGGGCTCCTCGGGATTCGGCCGCGAGTTCGGTCACGCGGACGACGTGCACGGCAGGCAGGGTGCGTTCGACGACGTCACGGCCTCCGCCCGTCACCTCGTCGAGATCGGGGTGGCCGAGGAGGGGCGGCTCGCCGTCACCGGCCGGTCGTACGGCGGGTACCTCACGCTGTGCGCGCTGGCGTTCACCCCCGAGGTGTTCGTCGCGGGGGTCGACGTGTGCGGCATGAGCGACCTGCTCGCCTTCTACGAGGAGACCGAGCCGTGGATCGCCGAGGCCGCGGTCACGAAGTACGGCGACCCTGTCGCGGACCGCGCCCTGCTGGAGGCGATCTCGCCGCTGAACGCCGCCGACCGCATCCGCTCGCCGCTGCTCGTCGTGCACGGCGAGCTCGACACGAACGTGCCGATCGGAGAGGCGAGGCGGATCGTGGCCCGGCTCGAGCAGCTGGGGCGCGAGGTCGAGTACCTCGAGCTGCCCGGCGAGGGGCACGAGTACCGCCGTGTGGAGTCGCGGCGGACGCTCGTCGACGCGATGCTGCGCTTCCTCGCCCCGCGCCTGCTGGGCTCGGCGGAGATTGAGAGCCGACGGCGCCCTCGCTGAACTGAACGGATGTGCGGAGCGCCTGGGCATCCGTGCACATACGTGCAGCGGAATGCGTCCCGTGTGAGGATCGGGTGGTGTTCAAACAGGTCCTCCGCGGGCTCGCGCGTCCCTTCACGCGGGTGGTCTTCCATCCGACGGTGATCGGCCGGGAGAACGTGCCGAGGACGGGCGCGGTCCTCCTGGCGAGCAACCATCTGAGCTTCATCGACAGCGTGGCCATCACGATCCTCGCCCCGCGCGACGTGCGGTTCCTCGCCAAGGCGGAGTACTTCACCGGCACCGGCGCGAAGGGGCGCCTGTCGAGGTCGTTCTTCGAGGGCATCGGGGCCATCCCGGTCGACCGTGCGAGCAACACTGCGGCGAAGGACTCGCTCGACCGGGGGCTCGAGGTGCTGCAGGCGGGCGGGGCGTTCGCGATCTACCCGGAGGGCACCCGCTCCCGCGACGGGCGCCTCTACAAGGGGCGCACCGGCGTGGCGTTCCTCGCGTTGACGGCGCAGTGCCCGGTGGTCCCGGTGGCCATCACGGGCACACCCGACGTGATGCCGCCCGACACCTCCGAGATCCGCGTACGACCGGTGACGGTCCAGTTCGGCGAGCCCATCGACGCCACTGCCTACGGGGAGGCGTCGTCCGCCCGCGCCCGCCGCAAGCTCACCGACGACGTGATGGACTCGATCGGGCGGATGTCGGGCCAGGAGCTCGCCGGCACCTACAACGAGCCGCCCGCCGCCAACGTGGTCGAGCGCGTCCGTCGCGCCATGCACCGCAACGACCCCGAGGCGCCCACGCCCTGAGGTCGAGCCCTCCCGTCCGGTGGGGAGGGCGGCCCGGACGCGGTTCAGCGGCGGAGGACCAGCGCGACCTCGGTAGGCGTGAGGGCGCGCCCGGAGCCGTCGATGAAGGAGATGCCGACTGCGGCATCCCGGTCGTCGGCCTCGACGAAGCGCGACGAGGACGCGCCGTCGCAGGGGTTGTACGTCTCGCCCCACTGCGCCATGGCGCCGACCACGAGTGCGAGACCCTGCCCCGCCTCAGTGAGGTGGTAGGAGAAGCGCTCGCGCGACCCCTCGGCCCGGTAGGCGCGCTTCTCGAGCACGCCGCGCTCGACGAGCTTGGCGAGCCGGGTGCTCAGCACGTCGGTGGGGATGCCGAGCGACTCACGGAACTCGGAGTAGGTGGTGCGCCCGCGCAGGGCGTCGCGCACGAGGAGCAGCGACCACTTCTCGCCGATGACGTCGAGCGTGCGGACGACCTGGCAGCGCGAGGTGAGCGGATCGATCGCGGGCATGCCCTCACGATACTGGGTTGGTTTTTCCAAGTCAACGCGCTAGTGTCGCAGCCATGTCGTCGATTCCGCGTCTCGGTCGCCGGGGCGCCTTCTGGGCCTCGGCCCTCGTCCTCGCCCTCTGCCTCTGGGCCAGCGGCGCCCCCAGCGTGCTCTACCCGGTCTACGCGGCGGACTGGGGTCTGCCCGCCGTCGTCACGACGTCGGTCTTCGCTGCCTACCCTCTCGCGCTGCTCATCGTCCTCGCGCTGTTCGGGGGCGTCTCCGACAGCATCGGCCGGCGCCGGGCGATGCTCCTCGGCGTGGCGCTCATCGCCGTCGCCGCCGTGGCCTTCGCGCTCGCGCCCAACGTCCTCTGGCTGTACGCGGGCCGCATCCTGCAGGGTGTGGGCACGGGGTTCGCGCTCGGCGCCGCGAGCGCATCCCTGGTCGAGCACAACGTGTCGGGCAACCCGCGGTTCCCGAGCTCGGTGACCGGCTCGGCCACCGCATCCGGTCTCACGCTCGCCCTGCTGGTGTCGGGGGTCCTCGCCGAGTTCGCGCCGCTGCCGCTCGTGCTGAGCTTCGCGGTGCTCTTCCTCCTCGGTGCGGCCGCGTTCGTCCTCGTCTGGCGGATGCCCGACGACACGGCGGGACTGGGGGCGCCGAACTGGCGCCCGCGCGCGCTCCGCCTCGCGCCGGGGCTCCTCCGGCCGTTCCTGGCGGCGACGCTGTCGGTGTCGCTCGCCTACAGCATCGGCGCGGTGTTCCTCTCGCTCGGCGCTCAGATGGCCCGCGATCTCACGGGGACGTCCGATCTGGCCGTCACCGGCGCCCTCCTGGCGATCTCGGCCGCGGTCATCGGCGTCGTGTCGGTGCTCCTGGCTCGGGTTCCCGCCCACGTCTCGGTGCTGCTGGGCGGGGCACTGAGCCTGGCCTCCCTCGCGATCATGGCGGCCTGCGCCGTCTGGGGCAGCCTTCCGCTCTTCCTCGCCTGGTGTGTGACGGGCGGGGTGGCGTACGCGTTCGCCTTCACCGGTGGGATCGGTGTGGTGAACCGGGCGGCGCCCGCGCAGCACCGAGGGGCCACGCTGTCGCTGATGTACCTGTTCTCGTATCTGCTCCAGGCGCTCACGGCGATCGGGGCCGGCGCGCTCGCGACCGGGATCGGGCTCGAGCCCGCCGTCGACGTGCTGGCGCCGCTGCTCGGCGTGCTCGCCCTCGGAGCGCTCGTCGCGGGGGCGGCGGACGTCGCCGCCGGCCGGCGAGCAGTTGGCGGGACCCTCTCGACCGCGCGGCGCTGACCTGTGTGCTTCCTACAAGATCTGTAGCGTCCCTACAATCCGAGCGGGGGACGTCCCGACGCCCGTTTGTAGCGGGCTGACGGGTCGCTGGCGCGGGCGAGCGGGCGATCGTAGCGTGGCGGTGCTCCGCGACGACAAGGACGTTCATGACTGACACGCTCGACACCACGGGATCCGGCTCCGACGACAGCGAGGTCGAGGCCATCGATCGGGACCTCGACGAATCGGCCGCGGCCATCCGCCCCGGCAAGGTCACCGGACGGCGCGCACCTCAGGAGGGCGAGGTGGTCGTGGCGCGCACCGACGTGCCGTGGCTGACCCGCTACCTCCTCGGCACGTGGGCCGACATCCGGCTCGCCTCGCGCGACGCCGCCGCCAAGCCCGAGATGCAGCGCATCGACGGTCTGAGCATGGCGGAGCACCGCGCGCGCGTGCTCGAGCAGTGCCGCTACCTCGTCGAGACCGGGCAGGGCCTGCGCGCCTTCCCCGTCGAGCTGGGCGGAGCCAACGATCCCGGCGGGAACATCGCCGGGTTCGAGGAGCTCGTCGTCGCTGACCCGTCACTGCAGATCAAGTCGGGGGTGCAGTGGGGGCTCTTCGGCGCCGCCGTGCTCCACCTCGGCACCGAGTACCACCACAGGACGTTCCTCCCCGACATCATGTCGCTGAAGGTGCCCGGCGCCTTCGCCATGACCGAGACCGGGCACGGCTCCGACGTCGCCAGCATCGGCACCACCGCCACGTACGACGAGGCGACGCAGGAGTTCGTCATCCACACGCCGTTCCGCGGTGCGTGGAAGGACTACCTGGGCAACGCCGCGACCGACGGCACCGCGGCGACGGTCTTCGCGAAGCTCATCACGAAGGGCGTCGACCACGGCGTGCACTGCTTCTACGTGCCGATCCGGGACGAGTCCGGTGCGTTCCTGCCGGGCGTGGGCGGAGAGGACGACGGCCTCAAGGGCGGTCTGAACGGCATCGACAACGGGCGGCTCCACTTCGATCACGTGCGTGTCCCGCGGCAGAACCTCCTCAACCGGTACGGCGACGTCGCCGAGGACGGCACCTACAGCTCGCCGATCGCCAGCTCGGGCCGTCGCTTCTTCACGATGCTCGGCACGCTCGTGCAGGGACGCGTCTCGCTCGACGGCGCCTCCACGAACGCCGCGAAGGTGGCGCTCCAGATCGCCGTCACCTACGGCAACCAGCGCCGTCAGTTCACCGCGGGCAGCGACACCGACGAGGAGGTGCTGCTCGACTACCGGATGCACCAGATGCGTCTGATCCCGAAGCTCGCGACCACGTACGCGGCCGCCTTCGCCCACGAGACGCTGCTGACGAAGTTCGACGAGGTGTTCAGCGGTCGCTCCGACACGGACGAGGACCGCCAGGACCTCGAGACGCTCGCCGCTGCGCTCAAGCCGCTCTCGACCTGGCACGGGCTCGACACCCTGCAGGAGGCGCGGGAGGCCTGCGGCGGAGCAGGCTTCCTCGCCGAGAACCGCCTGGTCGGGCTGCGCGCCGACCTCGACGTGTACGCCACCTTCGAGGGTGACAACCACGTGCTGCTGCAGCTGGTGGCCAAGCGCCTCCTGAGCGACTACAGCCGCCGCTTCGCGAAGGCCGACTTCGGGGTGCTCGCGCGGTTCGTGGTCGAGCAGGCGGCCGACAAGGCCACGAGCGGATCGGGCCTCCGCAGCCTCGTGCAGCGCGTCGCCGACCTCGGCTCGACCGCGCGCTCGGTGTCGCAGCTGCGCGAGACCGCCGCCCAGCGCCAGCTGCTGACCGACCGCGTCGCGACGATGGTGGCCGAGGTCGCCGGTGCGCTCCGGCCGGCGTCGAAGCTCTCGCAGAAGGCCGCGGCCGACCTGTTCAACCAGCACCAGACCGAGATCATCGAGGCCGCGCGAGCCCACGGCGAGCTGCTCCAGTGGGAGGCGTTCACGGAGGCCCTCGAGGGCCCGGCCGCGGCGGGCATGGACGACGGCACGCGTGTGGTGCTCACCTGGCTCCGCGACCTCTTCGGGCTCGGGCTGGTCGAGAAGCACCTCGCCTGGTATCTGATGCACGGCCGCCTCTCGCCGTCGCGCGCTCGCTCGGTGCGGCTGTACACCGAGCGGCTCGCCGCGCGCCTGCGCCCGCATGCCCAGGACCTGGTCGACGCCTTCGGGTACGGGCCGGAGCACATCCGCGCCTCGATCTCCTCGGGCGCGGAGAAGGCCCGCCAGGACGAGGCGCGCGCCTACTACGCCGAGGCCCGCGAGGCGGGAACCCTCCCCGCCCCCGAGCCCAAGCCCTCCAAGAAGCGCTGACCGTCCGCATCCCGTGGACAAAGCCTCGAATGGTACCGGGGTACGAGGGTGGGGAAGGAGGACGGGACCTGAGGCGGATGGGGTGACGTCGTCCGATTCCTAGCGTGGAGATGTGCGGTGGAGACCGTGCATCGAACGCGAGGAGGACCCATGATCCAGGCGAGAGGCCTGACCAAGCGCTACGGCGCGAAGACGGCGGTGGACGGCATCGACTTCGTCGTGCGCCCCGGGCAGGTGACGGGCTTCCTGGGCCCCAACGGCGCGGGGAAGTCGACGACGATGCGGATGATCGTCGGGCTCGACCGTCCGTCGGCCGGCACAGTGACCGTGAACGGCCGCCCGTACCGCGAGCACCGCGCACCGCTCCACGAGGTCGGCGTCCTGCTCGACGCCAAGGCCGTCCACACCGGCCGCAGCGCCCGCAACCACCTGCGCGCGCTCGCGGCGACCCACCGCATCCCGACCCGCCGGGTCGACGAGGTGATCGAGCTCACCGGCCTCACCTCGGTCGCCCGCAAGCGCGTGGGCGGCTTCTCACTCGGCATGGGGCAGCGCCTCGGCATCGCCGCCGCGCTCCTCGGTGACCCGGAGACCCTCATCCTCGACGAGCCGGTCAACGGCCTGGACCCGGAGGGCGTCTACTGGGTGCGCGGTCTCGTGCGGCAGCTCGCCGCCGAAGGCCGGACGGTGCTGCTCTCGTCGCATCTGATGAGCGAGATGGCGCTCACGGCCGACCACCTGATCGTGCTCGGCAAGGGCAGAGTCATCGCCGACGCGGCGATGTCGGCCGTGGTCGACTCCGCCACCCACAGCTACGTGCGCGTCGTCAGCCCCCGGGCCGCCGAGCTCGCCCGCGTGCTCACGCAGCCCGACGTGACCGTGACCAGCACGGCCGCGGAGGCCCTCGAGATCCGCGGGCTCGCCCCCGCCGCCGTCGGCGACGCGGCCGCCGCCCACGGCATCGCGCTCCACGAGCTCACCCCCGTCCAGGGATCGCTCGAGGAGGCCTACATGGCCCTCACCCGCGACGAGGTCGAGTACCGCACGTCGCTCACCACTCCGGCCGGGCCCACCGCGCCGGCCGCACCCACCACCCCCGCCCAGACCGTCGCCGAGGAGGCAGCGCGATGACCGCCGCAGTCGAGAACCCCCAGATCGCCCGCCGTTCCCACGTCACCATGCCGGATGCGCGCCTGCGCTTCACCGGGATCCTGCGGTCGGAGCTGATCAAGCTCACCACCCTCCGCTCGACCGTCTGGGTGCTGCTCGTGCTGCTGCTCGTGCAGATCGGGATGGGGGTCATGGCCGCCCTCACCGTCCCCGTCCCGCCCACCGGCGCGGGCTCCGCCGAGGCGGCCGGATCCTTCGCCGTCCTGATCTCGACGATCGGGGTGTTCTTCAACCAGCTCGTGATCGCCGTGCTCGGCGTCCTCGTCGTGAGCGGCGAGTACTCCACCGGACAGATCCGCTCGACGCTCACCGCCGTGCCGACGCGCCAGCCCGTGCTCGTCGCCAAGGGCCTGGTGTTCGCGGCGACCTCGTTCGTCGTGTCGCTGGTCGCGGTGGTCATCACGTACGCCGCCACCTGGCCGATCCTCGAGTCGCGGGTCGGCGCCTCCGACCTCACCGACCCCGCCGTGTGGTGGCCGCTGATCGGAGCCGCCGGCTACCTCGCCCTGGTCGGGCTGCTGTCGTTCTCGATCGGCGCGATCATGCGCAACACCGCCGCGGGCATCGCGGTCTCCGTGGGCCTGCTGCTCGTGGTGCCGATCGTGCTCAGCCTCATCGGGGCGGAGTGGGCGTCGGTCGTGACCGAGTGGCTGCCCTCCGCCGCCGGGCAGACCCTGCTCGGATCGGGCTCCGTGTTCGAGCCGTGGCAGGCGCTGCTCGTTATGCTCGGATGGGTCGCGGTGCCGTTCGTCACCGCATCCGCCCTGCTGGCGAGGAGAGACGCCTGACCGACGACCTGCGCGAGTCGCGCGACCTGCGCCTGCCGAAGCCGCCCGGGTTCATCCGGACGTTCTTCGCCCGGCATCCGTGGCTCCTCGACGTGATGATCGCGGCGGTGTACTCCGCACCCGCCGCGATCTTCACGCTCGTCGTCGCCGCGAGGGACGTGCTCGGCGGCGGGCCGATCTGGCCCACCGCGGTCGCGGGGTACGTGACGCTCCTGGTGACGGGAGCCCTCGTCTTCCGCCGCTACGTCCCGCACGTCACCGCCGGGGTGTCGGTGGCGGTGTTCATCGCCAGCTACGCCCTCGGCACGCACTTCTCCCCGGGGCTGACCTGGTTCCCCGTCATCGCCTCGCTCTACGCGCTCGCGGTGTACCGCTCGAGCCGAGCGGCGTGGATCTGGACGGCCATCGCCTCGGCGGCCGCGGTCCTGTGCTCGATCGTGGTGGAGACCGACTGGATCACCATCGTCGGCTTCTCCTTCATGTGGAGCATGTCGCTCGTGATCGCTACCCTCGTCGGCATCACGTTCGGCAACCGGCGGCGCTACATCCAGGCGCTCCTCGACAGGGCCTGGCAGCTCGCCCGCGAGCGCGACCAGCAGGCGCAGATCGCCACCGCCGCAGAGCGGGCGCGCATCGCCCGCGAGATGCACGACATCGTCGCGCACAGCCTCACGGTGATCGTGGCGCTCTCGGACGGCGCGGAGGCGAGCATCGACCGCTCGCCCGACGTCGCGAAGGAGGCGGTGCGCCAGTCGGCGTCGACCGCGCGGCGGGCGTTGGCCGACATGCGCCGCTCGCTCGGCGTCCTCACCTCCGACCACGCACCCGCGCCGGGCGAGCTGGCGCCGCAGCCCGGGCTCTCCGAGCTGCCCGAGCTCATCGAGTCCTACCGCTCCGCCGGCCTGCCGGTCCGGTTCACGGAGCGCGGTCGCGAGCCCGCGGATCCCGTCACGCAGCTGACGGTGTTCCGGGTCGTGCAGGAGGCGCTCACGAACGCCCTCCGCTACGCGCTCGAGCCGACCGCGGTCGACGTCGACCTCGTCTACGGCGACGACCGCATCCGCATCACCGTGACCGACGACGGCCGCGAGGCCGGTCGGGGCGCGGCGTCGGTGGGGTCGGGCAGC
The DNA here is from genome assembly GCF_014640535.1 of Cnuibacter physcomitrellae. Classification (NCBI taxonomy): domain Bacteria; kingdom Bacillati; phylum Actinomycetota; class Actinomycetes; order Micrococcales; family Microbacteriaceae; genus Cnuibacter; species Cnuibacter physcomitrellae. Next base: position 3,367,985 of record NZ_BMHD01000001.1, read on the forward strand.
GGGCTCATCGGGATGCGTGAGAGGGTGGCCGTGCACGGAGGGTCCGTGACGGCCGGGCCGGTCGGGACGCGCGGCTGGCGAGTGACGGCGGAGTTCGACGCCCGCGGAGAGGTCGCGAGATGAGTGACGTGAGACGGATCGGACTGCTGCTCGTCGACGACCAGCCGCTCATCCGGATGGGGCTGCGCATGGTGCTCGAGGCCCGCGGCTTCGCGGTCGTGGGCGAGGCCTCCGACGGGGGAGAGGCCATCGCGCAGGCCGCGGCGCTCGCTCCCGACGTCATCCTGATGGACGTGAGGATGCCCGGTCTCGACGGCATCCAGGCGACCCGCGCGATCGTGCACGCGAGCCCGGGGTCGCGCATCCTCATCCTCACCACCTTCGACCTCGACGAGTACGCCTTCGCCGCGCTCGACGCCGGCGCGAGCGGGTTCCTCCTGAAGGACGCCCAGCCCACCGAGCTGGCCGCCGCGATCGAGGCGGTCGCAACCGGCGACGCCGCGGTGTCGCCGCGGGTCACGCGGCGCCTCCTCGACATCGTCAGCGGCCGGCTGTCGGATGCACAGGGCGGCGCCGCCGGGTCCGCCGCGTCGGGCGGTGCTCCGCCCGCCGTCGACCCCGACACGGCGGCGCGGCTCGGCGAGCTCACCGAGCGCGAGCGCGAGGTCCTCGTCGCGATGGCGGAGGGCCTGACCAACTCCGAGATCGCCTCCCGCCTCTTCCTCTCGGAGTCGACGGTCAAGACCCACGTCGGCCGGGTGCTCATGAAGCTCGACGCCCGCGACCGCGTCCAGGCGGTCATCCTCGCCCTCCGCGCCGGCCTCGTCTCCCTCTGAGGATCGCTCGACACCTCCGTCGCTGCGGTGCTAGCATTGACAGCACGACGAGGGGGCGAGATGGCGACGATCACCGTTCGAGATCTCGACGAGTCGACGCGCGATGCGCTCCGCATCCGCGCCGCTCGGAACGGGCGCTCGATGGAGGCCGAGGTGCGCGAGATCCTGAACGCCGCAGTCAGCGCGGATGCGGATGCCGATCCGCCCCGCACGGTGGGTGAGTTCTTCCAGCGCATCCACGAGCTCTTCGCTGAAGTGGGCTACGCCGACGACCTGGTGATCCCACCACGTGGGCCGAGCTCCCGCGGTCCGGTCTTCTCCGAGGACGACTCCGGCGCCGAACGATGATCATCCTCGACACGAACGTCGTCTCCGAGTACACCAGGAGCGATTGCGACCGCCGAGTGCTTCGGTTCGTCTCGGCGATCCTGCTCCGGGAAGTGTGGATCACCTCCATCACGACTGCGGAGCTGCTCGACGGCATCGCCCTGATGCCCGATGGTCGGAGAAGGCGTGAGCTGAGCGGCATCACGGCCCGGGTGGTCGAGCAGGAACTCGGTGGGCGCGTCCTCGCATTCGACAGACTCGATTCAGTCGAGTACGCATCCGTGCGTGCCCTCCGGGCTCGGGCGGGCCGACCGATCGATGTGATGGACGCGCAGATCGCGGCGATCGCCCGTCGCCACCGTGCGACTCTGGTGACCCGGAACGTGCGCGACTTCGAGGGATGCGGGATCGAGGTCGTGAACCCCTGGGAGTGACCTCAACCCCGGTTCGTCGCGAGGGAATCAGGGGGCGACGTAGGCGGCGAGGTGCTCGGCGGTGAGGGTGGAGCGGGCGGCGACGAGGTCGGCCGGGGTGCCCTCGAAGACGATGCGGCCGCCGTCGTGGCCGGCGCCGGGGCCGAGGTCGATGATCCAGTCCGCGTGAGCCATCACCGCCTGGTGATGCTCGATCACGATGACGGTGCGGCCCTCGTCGACCAGGCGGTCGAGGAGGCCGAGGAGGTTCTCGACGTCGGCGAGGTGGAGGCCGGTGGTCGGCTCGTCGAGGACGAACACGCCGCCCTTGTCGCCGAGGTGCGTGGCCAGCTTGAGGCGCTGCCGCTCCCCACCCGAGAGGGTCGTCAGCGGCTGGCCGAGCGTCACGTAGCCGAGGCCCACCTGCGCCAGCCTCTCCAGGATCGCGACGGCCGCGGGGATGCGCGACTCCCCGGAGCCGAAGAACTCGAGCGCCCCGGTCACCGGCATCTCCAGCACCTCGCTGATGTCCTTGCCGTTCAACCGGTACTCGAGCACCGAGTCGGCGAAGCGGCGGCCCTCGCACGCCTCGCACACCGTCGACACGCTGGCCATCGGCCCGAGGTCGGTGAAGACCACGCCCGCGCCGCCGCACACCGGACAGGCGCCCTCGGAGTTCGAGCTGAACAGGGCCGGCTTCACGCCGTTCGCCTTGGCGAACGCCTTCCGCACCGGCTCGAGCAACCCGGTGTACGTCGCGGGATTGCTTCGACGTGAGCCGCGGATGGGCGTCTGGTCGACCGACACGACCCCATCGAGCCCCGCCACCGATCCACGGACGAGCGAGCTCTTCCCCGACCCGGCGACCCGGTCAGCACGGTGAGCACGCCGAGCGGGATGTCGACGTCGACATCCGCCAGGTTGTTCGTCGACGCTCCGCGCACCTCGATGGCGCCGGACGGGCGACGCACCGACGGCTTGAGCCGCGCCCGGTCGTCGAGATGACGTCCGGTGAGCGTCCCGCTCGCCCTCAGCCCGTCGACCGTGCCCTCGAACACCACCTCGCCGCCGCCCGAGCCCGCCCCGGGGCCGAGATCGACCACGTGGTCGGCGATCCCGATCGCCTCCGGCTTGTGCTCGACCACCAGGACGGTGTTGCCCTTGTCGCGCAGCTGCAGCAGGAGCTCGTTCATGCGGCGGATGTCGTGCGGATGCAGTCCCACGGTCGGCTCGTCGAAGACGTAGGTGATGTCGGTGAGGCTCGAGCCCAGGTGCTTCACCATCTTCGTCCGCTGCGCCTCACCACCGGACAGCGTGCCCGACGACCGATCGAGGCTGAGATAGCCGAGCCCGATGTCGACGAACGAGTCGAGCAGCTGCGACAGGTTCGCCAGCAGCGGCGCCACGCTCGGCTCGTCGAGGCCCCGCACCCAGGTCGCGAGGTCGGTGATCTGCATCGCGCACGCCTCCGCGATGTTCACCCCGTCGATCCGCGACGACCGGGCGCCCTCGCTCAACCGCGTCCCCTCGCACTCCGGACACGTGATGAACGTCACCGCGCGGTCGACGAACGCCCGGATGTGCGGCTGCATCGACTCCTTGTCCTTCGACAGCATCGACTGCTGCAGCTTCGGGATGAGGCCCATGTAGGTGAGGTTGACGCCCTGGATCTTGACCTTCGTCGTCTCGCCGTAGAGGAAGGCGTGCCGCTCCTTCGCGGTGAAGTCGCGGATCGGCTTGTCGGCGGGGTAGAACCCCGACTCCGCGTAGATGCGGACCATCCAGCCGTCGCCGGTGTACCCCGGGATCGTGAACGGGTCCTCCGACAGAGACTTCGAGTCGTCGAAGAGCTGCGTGAGGTCGATGTCGGTGACGGCGCCGCGCCCCTCGCAGCGCGGACACATGCCGCCCACGATCGAGAAGTCGGCACGCACCGCCTTCGTCCGCTCGCCGCGGTCGACGGTGATCGCCCCCTTCCCGCTCGCCGAGGCGACGTTGAACGAGAACGCCTGCGGCGATCCGATGTGGGGCACGCCGAGCCGCGAGAACAGGATGCGGAGCATCGCGTTCGCATCCGTCGCCGTGCCCACGGTGGAGCGCGGGTCCGACCCCATCCGCTCCTGGTCGACGATGATCGCGGTGGTGAGGCCCTCGAGCACGTCGACGTCAGGGCGGGCCAGCGTCGGCATGAAGCCCTGCACGAACGAGCTGTAGGTCTCGTTGATCATGCGCTGCGACTCGGCGGCGATCGTGTCGAACACGAGACTGCTCTTGCCCGACCCCGACACCCCGGTGAACACCGTGAGCCGGCGCTTGGGGAGCACGACGCTGACGTCCTTGAGGTTGTTCTCGCGGGCGCCGTGCACCCGGATGACGTCATGACCGTCGGCGGCGTGCTCTGCCATGCTCAGCCCTTCTGCTGGATGCGGAGCAGGTTGCCCGCCGGATCCCGGAACGCGCAGTCTCGCACCCCGTACGGCTGATCGGTCGGCTCCTGCACGACCTCGGCGCCGTTCGACTCGAGCGTCGCGAACAGCGTGTCGAGGTCGTCGCTCGCGAGGTTCACGCCGAAGTAGCTGCCCTTCGCCACGAGCTCGCGCAGCGTGCGCTGCTCGTCCTCGGTGAGACCGGGCGACGCTGTCGGCGGGTGGAGCACGATCGCCGTGTCGGGCTGGTCGGCGGGGCCGACGGTGATCCAGGCGTTGCCGTCCCAGCGGACGTCATTGCGGACCTCCCAGCCGAGGACGTCGCGATAGAACGCGAGCGACGCATCCGGGTCGGTGTGGGGCAGGAAGCTGGAGTGGATGGTGGTGGTCGTCATGCCGATCACGCTAGCGTCGGGGCGGATGCGGGCGCTTCTCGATTCCTGACCGGTCGCGTGACCTGCTTCGCGGTGCAGGCGGGGATCCCGGCGACCTCCTCGGTCGGGCGACGGAGGTACACGCTCGGCGGCACGCCGACCAGCTCCGTGAAACGGGTGCTGAACGTGCCGAGGGACTGGCAGCCGACCTCGAAGCAGACCTCGGTGACGGTCTTGTCGCCGCGGCGCAGCAGGGCCTTGGCGCGTTCGATGCGCCTGGTCATCAGGTACGAGTACGGGGACTCGCCGAAGGCGGCCTTGAAGCGGCGGGACAGGTGGCCCGCGGAGACGTGGGCGCCGCGGGCCAGGGCCTCGACGTCGAGGGGGGAGGCGTACTCGCGGTCGATGCGGTCGCGGACCCGGCGGAGCATGACGAGCTCGGTGAGGTCCATGGGTCCTAGTGTCGCATCTCGTCTGTGTGCATGGGGGAGCGGTCGCTGGGCAGGGCTGGGATTCGGTCCGAGACGCAGTCCCGGCGCCTTCGGCGCCCCGCCAGACCCGATGCCTGCGACTCGGACCGAATCCCAGCCCTGCCCACCGGCCTCTGTTGCTCGTCGACGTGACGTGCGGCCCTCCGGCTCTCCAGGGAAGACGCGAGAGGGGCCCACCGAGTGGTGGGCCCCTCCGCGTGGCCTCTGGTGAGGGTCCGTGGGTTACGAGGTGCGGCGCCTCCTGAGGGTGAAGAGGGTGGCCGCGGTGCCCGCGAGGAGGGCGAGGGTGGCGAGGGCCAGGGGCCACGCCGGGGTGGCGCCGGTGGCGGCCAGCTGGGTCGAGCCGCTCCCCGTGCCCGGGGTGCCCGGGGTCGTGGGGTCGCCCGGGGTGGGCGGGGTCGGCGGGAGGGCCTGCGGCACCGCGATCGAGACCAGGGTGGAGAGGCCCGTGTCGCCGTAGGAGACGGCGCCCAGGTAGCGCGCCGGACCGTCGAGGCCCTGCCAGACCGCGTCGTAGGGGGACTCCACACCGGCCGTTCCCTCGACCACCGTCGGGACGGTGGTGAGCGAGCCGCTCGCAGCCCTCGCGCTCGCGTCGCCGAGCAGGTACTCGAAGAGGTCCCAGGTGGCCGTCGTCGAGCCGGACGAGACGGCGTAGACGTCCACGGTCACACGGTAGGTGCCCGCCTGGGGAGCCTCGATGTCGACCCGTTCGTCGGCGGAGCCCGTCGCGGAGGTGTACGACGTGACCACGTCGCCGTTCTCATCGAGGAGGTCGACGAAGAGGTCCAGATCGGCCGTGTCGACCAGCGAGTCCAGATCGAACCGCGCGAAGGTCGTGCCCTCGGGCACGGTCATCTCGCTGATCGACTGCTCACCCTGCGGCAGCGTTCCGCTGTGACCGTCGGATGCGCTCGGGTCGAGCACCTGGGTGCCCTGTGCGAGCGGCGTGACCGAGAGCGGCAGCGGGCCGTCGACACCCGGGGTGATCGGCACGCTGACGCTGCCCGCGTTGCCCGTGCCGCTCACCTCGTAGGGAGCCGCGACCGCGACCGGCCGCACCGCGATCGGGCTGCGGGCCGTGTCTCCGCTCCCCGTCTCCGTCCAGATGAGGTATCCGGTGGCGAACTCGTCGAGCGGGGCGCCCGCCTCGTCGAACGTGACCGAGTACGACAGGGTCTCGCCCGGGCCGCTGAAGTCCAGCGTGGAGGGCGACACCGTCACGTCGACACCGGGGACCGAGACGTCGGCCGTGTAGGAGCCGGCGGCCGTCGAGGTGACGGTGCGCGTGACGCTCTGCGTGCCGGCGAGCGACCCGATCGAGATCGAGGCCTGGTTCAGGTCGGACGGGTCGATCGGCTCGACACCGGTCGGCTCGGCGAAGACGTAGCCCTCGCCCTCCAGGAACGCGATCCAGTCGGAGGGGCCGCTGTCGTAGACGAAGCCGGGCTGGAACATCCGGGCCGGGTCGACATGGCCGGCGCCCTGGGCGAAGACGTCCGTCGAGTCGCTGCCGTCGAGCTCCTTCGCCGGGTACGACGAGGTCATCATCGCGGACCGGATGGTGGAGATCGAGGCGTTCGGATACTGCGTCAGGTAGAGCGCGGCGAGACCGGCGACGTGCGGCGCTGACATCGACGTGCCCGACTCGAACTGGAACGTCGGATCCTCGCCCTGGGGGTTGGCTCCATCGGCCAGGATCGACACACCGGGAGCGGTGACGTCGGGCTTCAGCACGTCGGCGCCGTCGGCCTCGGCCGGGCCCCGCGACGAGAAGCCCGCCACCTGGGGAACCGGACGGACCACGCCCGTCGTGTTGCCCTGCACCAGCGTGACCGTGGCACCGGGGGTCGCGGCGTAGGCGTAGATCGCGTCGTACGCATCCGAGTCGATCTGGATCGACGGCACCGAGTGGTCGTCGGCGTGGATCGCGTTCGGGAACGGGTTCACGAGCAGCATCCCCACGCCGCCGGCGCGGGCCACCTCGGCCGACTTCGACACGCGGGCGGTGACCCCCGCCTCGCAGACGACGACCTTGCCCGCGGTCAGGGTCGGGTCGAGGCTGCCCGCCTCGCAGATCTGCGCGTCACCGTCGGCTCCGGCCACGGCGGACGACAGCACCAGCGGCGCGGTGAGCGGGTCGTGCACCGTGATGGAGGAGCCGGCGAACGAGGTGCCGTCGCCGAGCTCGGCGGTGGCCATGTAGGTCGGGATGGACGAGGCCGCGACCGTGGTGTACCACGGCGAGGCGTGGTCGAGGGTGCTGGCTCCCGGGCCGGAGTTGCCCGCCGACGCGGCGACGAAGACGCCCGCCGCAGCCGCGTTGAAGAAGGCCTGGTCCTCGAGCGAGAGGGTGCTGGTCGCGCTGCCGCCGCCGATCGAGAAGTTGATCACGTCGACGCCGTCGGCGACCGCCGCCTCGATGGCCGCGAGGATCGACTCCGTGTAGCAGCCGTCGTCGGTGGTGGTGCCGTTGCCGTTCCAGCACACCTTGTACTCGGCGACCTTGGCGGCCGGGGCCACGCCCGAGATGCTGCCGAAGTCGTAGTCGCCGATGGTGGCGTCGACGTCGGCGTTGCCGCCCGCGGTCGAGGTGGTGTGCGATCCGTGGCCGTCGCTGTCGCGCGGCGAGAGGTACTCGGGACGGTCGGCCGAGCCCACCTGGTCGTAGAGCGACGTGGGCAGGAACCACCGGGCACCGATGAGCTTCGTGTTGCACTCGCCGCCGGTCCACTGCGGGTCGGCGTTCGCGGGCACGGGCCCGGCGACGCCGGTCTCGCACTCGCCGGAGAACGTGGAGCCGTCCGACTTGGCGAACGTGATCCGTCCGTCCTGGAGGTAGGGAGCCGCTCCCGCGGTCGTGCCGAGCGGGTCGCCGGCGAACGAGGGGTTCTCCGGCGCGACACCGGTGTCGAGGTCGCCGATCACGATGCCCGCACCGGCCGCCTGAGCTCCGCCGAGCTCGGACCAGACGCCGTCGGCACCGGTGAGCCCGAGGAAGTCGATCGACGACTCCTGGCCGGTGTCGGGGAAGGGGGTGAGTGCCGCGGGTGCGACGGGGGCCGAGGGCGCCGCCGCTGCGGCGGGCGCGGCCGCTGCGGCGCGATCGATGTACTGCACCTCGCTCTTCGTGACGGCGGCGACGTCCTTGCGCGCGGCGAGCTCGGAGGCCTGCGCACCCGTGAGGTTCGTCGAGAAGCCGTTGAGCGTCAGCGTGTAGCTGTAGTCGACGGCGGCGCCGACGGAGGACGCCACCGACTCCTGCTGCGACTCGAGGTGCTCCGAGTAGGCCTCCACCTCGGGCTCCGCGGCGCGGAGCTGCTCTCCCTGCGCGGGCGCGGTCGCTGCGAACCCCTCGTCGCCCTGATAGGTGGCGGCGGGGTCGTCGACGAGCGTGACGATGTAGGTGCCGTCGTCGTAGGAGACGGGGTCCGAAGGACCGGCAGACGGACGCGTCACGGTGCCGGTGGGTGCGGCCGAGGCAGGGGCGATGGCGAGAGCGCTGGCGGCGACGAGCGCGGTGACCGCCACGGCCACCCCCGCTCCTCTCGCCGCGCGGCCTCCGAGCCGCTGCACTCGTTCTGGACGCTGGGGTGACGCGTGGGGTGGGCGCACGAAGACCGGCTTTCTGCAGAGGGGGTGAATCCACCGAACTTGTGAGCTCGGTATGAATGTCATCCGATTATGCGGAGAAATCCATTCCAACGGCAGTCTTTCTGTTTGCCGCGGATTCGGTTACTGTTCGCCCCCGTTCGGGGTACGAACGAGCAATGCCCTGGATCGGCGCCGACGGGCCGTCCTGGCGACGACCGCCGAGAGCGCGGGCTGACCGAGGAGCACGCCCGCGGCCACGAGGCAGAGGCCCACCACCTGACGCGGGGTGAAGGACTCGCCGGCCAGCACCGTGCCCAGGACGACCCCGGTGGCGGGGTTGAGCAGCCCGATGAGGCCGACGACGCCCGCATCGAGGTGCTTCAGGCCGCTGAACCAGCACGCGAAGGCGATCGCGCCGGCCACGATGCTCACGAAGGCGAACCCGCCGAGGGAGACCGCGTCGATGGCGGGTGGAGCGCCCTCGATCAGGAGCGCCGGCGGCAGGAGGACCAGGCCTCCCGCGATCAGCTGCCAGGCGGACAGCGACAGCGCGTCGACGCCGTCGCTCCAGCGGCGCGCCAGCACGAACCCGACGGAGGACATCAGCATCGCGGTGAGGGAGGCTGCGAGGCCCCAGCCGTCGATCGATCCGCCGCCGCCGGCCAGCATGACGACGACGCCGGCGATCCCCAGCGCCGCTCCGACCACCGCCGGGATGGCGGGACGCTGGGCGAGGAGCGCCCAGCCCAGCAGCATCAGCGGCACGGGGGACAGCGCCATCACCGTCGAGGCGATGCTCGTCGGGAGCAGCTGAGCCGCGACGTAGACGAGAGCGAAGAAGGCGCCCATGTTGAGGGTGCCGAGCACCAGCGAGCGCCACCACCAGGATCCGCGCGGAAGTCGTCTGGTCACGGCGAGCAGGATCAGCCCGGCGGGGAGTGCCCGCAGTGCTCCGCCCCAGAACGGGTAGCCGTGCGGGAGGAGGTGGAGGGTGACGAAGTACGTCGCCCCCCACGCGATGGGCGCCACGGCCGTGATCGCGGCCCAACGCCAAGTAGCTTCCATGGAAGGTACTTTACCTTCCGCGGAAGGTATTGTCGAGGTGTGAGCGACGAGGCGCCGGACCGGGTGGCGCGCATCCAGGAGGAGTGGCGCCGGGAGCGCCCCGACCTCGATCCTTCGCCCCAGGGTGTCATCGGGCGACTGCACCGGACAGCGGGTCTCCTCACCGACGAGCTCGTCGAGGTGTACTCGGCGCACGGGCTGGGGGAGGGCGACTTCGACGTGCTCGCCACCCTGCGGCGAGCGGGGGAGCCCTTCGAGCGGGCTCCCGGCGACCTCGCCGAGCACACCATGGTGACCAGCGGGGCCATGTCGAAGCGCATCGACCGTCTCGAGGCCGCCGGGCTCGTCACGCGCCGGGCGAGCGAGACGGATGGCCGCGGGAGGGTGGTCGCCCTCACGGCGCGCGGACGAGAGGTGATCGACGCCGCCTTCGCCGATCACCTGGCCAACGAGCGCCGTCTGGTGGCGATGCTCGATCCGGACGATCGCGCGGCGCTGGAGCGCATCCTCGCCGGATGGCTGCGCTCGCTCGGCGGCGACTGAGGCGGCGTCGGCAGTCGCCGCGCGTCGTCAGGAGTCGCGCGCGCGGCCAGCGGGCGAGGGCGGCCGTCAGTATCCGAGGGCGGCGCGGATGCGGTCGCGCTGAGCGACGAGGTCGGGATAGTCCTGGAAGAAGAGGACCTTCTGGGCGCGGACCGCGCGCCCATCGTCGTCGCGGGGCGAGTGACCCGGCTCGTCGGCCGTGACGTACACGGCCCAGCTCTCGGCGAAGTCCTCGATCCCGCTCGTGGCGGCGTACCGGCTGACGAACGCATCGAAGCCGCCGTTCTCGCGGAACCAGGCGTCGACCTCGTCGTCGTCGCCGGGGTCGGGCCAGGACGACTCGGCGGGCCAGAAGCGTTCGAGGAAGGCGGCGATGTAGGAGTCGTCGTGCGCGCATCCCTCCGGCATGTCGATCGTCGGGCAGCTGCCCTTCGCCTCGGAGACCTGGTCGAGCGACAGGCTCAGGACGTGCCCGAACTCGTGGATGAGCGTCAGCTCGAGCTCGTCGCGATCCTCGGCGAACGCGAGGTTGACGTCGAGCGCCCAGGTCTTGCCCGACCTCGTGTCTCGCCAGACGGATGCCAAGACGGTGTCCTGGTCGTCGTCGAAGACGGCGAACGCGTCCATCCGCGACACGTCGTCCCCGGCGATCCGGGCGAAGAGGTCCCACACCTCGTTCACCACGGCGTCCGGTTCGGTGCCGTCCGCGCTCGCGCCGAGCTGACCGGCGGTGACCGGGAACAGGAGCTCGTCGTCCGAGGAGAGGCCGGCGTACGGGGCGGTGTCGTCGACGACGAGCTCGGGGTCGGAGTGCTGTCCGCGGTCGAGGAGCGTGGAGGCCAGCCGTACCCCGCCGATGATGGCGGCCGCGGAGACGCTCCAGGTCACGAGGCCCACCACGACGGCCACGCAGGCGACCAGCGTGAGGAGGGCGCGGCGGCTCATGATCGGCACAGTACCACCGGCGCCGGCGACGACGCCCGGTGCGAGGGCCGCGGGCGCGCAGCGGCCCAGGCTAGGCTCGGCGCATGCGCAGCTTCTACCCCGAGATCGAGCCGTACGCGTCGGGCATGCTCGACGTCGGCGACGGTCAGCGGATCTACTGGGAGGAGTCGGGCAACCCCGAGGGCAAGCCCGTCGTGTTCCTGCACGGCGGACCCGGAGGCGGCACGAGCCCGAACCACCGGCGACTGTTCGACCCCGCGCGGTACCGCATAGTCCTGTTCGACCAGCGGGGCTGCGGGCGCAGCACACCGCACGTCAGCGAGGCGAGCGCGCCGTCCGATCTCGACTCGAACACCACGTGGCACCTCGTCGCCGACATCGAGCGGCTGCGGGAGGACCGCGGCATCGATCGGTGGATGGTGTTCGGCGGCTCCTGGGGGTCGACGCTGGCCCTCGCCTACGCCGAGACCCACACCGACCGGGTGACCGAGCTCATCCTGCGGGGCATCTTCACCCTGCGCGCCACCGAGCTCGACTGGTTCTACGAGGGAGGCGCCCAGGCGATCGCGCCCGACCTCTGGGAGGGCTACATGGCGCCCATCGACGCGCATCCGCGCTCGAAGGAGCGCACCCTCATCGGCACCTACCGCAACCTCCTCTGGGACGAGGATCCCGAGGTCGCGCTCGAGGCGGCGGTCGCCTGGTCGACCTGGGAGGCGTCGACCATCACCCTCGAGCCCCGCCCCGACGTGATCGAGCACTTCGCCGAGCCACGACAGGCGCTCGCGTTCGCGCGCATCGAGAACCACTACTTCGTCCACCAGGGGTGGATGGAGGACGGCCTGCTCATCCGCGACGCCGACAAGCTGCGCGACATCCCCGGCGTCATCGTGCACGGCCGATACGACCTCTGCACGCCGGCCTTCACGGCGTGGGACCTCCACCACCGGTGGCCCGAGGCGGAGCTGCACCTCATCAAGGACGCGGGGCACGCCTTCGACGAGCCCGGCATCCTCGACGCCCTCATCACCGCGACCGATCGCTTCGCCGACGCCCGCTGAGCGCGGCGCGCTCCGCGTCGCGCCCCGCCCGCTCTCGGGGGGCAGGAGCACGTGAGGTCAGGAGAGGTCGGTGATGACCTTCTCGACGCGGCGGGCTCGGGTGTCGGCGGCCTTCGCCTGCCCGATCGGGTCGACGAACGCGCGCTGCCTGCTGTACGAGAGCGCCGCGAACGCCTCGGCGGCAGCGGGGTTCGCGGCGAGCGCGGCGGCGAGGTCGTCGGGCACCTCCACGGTGCGCGGCGCGTCGTCCTTCTCGAGCGTCACCGTGATCGTGTCGCCCGCGGCGATGCCACCCGCCTTGGCGCGGATCTCGGCGCTCACCGGGATCTTCGCGGTGTCGCCCATGAACGCGACGGTGCTCGGGTAGGTGTGGTCGTTGATCGTCACCGACACCGGGATGCGGCGGCCGCCTCCGAGCGCCTCGATCACCTCGGCGGGCACGTCGATGCCCGTCGCGGTCTTCCCCGCGCCCACCAGTGTCGTCTCGAACGTCACGCTCATGCGCGAACGCTAGCGCGAGGGGCGACACGGGCTCAAGAGGCCGGATCGCAGTAGCGTCAGGCCCATGACCTTCGACGAACGCTCCCGCCTCGATCCCAGCAAGGTCTCGAAGCGGCGCACCACCGGGATCGCCGTCGGCGGCGGGAGCGCGCTCGTCGTCATCGGGCTGATCGTGCTGTCGCAGTTCCTCGGCGTCGACCTCACGGGGCTGGCCGGGGTCGCGGGCGGCGGCGGAGCGGGCTCCGGCCCGGTGCAGGAGGAGTCGCTCGACCGCTGCACCACCGGCGAGGCCGCCAACGCCGACACCGAGTGCCTGATGGTGGGCGCGGCCAACTCGCTCGATGTGTACTGGGCGGACGAGGCTCCCGCGCTCGGGCTGTCCTACCGGTCTCCCGCCGACTTCGTGCTGTTCTCCGGCCAGACCTCGACCGGATGCGGGTCCGCGACGAGCGCCGTCGGCCCCTTCTACTGCCCGGCCGACGAGACCATCTACCTCGACACGTCGTTCTTCGACGAGCTGCGCTCGCGGTTCGGGGCGAACGGCGGGACGCTGGCCCAGATGTACGTGGTGGCGCACGAGTGGGGGCACCACATCCAGCGCCTCGCCGGTGGCGTGGACGGCACCGATCGCGGCACGGGCGCGGGGTCCGAATCGGTGCGCACGGAGCTGCAGGCCGACTGCTACGCCGGCGCCTGGGCTGCCGCGGCCTCGTCCACGACCGACCAGAACGGCGTGGCGTTCCTCGAGCCGCTGACGAAGGAGCAGATCGCCGACGCGCTCGACGCGGCCTCAGTGATCGGCGACGACCGCATCCAGCAGCAGTCGGGAGGCGGAATCGACCCCGACACCTGGACCCACGGCTCCTCCGCCTCGCGTCAGAAGTGGTTCCAGACGGGCTTCGACTCGGGCCCCTCCGCCTGCGACACCTTCTCGGTGCCCGAGACGGCCCTCTGACCCGACGCGACCCGGCTGCCCGGGCCGCCGCTCGGAACCCTGGCGTCAGCGCCGCGGCCAGTCCCAGGGCGGCACGTCGAGGACCCCGAACCCCTCGAGGCGGGTCGCGCCCTGCACCTTCTGCAGGGTGAGCGACATCGCGTCGGGGACGTCGGCGGCGAGGAGGTCGGCGAGCGCCGCGGAGTGCGTGATGACGATCACCTGGCTGGATCCCACCGCGCCCGCGATGAGGTGTGCGAGGGCGGGCAGCAGGTCGACGTGCAGCCCGGTCTCGGGCTCGTTGAGGACCATGAGGCCGGGTGGATCGGGGCTGAGCAGCGCCGTGGCGAGGAGGACGAACCGCAGTGTGCCGTCGGACAGCTCCGCGGCCGTGAGCGGCCGAAGGAGGCCGCGCTGGTGCAGCTCCAGCGTGAACACACCGTCGCTGGACCTGACCGAGAGCCGTGATCCCGGGAACGCGGAGTCGATCGCCTCCTCAAGACGCCCGGCGTCGCCCTGCTCGAGGATGGTCTGGACCGCGGCGGCGACGTCGCTCCCATCGCCGGCCACAGCGACCGTGCGGGTGCCGATCTGCGGCAGCCGCGCCGGAGACGCGGCGTCGGTCCGGAGGTTGTCGTAGAAGCGCCAGCCGCGCATCCGGATGCGGAGCGAGGCCGCCTCGGGGACGGCATCCGCATCCGCGACCTCGCTGAGGATGCTGCGGTGCACGCCCACGGGCCGGGACAGGTCGGACCAGGAGCCGTCGCGCACCCGGACGTGGGTGCGGCGGCGATCGACGAGGAGGGCCGCCGGGCGAGCGACCGGGCCCGCGAAGACCTGCTCGATCTTGATCTCGGGATCGCGCTGGAAGAGGGAGCGCGGGTCGCCTCCGGCGAGACCCAGGTCGACGACGTACCCCAGGTCGTCGGAGGCGAACCCCAGCCGGAGGCTGATCCGGCCCTTCCTCACGGTCCCCTGCGCCGATGACCCGGGCCCCGCGGGCGTCTCGGGCCCGGCCCAGAGCACGTCGTCGAGCCCGCCCTCGCGGGCGAGCGACGCGATCGCCGTGTCGTCGGCGAGCCCGGCGACGAGTCGCAGCGCGCGGTACAGGCTCGACTTGCCGGTGCCGTTCGCGCCGTGCACCACGGTGAGGGGCCCGAGCGGCGCGACGAGGTCGACGAGCGAGCGGTAGCCGGACACGGCGACGGTGGTGAGCACCCCTCGATCCTCCCGCGGCCCCCCGACACCGCACCAGCGCACTCCGGCGGACCTCTGACGGTGTCGGTCACCCCCGGTGGCGGGGAGTGGGGTGACGAGGGGAGAGGATGGAGGCATGGGCGAGCGGATCTATCACGTGGCGATCGCGGACGACTGGACGATGAGCGAGGCGATGGGGGAGTACGCCGCGTCGACGCGGGGCGTCTCCTTCGACGAGGCGGGCTTCGTCCACGCGGCGACTGCCGCGGACGTCGCGTTCGTGCTCGACACCTTCTACGCCGACCTCACGCTGCCGTTGGTCCTGCTCGAGATCGACCCGGACGGGCTGGCGGCCCGCGGCATCGGGCTCGACTGGGAGGAGCAGGGCGGACGCCGGTTCCCGCACATCCTCGCCCCGATCCCCTGGGATGACGACGTGGTCGTCGCCGTCCGCCCGCTCACCCGCGGGCCGCAGGGGTGGGAGCCGCCCGTGCTGCCCTGATCCGCGCGCCCGCGTGAGGCGGCGGCGTCGATCTGTCAACCCGCGTGCCCCCATCCGGACGCCTCCCTACGGTCACGGTCAGGGGGAGTTCCCCCGTGGATCGGATGGAGACAGCTCATGGCCGCCAAGTGGATCGCCCGGATACTGGGGATCGTCGTCGCGTTGCTCGCGATCGCAGGACTGTTCGTCGAGGGGGACCACCTCGGCGGATTCGCCAACGTCGACCTCACGCTCGACATCGCCCGGATCGTCATCGCCGTCGCCCTGCTCTGGGTGGGCTTCGGACGGGTCACCCGGACGGCGCTCAGCACCGTGCTCGCCGTCGTCGGCGTCGTCTACGTGCTGATGGGGATCGTCGCCCTCTTCGACGCCGAGATGTTCGGGCTCCTGCCGACCGGGTTCACGGGGTTCGACATCGCGTTCCACATCGTCGCCGGGCTGGTGGCCCTCGTGGGCGCGTTCCTCCCCGCCGCGACGGAGCCGCGCACCGCCGCCGACGGACCCGCCGTGGCGACCGGTCGCTGACCCGGAGCCGTGACGGCGGAGGGCGGCTCGCGTCATCCGCCGTCACACTCGGGGGAGTTCACAACGGCGAAACAATCGCGGCGCATACTGGTGGGGCAACGTAAGCCGTTGCGGGCCCACCGGGCCACAAGATCTCGGTGGAGTGTGAGAGACGTCGACGTCTGCACGCGAGGCTCGCTCCATCCCCTTGGTCCTGTCCCGCGTCGCAGCGGAGCCGTCTCGCCTGTCCTGTCAACCGGTGAGATGTGAGAAGAAGATGACGCTGAAGGTCACAGTCGTCGTCGGCAACCCGAAGCCGCAGTCGCGCACGCTGAAGGTCGCCGAGACGCTCGTGGAGAAGCTGCTCGTTCCCGGCTCCTACGAGTGGGAGGTGATCGACCTCGCCGAGCACACGGACGAGATCTTCGCCTGGCCGTCCGAGAGGATGTCGGCCCTGAACGCGCGGGTCGCGGAGAGCGACCTCGCCGTGTTCGCGTCACCGACGTACAAGGCCACCTACACGGGCCTGCTGAAGGCGTTCCTCGACCGCTACCCGGCGAACGGGCTGGCGGGCGTGACGGCGATCCCCGTCCACACGGGCGGCGACCTGACCCACTCGATGGGCCCGACGGTCAACCTCGCCCCGCTGCTCGTCGAGCTCGGTGCGACCGTGCCCGGCCGCGGCTTCTACTTCGTCGCGAGCCAGATGGACCACCTCGACGAGATCGTCGAGACCGCCGCCGCCGAGTACGCGGCCAACCTGCGGCGCCTCGCGGCCGTCGCCGCCCACGTCAGCATCCCCACCGTCACCGCCATCCCGGTGGCGTAGGCACGAGAGGAGAACGATCATGACCGTCCTCGGCACCGACTTCGACCCGCGCGTCTTCCGCGACACGCTCGGCCACTACGCCTCCGGGATCACCATCATCACCGGGACCGACGAGGAGGGGCCCATCGGGTTCACCTGCCAGTCCTTCTACAGCGTCTCGATGGACCCGCCGCTGGTGTCGTTCAGCGTGATGACGAACTCGACCACGTATCCGCGCATCCGAGAGACCGGACGTTTCGCCGTGAACGTGCTGTCGCACGATCAGCACACGGTGTCGAACCAGTTCGCGAAGAAGGGCACCGACAAGTGGGCCGGCATCGACTGGCAGCCCACCCAGGCCGGCAATCCGGTGATCGCGGACACCCTGATGTGGCTGGACTGCGAGATCTGGGCCGAGCACGAGGCCGGCGACCACCAGATCGTCATCGGGCGCGTGAACGAGATCAGCCCGGCCGAGTGGCACCGCCACGAGCCGCTGCTGTTCTTCAAGGGGCGGTACCGCCACCTGCGCGACGCCGACGACCTCGCCAGCTGAGGCGGTGGGTGCTCCTGTGCTCGACGGCCGCCGCGGCGGGTCGTAGGGTGAGCGCATGAGCGTCATCTCCCTCCTCGACGTCCGCATCCGAGAAGACCGGCTGGCCGACGCGCCCGCCGTCGTGCACGACGTGCTCGCGGCGACGCGGGCCTTCGACGGCAACACGGGTGTGCAGGTCGCCCGTGATGCGACCGACGAGGCGCACTGGGTCATCGTCGAGCACTGGGCGTCGATCGAGCACGACGACGCGTACCGCGCCTGGCGCGCCACTCCGGAGGGTGCCTCCGCCCTGGGCGAGCTGCTCGCCGGAGCGCCGACGCTCACCCGCTCGGTGGTCGACGACTCCATCTGACCTCCGCGGATCCGGCGATCCCTTCGACCGTTCACCCCCCGGTCGAGGGTCGTTCACCGGATCGTTCACCGCCGATTCGTACCCTTCGGGGATGGTCGCCCCCGCCCTCCCTCCGCCGCGCCGGCTGTCCGGCACCATGGTGGTGTTCGGCTGGACCGGCACCCTGGTCGTCGACGCCGATCGGATGCGCGCGGCGCTCAACGTGGTGCTCGCGACGCGGGGGCTGCCCGCCCTCGGCGAGGCGGAGTTCGGCGCGCGCTTCAAGCTGCCGATGGCGACCGTGTTCTCCGATCTGGGGGTGCTCGAGGACGAGGCCGCGGACGCGGAGGCGGAATGGGGCGTCGAACTGGGTCGCGCGCACGCGCACCTGCGAGAGGGGGCGGCCGCGGTCCTCGACGATCTCGCATCGGCGGGATGCTGGCTCGGCGTGGTGTCGTCGGCGTCCGCGGCGGCCATCCGGTACGACCATCGCACCCTCCAGGTCCCGTCGGTGTTCCACTCGATCGTCCCCTCGGTCTCCGACCGATACGCCACGCTGATGGGACTCCGCCCGCACCGCGCCGAGGCGCTCTTCGTGGGCGACACCACCCAGGAGATGCGCAGCGCGTCGGCCGCGGGGTTCGTCGCCCTCGGCCTCGCCTCCGATCGGGGCGCCTCCGACGCGCTGCGCTGCGCCGGGGCGGCCGCGGTCATCCGTGACCTGGATGAGCTGGTCCCGCTGGTGGAGCGTCTCGCCGTCGCCTGAGGCGGACGCGGTCGCCCGCTTGCTCAAGCGAGCGCTCGCACGGGAGCGCCCGCACGCGCCCGCACGCGCCCGTGCGCTCGTCCGCTCAGCGGAAGAGGTCGGCGTGGTCGGCGACTCAGGTGCGGAAGGTGCGGGGTGACCGACCCGTGATGCGGGCGTACTCGTCGGAGAGGGTCGGATTCCCGCCGACCGCCTCGCGCCAGCCCTTGAGGATCTGCTGCACCCAGACGTCAGGCAGGTGCGCGGCCAGCGTCGCCGCCGACTCGGCCTCCGTCTGTTCGATGACCGAGAGGGGCCGGCCGAGGACCTCGCCGATCGTGGCGACCTGCTCCCGCAGGGTGAGCCGTTCCGGACCGGTGAGGATCGGCGCGGCTCCGAGGAGCGAGTCGCCGGTCAGGGCGATGACGGCCACGTCGGCGATGTCCTGGTCGTGGATCGGCGTCTGCAGCGCATCCGGATAGGGCAGAGGCACCGCCCCCTCGGCCTTGATGCTCCAGCTCCAGCGCGCCGCGTTGCTCGCGAACTCGCAGGGACGCAGGAAGGTGTGCGCCACGCCCGCCTCCAGGACGGCCCGCTCGGCACGGAGGATGCGGGATCCGTTGAAGTCGTCCGCCGCTCGGGGCGACGTCACCGCCGCCGAGGAGAGGAGGACGACGTGCTGCACCCCCGCCGCGGCGACCGTGGCGAGCAGCGCCTCCGGCTCGGGGAGGTCGGCGTAGAGGAACACGCGGTCGACCGAGTCCAGCGCATCGGAGAAGGAGGCCGGTTCGGCGGCGTCGGCGGCGAACGTGCGCACCGACCCGGGCAACGACAGCCTCTCGGGGGTGCGGCTGGTGGCCCGCACCTCCATGCCGCGGCCCTGCAGCCCCCGGAGGACTGCGCCCCCGATCGCTCCGCTCGCACCCATGACCAGGACCGACATCTCTTCCTCCACTGACTCGACTCACTCGGAACGAACATTGTTCGCGAACAGTGTTCGTCACGAACGTCCTTCGTGTCAAGTGCTAGCCTGACCGCATGGCCCAGCCCGCAGAGCCCGTGTCGCGGCGCAGCCGACCGTCGAAGGACCCGCTGTCGCGGCAGGCGATCGTCGGTGCGGCGCAGTCGCTGATCCGCGAACGCGGTGTCGACGCGGTCGCGCTCCGCCACGTCGCCGAGCGGGTCGAGACCGGTCCGGCCTCCCTGTACGCCTACTTCGGCAGCCGCGACATCCTGCTCGAACACGTGCTCGGTGCCGTCTATGCCGAGGTCGAGCTGGTCGACGCCGGAGGTGGCGAGCGCGGATGGCGCGAGGCGCTCGCCGGAACGGTCGGCAACACGATCGAGACCCTCGGGCGCTATCCCGGACTCGGGGCGGTCGCGCTGGGCTCCATCCCCACGCTGCCCGGCGCGCTCAGGCTCGCCGAGCACGAGCTCTCCCTCATGGAGGCGGGCGGCGTGCCCGAAGAGCGCGCCGCGCTCGCGGTCGACCTCCTCGCCCAGTTCGCCGCGTCGTCGGCGGTCGAGCGCGGCGTGCGGCGGGATCGCCCGCACGACGACGTCGAACGGCGCCGGGTCCGCACCGCCTACGAGGCGGCCGACGCCGACCTCTTCCCCCGGGTCGCCCGGGCGGCGGCGCTGCTCACGGGCCCCGACGACCGGTCCCGGCGCGACTTCGCTCTCCAGGCGATCATCACGGGGATCCAGGGCACTCGCCGCCCCTGACCGACCCTCGTCACCGCTCCCGACCGGGCTTCGTCGCGGCTCCGCCCGCGTTACGAGCATGTTTCCGCCTGTAAAAGCTCGATTTCCGGCAGCCCTTGACACGGCCGCGGTCGTTACAGTTCACTTGACCGGACAAGCGGTTGAGCAGACGACGGAGATCTCATCATGCGAGTGGAACTGAACCACGGGCGCGGAGCGCAGCCGCTCTATGTGCAGCTCGCCGACGCGATCGAGGCCTTCATCGGCTCGGAGCGCTTGAAGCCGGGCGACCTGCTCCCCAGCGAGACCGTCCTCGCCTCCGACAACCGGCTCAGCCGGGCGACGGTGATCAAGGCGTTCGACACGCTGATCGACCGGGGCGTCGTCACCCGCCGTCAGGGCAAGGGGACCTTCGTCAGCGCCCTCCCCATGGAGCGCCAGCTCCCGCAGCTCAACAGCTTCTCCGAGCACGTGCACGGCCTGGGCCTCACCCCCGGGAGCACGCTCCTGTCGTTCGAGCACCTGGCTCCCGGCGATCCCGACCGCCCCGTGTCCGCCTTCGATCGGGAGCCCCTCGGCCCGGACGACGGCGACGGCCAGCCGCTGGTCCTGGTCGAGCGGTTGAGGACGGTGGGGTCCGACCCCGTCGGCCTCCACCGGACGCTCGTGCCCGCCGACGTGGCCGAGCGGATCGGGCTCACCGAGCCGAACGCGGCGCGTCCGGACTTCTCGTTCTACGGCGCGCTCCGTCAGAACGGCATCTACCTCAGCTCCGGCGACGAGACGCTGCGCGCGATCAACGCGAGCGCGACCGACGCGGAGCTGCTGGGAGTGGAGGCGGGGACCGCTCTCATCGAGATCGTGCGCGCCTCGCGTGACACGGAGGGACGCCTCGTCGAGGTCGTCCGTGCCCGGTACCTCGGGACGCAGTACCTGTACCACATCGCATTCGCACCCACGACACCCGGAGAAGATCATGAAACGACGAATCGCACTGGCACTCGTACCGGTGGCGGCCTTGCTGACGCTGAGCGCCTGCGCCGGTGACGGCGGCTCCTCAGGAAGCACCGACTCGGCCGGCGGCGGGAGCGCAGCCCTGATCATCGCGCAGGGCGGTCTCGGCGACGAGTCGTACAACGACCTCGCCTACAAGGGCTTCCAGCAGGGCCTCGCCGACAACGGGATGCAGGGCTCTCCGATCGAGTCGGATGACGTCGTCGGCCAGGGCGAGCAGGTGCTGCGTCGCGCGGGCGACGAGGGCGTCGGGGTCGTGATCGACCTCGAGTACTCGCACGCCGAGATCCTGCCGAAGGTGGCGGCGGACTACCCCGACACTGACTGGGTGCTCGTCAACGCGGAGGCGAAGGGCGACAACGTCGCCTCGGTGCTCTTCCAGGAGCAGGAGGGGTCGTACCTCGCCGGCGCGCTCGCCGCGATGCAGACGGTCAACACCTCCGACCCGAAGATCAACGCCGACAAGGTGATCGGCTTCATCGGCGGTGCGCAGAGCGCCGGCATCGACAAGTTCGCGGTCGGCTACATCCAGGGTGCGCACGACGTCGACCCGGACGTGAAGGTGCTCACCGCCTACTCGAACGACTTCGGCGACCCCACCAAGGGCCAGCAGCTCGCCCAGTCGATGTACGAGCAGGGCGCCGACATCGTCTACGCGGTCGCCGGAGGCACCGGCACCGGTGTCATCCAGGCCGCGAAGGACGCGAACCGCTACGCGATCGGCGTCGACACCGACCAGGACGGGCTCGCCCAGGGCAACGTGCTCACGAGCATGCTGAAGCACACCGACGTCGCGATGGAGACCGTGCTCAAGGACTTCGCGGACGGCTCCTTCCCCGGCGGACAGACGCTCCAGCTCGGTCTCAAGGAGGACGGCGTCGGTCTCACCGACTTCCAGTACACGAAGGATGCGATCGGTCAGGCGACCATCGACAAGATCGCGGATCTGAAGCAGCAGATCATCGACGGGAAGATCCAGGTCTGGAACGTCGTCGACCAGGGATACCCCGACTTCTACTCGGGGAACTGACCCTCAGGGAGAACCCATTCCATGAATCCCACCACGGGAAGCACCCTCTCGGGGTCCGATGCGGCGGCCGCGCGCTGCCGCATCGGAGCCCGGATGGTGTGCAGGAGCTTCGGAGCGGTCCGGGCGAACGTCGACGTCGACCTGACCGTCAGGCCGGGCACGGTCCACGCGGTCGTCGGCGAGAACGGGGCGGGCAAGAGCACGCTCATGCGGATGCTCTACGGCCTCGATCGGCCCGACTCGGGCAGCATCGTGATCGACGACGCGGAGGTCGAGCTGTCGAGCCCGCGCGCGGCGATCGACCGCGGCATCGGACTCGTGCAGCAGGAGCTCGCGATCATCCCCGACCTCACCCTGCTCGAGAACCTCGTGCTGGGCGCCGAGCCCCGACGGGCCGGTCGGATCGACTGGAAGGCCGCCCGTGCGTCCGCGGACCAGCTGGCCGGCGAGGCGGGGGTCGACGTCGACTGGAGCGCCCGGGCGTCGGAGACGTCGATCGCGATCCAGCAGCAGATCGAGATCCTGCGCCTGGTCTACCGGGGAGCCGACGTGCTCATCCTCGACGAGCCCACCGCTGTGCTGGCGCCCGCCCAGGCCGACGAGCTCCTGCGTCTCATGGCGCGCCTGCGCGACGCCGGCCGGACCCTCCTCTTCATCAGCCACAAGCTCGACGAGGTCGTCGCCATCGCCGACGACGTGACCGTGCTCCGCGCCGGCCGTACGGTGGCTCAGCTGCCTCGCGCCGAGGTCGATCGCCCTGTGCTGGCCGGCCTCATCATCGGTGAGGGAGCGCTGCCGACCACGACCGTCCGCGAGCAGCAGGCCGGCGACGACGTCCTGACCGTCGCCGACCTCACCGCCCGCGACGACAAGGGCGTCCAGAAGCTCGCCGGACTGTCGTTCACCGTGCGCGCCGGTGAGATCCTCGGGGTCGCGGCGGTGGCCGGGAACGGCCAGGAGGAGCTCGCGGAGGCCCTGATCGGCATCCGCACGATCGAGGGCGGCTCGATCCGGGTCGGGGATCGGCGCGTCGACAGGCTGTCGCTCCGCCGGCGCCGACAGGCGGGCATGGCCTACGTGAGCGCGGACCGCAAGCACGAGGGCCTCGCCCTCTCGCTCTCGCTCGCCGACAACGCGATCGCCGGTCCCGGGATCAGCGGACTCGCCCGCTTCGGATTCTTCTCGCCGCGCCGCGTGCGCGAGCGCGTGCAGCAGGTGCTCGGCCTGGCCGCCGTGAAGTACGGCGGATCGGGTGATCCCGCCAGCTCGCTCTCGGGCGGGAACCAGCAGCGCGTCGTGCTCGGCCGGGAGACCATCGGCCGGCCCCGCGTGCTCGTCGCCAGCCAGCCGACCCGCGGCGTCGACCTGCGCGGCATCGCCTACATCCATGAGCTGCTCCTGCGCGCCCGCGCCGACGGCGCCGCCGTCGTGCTGTTCAGCGAGGAGATCGACGAGCTCCGCGAGCTCTCCGACCGCATCCTGGTGCTCCACCGGGGCGAGTCGTCGGGCACGCTGCCGCGCGGCGCCGGCCGTGCCGAGATCGGCGACCTCATGCTCGGCCACGGCGGAGCCCCGGAGTCGGGGGAGGTGCGGGCATGAGCGTCACCGCGACCCACACCGCGCCCGTCGAGCCGGAGCCGACCGACCCGGGCGCCGGCCGCATGACGCGCCTCCTCGAGGCGGTGCGCAACGTCGCCGTCCACGCCGGCGTGCCCGTCCTGCTCGCACTCGTCATCGGCGGCATCGTCCTCGCGGCCACCGGTGCCAACCCGTTCGCCGTCTACGGGCGGCTCGCGACCGAGGCCTTCGGCAGCCCGAGCCGGATCAACGCCACGCTCGCGGCGACGACCCCCATCCTGTTCACCGGCATCGCGGCCGCCTTCGCCTACCGCGCCGGCGCGTTCACCGTCGGCGTCGAGGGCAGCTTCGTGCTCGGCGGCCTCACCGCCTCCGTCATCGGCAGTCAGATGGGCGGCGTCCCCGGCCCGATCGCGATCGTCGTCACCCTCGCGGCCGCCGTGCTCGCGGGCGGCCTGGTCGCCCTCGTGCCGGCGCTGCTCCGGTCCCTCTGGAACGTCGACGAGGTCGTGACGACGCTGATGTTCAACTTCATCGTCGCGGGGCTCGCCGGATGGCTGGTGCAGTCGTTCTTCCTCGCTCCCGGCCAGGCGAACTCGTCCACCGAGTACGTCGCCGAGAGCGCCGAGCTGCCGCCCCTCGCGCCGCCCGGTCAGACCAACGTCGGCCTCATCGTGGCCCTCCTCGTGCTCGTCGGCTACTTCCTCTGGATGCGGTACACGACGATCGGCTACGAGTTCCGTGCCGTCGGCAGCGCGCCGCGCTTCTCCACCGCCCAGGGTCTCCGGGTGCGCACCGTCATCGCGACGGGGCTCATCGGCGCCGGACTCATCGGCGGACTCGGCGGCGGAGCCCACGCACTCGGCGTCGTCCACCGCTACTCGGAGGGCTTCTCCGCGAGCTTCGGCTTCACCGGCATCGCCATCGCGCTGCTGGCGCGCTTCAACCCGATCGGCATCCTCGTCGGCGCCATCCTGTTCGGCGCCCTCAACGCCGCGGGCGCGACCGTGCAGCTGTTCATCAACCTGCCCGTGCAGCTCATCGACATCCTCGAGGGGACGGTCATGATCTTCGCGGTCGCCACCTTCGTCCTGCCGCGGTTCCTCACCAGACGCCGCCGACTGCAGAGAGGCGGTGCGGCATGATCGACGCCATCCTCGCGTCCGCGCTGACGCTGTCCGTCCCCCTGGTGTTCGCCGCACTCGGCGGCGCCATCCACCGTCAGGCCGGCGTGGTGAACATCGGCCTCGAGGCGCACATGATCACCGGCGCCTTCATCGGGGCGCTGCTGAGCGGCTGGACCGGCAGCTGGATCGTCGGCACGATCGCCGGCGTGGTCGCGGGCGCCATCACGGGCGGCATCATGAGCCTGCTGATCACCCGCCTGCACGGGAACGAGATCATCGTCGGTCTCGGGTTCAACATCGTGACCTTCGGTGTGATCGGATACCTCCTCCGTTCGGTGTTCGGGGTCTCCGGCACGCTGCAGCCGGAGGGGCTCGAGCGGCTGCCCTCCCTCGTCATCCCCGGCGTCGCCGACGTCCCCGTGCTCGGGGCCATCGTCTCGGGCAAGGACCCCTTGTTCTGGCTCGCGATCCTCGCGGTGCCCGTGCTCGTCTGGCTGTTCGCGCACACCCGCTGGGGGCTCCGCCTGCGGGCGACCGGCGCGTCCGAGCCCGCCAGCGCGTCGCTGGGGCTCCGGACCGCGGGCATCCGGGACGGCGCGGGCATCATCGCCGGCGCCCTCGCGGCGCTCGGCGGCGTGGCGCTCAGCCTCGGGACGGTCGGGCTGTTCAACGAGAACATGACCGCCGGACGCGGCTACGTCGCGCTCGCCGCGTTCTACTTCGGCCGCTCGCGTCCGCTGCCCACCGCCCTGGCCTGTCTCCTGTTCGGGTTCTTCGACGCCCTGCAGATCCGCATCCAGACCTCCGGCGGCTTCTCCGCCGACATCGTCTCCACCCTCCCGTACGTCGCCGTCGTGGTCGTCCTGGCCATCACGGGCATCCGTCAGTACGCCCGCTCCTCACGAAAGATCGCCTGAGCACCATGTCCGACGAATCCGTCACCGCCGACCCGGGATCCGAGCCGCGCGTCCCCACCGCCCTCGTGCTCGTGGACCTCATCGCGTCGTTCTTCGACCCGGCCGAGGCGAACTTCTACCCCGCCGCCCCCGAGGTGCTGGACCCCATCCGGACGCTGCTCGAGGAGGCACGGAGCCGCGGAACGCTGGTCGTGCACGCCGTCGAGCGCCACCACCCGGGCCTCGAGGACTTCGAGTTCGCGAAGCTGCCCCGTCATCACGAGGCCGGCGCGAGCGATGCGGCCTACGTACCCGGGTTCGAGCCCGTCGCCTCGGGCCGTGAGGTCGAGGTGTTCAAGCGCCGCTACTCGGCCTTCTACGCCACCGACCTCGACCTGCTCCTGCGCGAGCAGGGCATCCGCCGGCTGATCATCGTCGGCGTCAAGACGAACGTGTGCATCCGCGCCACCGCCCAGGATGCGTTCGCCGGGGGCTTCGAGGTGTGGGTGCCCGCGGAGACCACGAACTCGAACCGACCGCACCTCGGGGCGGCGAGCCTGGAGGACATCGAGCGCTACTTCGGCGCGGTCCCCACGCTCGAGGAAGCGATCGCCTCGCTGTGAGCCCCACCACGTCCTCCGCCCTCGCGGTCGTCGGCTACGCCAGCCTCGACTCCGCGACGTCGACGACCCACTTCCGGGGTGTCGACGCCACGAGCATCCTCCGGCGGCCGCTGCGCTCCGACACCCCGTCGATCGGCGGCATCGCCCACCTGGTGGCCGCGGCCGCGGCGAACGGCGCCGAGGTGATGGCCGTGTCCTGGATCGGCCACGACCGGAACGGCGGGCTCTGGCGCTCCGCTCTCCTCGAGACCGGCGCCTCGGATGCGGGGCTCGCCGTGCACGGCGAGCGCAGTCCGAGCGCCACCATGCTCGAGATCGAGTCGGGCGGCACGATCTGCTTCTTCGATCCGGGCACGTGCCATCCCGAGAGGCTCGACGACGGGCAGGTCGCCGTGCTGCGCGCCGCAGGCACCGTGCTCCTCACCGTCGCGCCCCGCTCCCTCACCGAGCACGTCCTCGACGAGCTGCCGCCGGACGTCCGGCTCGTCTGGGCGGTCAAGCACGACGCCGATGCCTACGACGGCGCGCTCGTGCGGCGCCTGCTCGCCCGAGCGGACGCGGTCAGCTTCGCCCGGGGTGAGCGCCCGTTCCTCGAGGCGCAGGGCCCGCTGTCGTCGTCCGTGCGTCCCGGCACGGTGCTGCTGGAGACCCTGGGTGCGGAGGGCGTGCGATGGGAGGTCGCCGGGGAGGGCCGATCCGGTTCCCTCACCGTGGAACGGGTGAGCGCCGCCGACACCACGGGGGCGGGCGACACCTTCATCGGCACCGCCGCCGCCGACCTCGCCCGGCTGCCGAGCGACTCCGCGCTCACCGACGAGACGCTCGACGAGCTGGTCGCGCGAGCGTCGGCCGCCGCCCGCGACCTCCTCCTCTCACGCGCCACGACGCGCCCCCACGAACCCGCACCGCACGACGGTGCACCACAGAACGAAGGAGTCACCCATGCCGAGCGCTAACGCCTGGTACCTGCGCTGCGGCGCCGACGAGGTCGGCGAGTCGGCGGTCCTCGTCGGCGACCGGGGGCGTGTGCTGCTCGCGGCCGACATGCTCGAGGACGCCACGATCCTCAACGAGGACCGCGGGCTCACCACCGCCACCGGCACCCACGCCGGCCACCGCATCACCGTGTCGGCCTTCGGCATGGGAGCCCCCATCGCCGCGGTCGTGCTGCACGAGCTCGCGATGCTCGGCGTGAAGCGCTTCCTCCGTCTGGGTACTGCGATGACCGTGGGCGACACGGAGCTCGGCGAGTTCGTCGTGGCCCACGGCGCCGTCCGCAACGAGTCGACGTCGGCGTCGTACCTCCCGCTCGCGTTCCCGGCGGTACCCGACCTGCCGCTCACCGTCGACGTCGAGGCGGCCGTCTCCGCCTCCGGCGTCCCGCACCGCTCGGGGCTGTTCGCCACCTTCGACGGCTTCTACACCGAGATGTTCGAGACCGGATCCGGCACCGAGCCGGTCCAGGACCGCTACGCCTCCCTCGCCCGCGCGGGCGTCATCGCGACCGACATGGAGACCAGCGCCATCTTCGTGGCCGCCCGTGCTCTCGGGGTGTCCGCCGCGTCGCTGTGCCTGGCCAGCGTCTCGGGCCTCACCAACGACAAGATGCCGCACGACGAGCGCGTCGCCGCCGAGCGCGCGCTCCTCGAGACCGGCTTCGGCGCGCTCTCCGCCCACGCGCCGATCGCCGCCTGACCTTCCTCCCGAAAGGACCACCATGACCATCGCACAGGACTACTTCGACGACGTGATCGCCAAGATCGGCGCCGTCCGCGACACCCAGGCCGACCGGATCGAGGAGGCCGCGCGCATCTGCGCCGACAGCATCCAGGGTGACGGCCTCGTCTTCACGTTCGGCACGGGCCACGGCGGGTTCGCGGCGCTCGAGTCGTTCCCCCGCACCGGCGGCGTGACCGGCTTCCGACCGATCGTGGAGTCGTCGATCGCGCTCATGCACCACGTGCTGGGCGACCAGGGCACCGCCCAGTACCGCTTCATGCACACCCAGGAGGGCTACGGCAAGGCGATCCTGCGGTCGCACCAGATCAAGGAGGGCGACTCCCTCATCCTGTTCAGCCACTCCGGGATCAACGCCGTCATCCTCGACATGGCTGTGGAGTTCAAGGAGCGCGGGCTCAAGGTGATCGGCGTCACGAGCGTGCCGCACTCGTCCCAGGTCGCGAGCCGTCACTCGTCGGGCAAGCGCCTCTACGAGATCGCCGACGTGACGATCGACACGGGCATCCCGCTGGAGGACGCGTCGCAGTTCATCGACGGCCTGGAGTTCCCGGTCGGCCCCACGTCGACGTCCATCGCCGTGGCCGTGTCGCACGCGATCAACGCGTCGACGGCGGCCGAGCTGGTGTCGCGCGGCTACGAGCCGATGATCATGGTGAACACCAACTCGAACCGGACGAAGCTCGCCCACCAGCAGAACGACCGCAACTACGAGGAGCTGTGGCGACGACTCCGCGACCGCGACTTCTCGGCTCCGGTGGTGCGATGACCAGCCGCGGCCTCTACCTCGCCGGCGGATGGACGGACGCCCTCTCCGGCGAGCGGCTCGACGTCACCGACCCCGGCACCGGCGAGATCGTCGGCAGCACCGCGGCCGCAGGAGCCGCCGACGTCGACCGTGCGGTCGACGCCGCGCTCGCGGCGCAGCGTCTCTGGGCCGACACCCCGGCCGGGGAGCGCGCGGCGATCCTCCACGCCGCGGCCGATCGCATCGAGGCGCGGATCGAGGAGATCGCGCGACTGCTCACGCTCGAGCAGGGCAAGCCGCTCCCCGACAGCCGCAAGGAGATCGGGTTCGCGATCGAGGTCTTCCACTACTACGCCGAGGAGGGCAAGCGGGTGCCCGGCGCGCTGCGCCCGACGCAGCGACGCGACATCCGCTCGATCGTGCAGTGGGCGCCCGTCGGCGTCGTCGGCGCGGTCGTGCCGTGGAACTACCCGGTCGACCTCTACGCCTGGAAGGTGGGTCCGGCGCTCGCCGCCGGCGACGCGATCATCGTGAAGCCGCCGCTCGAGTCGCCGCTGGCGATCGGCGTCGTCGTGGAGTGCTTCCACGACGCCGGGCTCCCGGCGGGCCTGCTGTCCGACCTGCCCGGCGGACTCGAGGCGGGGGAGCGGATCTCGTCGCACCCGCGGATCGCGATGGTCACCGCGACCGCGTCGACCGCGACCGGGCAGGCGATCATGCGCTCCGCCGCGGGCACCATGAAGCGGCTCTCGCTGGAGCTCGGCGGTCAGAGCCCGTTCATCGTGCTCGACGACGCCGACGTGCCCGCCGCGGCCGCTGCGGCCGCCCGTCGGTCCTTCTCCAACGCCGGGCAGATCTGCATCGCCGTGAACCGCATCCTCGTCGCCGACCCGATCGCCGACGAGTTCGTGGCGGCGGTGTCGGCGGAGGCGGAGCGCATCCGGATCGGTCACGGCCTCGACCCCGCGACCACCGGCGGCCCGGCCACGACGGAGGCGGTGCTCGGCAAGGCCGAACGCCACATCGCGGATGCGGTGGATCGCGGCGCGGTGGTCACCACGGGAGGTCACCGTCTCCGCGACGGCGACCTCGCGCGAGGCCACTACTTCGCGCCCGCCGTCGTCGACCGCGTGCCGCTGGACGCGCTCGCCATGACCGAGGAGACCTTCGGCCCGGTCGTCGCCGTGCACCGCTACGCCGCCGACCTCGACGTCGACGGGCTGGCCGACCTGGCCAACGACAACGCGGCGGGGCTGGCCGCCTACGTCTTCGGTGGCGACCTCGATCGCGCCTGGGGCCTGGCGGAGCGGCTCGAGGTGGGCGGCGTCGGGGTCAACATCAACGACATCACCGAGCTGCAGGCGCCGTTCGGCGGATGGAAGATGTCGGGCTTCGGGCGCGAGCTCGGACCGGAGGGGCTCACCGCCTTCATGCAGCAGCGCCACATCCGGATGCTGCGCCGCTACTGAGCGTGCGCTGTCGCGTCAGCGTGACGGCACGGCACGGCGACAGGATGGGCCCGCGAGGGACGAGAACCAGGAAGGACGAGGATCGATGACCGCGACGGTCGACCTCCACCACCGCATCGGCGGCCGCTGGACCGACGGCTCAGGCGAGCCGGTGGAGAGCTGGAGCCCCGCGCACCCCGATCGGCTCGTCGCCGCCGGGCGCGCGGCGGGCGATGACGAACTGGACGCGGCGGTCGAGGCGGCGCGTCAGGCGGCGTCGGGCTGGGCGAGGACGCCCGCGGCGAGTCGCGGCGCGTTCCTGCGCGAGGCCGGCCGCCTGCTGTCCGCACGCGCGGACGGGCTCGGCGCCGAACTGGCCGAGGAGGAGGGGAAGACCCTCGCGGAGGGCATCGGCGAGGTCCGTCGCGCGGCGCAGATCCTCGACTACGTCTCCGGCGTCGGCGACCGCGTGGCCGGCACCGTGCATCACTCGCCGCGCCCGGGCGAGCGGATCCTCGTGACGCGGCGACCGCTCGGCGTCATCGCGGCGATCACGCCGTTCAACTTCCCGATCGCCATCCCCGCCTGGAAGATCGCGCCCGCGCTCGCCCACGGCAACACCGTGGTGTGGAAGCCCGCGGATCCGGTGCCGCTCCTCGCGCTGCGGCTGGCGGAGGCGCTCGTCGAGGCGGGCCTGCCCGACGGGGTCCTCAACCTGCTGATCGGCGGTCCCGACCTCGGGAGGGCGATGGTCGCGCATCCGGGGATCGACGGCATCACGTTCACGGGATCGACCGCGGTCGGCCGGAGCATCGCCTCCGCCGCGGCTGCGCGCGGCGTGCCGGTGCAGGCGGAGCTCGGGGGCAAGAACGCCGCCGTGGTGCTGGCCGACGTCGACCTCGACCTCGCGGTGGACCAGGTCGCCGCGGGCGCCTTCAACTCCAGCGGGCAGAAGTGCACCGCGACCTCGCGGATCATCGTGGACGAGTCGGTCGCCGACGAGTTCCTCGCTCGTCTGGTCGCGCGCGCGGACGCCCTGGTCGTCGGGGATCCGCTCGATCCCGCGACCCAGGTCGGCCCGGTCATCTCGGGCCGCGCGCGCGAGTCGATGCTCGGTGCCGTCGCCGCGGCGAGCGCATCCGGGGTCACCCGGCTCACCTCCCGCGAGCCCGCACTCGGCGCGGCGGGCGACGGGCACTTCGTCGCCCCGACCGTGCTGGACTGCACCGGCACCGACGCGGCGGTCTGGGACGACGAGCTGTTCGGTCCCATCGTCGGCGTGAAGCGCGTGAGCGGAGCGGCGGAGGCGTTCGCCGAGGCGAACCGGGGCGAGTTCGGCCTGACCGCCGCCGTGTTCACCCGTGACCTCGGCACCGCCCTCGAGGCGATCGAGGCCATCGACACCGGCATCCTGCACGTCAACTCGGAGTCGGCCGGCGCCGATCCGCACGTGCCGTTCGGCGGCGCCAAGGGCAGCGGGCTGGGCCCGAAGGAGCAGGGCGAGGCGGCCCAGGACTTCTTCACGCACACCACCACGGTCTACCTGCGGGGCGGGTCGTGAGCGGTCCGCTGGCGGGCCTCGTCGTCGCCGACTTCACCCGGGTGCTCGCCGGACCGTACGCCACGATGATGCTCGCCGACATGGGAGCCGAGGTGGTCAAGGTGGAGAGGCTCGGCGTCGGCGATGAGACCCGCGCCTGGACGCCGCCCGTCGGCCCCACCGGCCTCTCGACGTACTTCGGCTCGGTCAACCGCAACAAGCGGAGCATCGCGGTCGATCTCGCCGACCCGGCGGACCGGGCCGTGGTGACCGACCTCGTCGCGCACGCCGACGTCGTGATCGAGAACTTCCGTCCGGGCACGATGGACCGGCACGGGCTAGGGCCCGCCGACGTCGAGACCCTCAACCCCCGCGCCGTCTACTGCTCGATCAGCGGCTTCGGCTCCGGTCCGGGCGCGGAGCTCCCCGGCTTCGACCTGCTCGTCCAGGCGATGGGCGGGCTCATGAGCATCACCGGTGCGGATGCGCAGCATCCGACCAAGGTCGGCGTCGCGCTCGTCGACGTGGTGACCGGACTCCACGCGCTGTCCGGCATCCTGGCCGCGCTGCACGTGCGCGAGACCACGGGGCGCGGCCAGCGGATCGAGGTCGATCTGCTGTCGAGCCTGCTGTCCTCCCTCACGAACCAGGCCGGCGCCCACCTCGAGGCGGGCCGGGTGCCCCAGGCCCTCGGGAACCAGCACCCGAGCATCGCGCCGTACGAGACCTACTCGGCCGCCGACCGCGACATCGCGATCGCGGTCGGGACCGACGCGCAGTTCGCGCAGCTCGCCGCCGACCTGGGCCTCCCGCAGCTCGCCGGGGACGAGCGCTTCGCGACCAACTCCGCCCGGGTGGCCCACCGCGCCGAGCTGAACGCGCGGCTCGCCCCCGCCTTCGCGGCGCGGACGGCGGACGAGTGGACGGAGCGCCTCGGCGCGCGTGGCGTGCCCGCCGGCCCCATCAACTCGGTGCCCGACGCCTTCGCCCTGGCCGAGAGGCTGGGCCTCGACCCCGTCGTGGAGCTGGCGGGGAGCCGCAGCGTCGCCAACCCCATCCGCTTCAGCGCCACCCCCGTCGAGTACGTCTCGCCGCCGCCGACCCTTCCCGACCGTTCTGCCACCACCTGGAGAGACCTCACATGACCCACGAGACCGGGCGCGACGCCCTCCGAGACGTGTTCGACTTCGACGCCCTGCTGTCCGAGGAGGAGCGCGGGTGGCAGGACCGCGCCCGCGAGTTCGCCCGCACCCGCATCGCGCCCACGATCGAGGAGGACTTCGAGGCCAAGCGGTTCCGGGCCGAGCTGATCCCCGAGCTCGGCGCCGCCGGGTTCCTCGGCATGCACATCCGCGGCTACGGATGCGCGGGGGCGAGCGCGGTGAGCTATGGCGCCGTCTGCGCCGAGTTCGAGGCCGTCGACAGCGGATGGCGCACCTTCGTCTCGGTGCAGGGATCCCTGGCGATGAGCGCCATCGCGAAGTTCGGTTCCGAGGAGCAGAAGGACAGGTGGCTGCCGGGCATGGCCGCCGGCGAGACGGTGGGCTGCTTCGCCCTCACCGAGCCCGACGGCGGCAGCGACCCCGGTGCGATGACGACGACGGCCCGTCGTGAGGGCGACGAGTGGGTCATCGACGGCGCGAAGCGCTGGATCGGGCTCGCCAGCGTCGCCGACGTCGCCGTCGTCTGGGCCCGCACGGAGGACGGGATCGGCGGCTTCCTCGTCCCCACCGACACCGCCGGGTTCACCGCGACGCCCATCGACGGCAAGCTCGCCATGCGCGCCTCCATCCAGTGCGACATCGCGCTCGACGGCGTCCGCGTGCCCGACTCGGCGCGCCTGCCCGGGGCCACCACCCTGCGCGGGCCGTTCTCCTGCCTCAACGAGGCCCGCTACGGGATCATCTGGGGCGCGATGGGAGCCGCGCGCAGCTGCCTCGAGATCGCGCTCGAGCGTGCACGTGCTCGCACGGTGTTCGGCAAGTCGATCGGAGCGTTCCAGCTGACCCAGGAGAAGCTCGCGACCATGCTCCTGGAGTACGAGAAGGGCATGCTCCTCGCGCTCGCGATCGGCCGCTCGAAGGATGCGGGCACGCTGTCCCCGACGCAGATCAGCGTCGGGAAGCTCAACAACGTCCGCGAGGCGATCGAGATCGCCCGCACTACCCGCAGCATCCTGGGGGGCGACGGCGTGACGAACGAGTTCCCCGTGATGCGGCACATGGCCAACCTCGAGGCGGTGCGCACCTACGAGGGCACGGACGAGATCCACACCCTCATCCTCGGGCGCGCGCTCACCGGCGTCTCCGCCTTCGCGTGAGCGCCGTCCCGGGTCAGCGGTAGGTGCTGGGCAGGGGGACCGCGATCACGGTCGCGACGACGAACACGATCGTGACGATGAGGCCGAGCGCGAGCATCCCGATGGCGACCCACATCGGTGCGATGCCCCTGCCGGAGCGGCGGCGGGCCACCACGGAGCGCCCGATGGCGTAGACCGGCGCCGGGATGAAGGCGAACGCCCAGTGGAACGGGCGGACGAAGCCCCGCATCCTCAGCATGCGGTAGTCGAGCCAGGCGAACAGCACCGTGAGGCCCCAGATCACCCAGCCGAGCAGCTGCGAGACCACGTTCGCCGGGCCGAGTGTCGACATCCCGAACCGGGTCGTGGTGCCGTACTGCGTGGAGGTCATGATGCTCTCCATCTGCCCCATCGTCTCCCGGAACACCCACGGCAGGAGGGCGTACGACAGCAGCGGGAGCAGGACGATCAGCCAGATCCACGGCGTGTAGACGGGCGTGCCGGGAGCGATCTTCGCGTTCGGGTCGAGGCCGGCGCCGCCCTGGAACGCCGGGGCGCTCGGCCACTGCCGGTTGTCGGTCCACCGCGCGCCGTCCCACCAGCGCTGCATGCCAGACCCCGCCGGGTCGGGGTACCACCCCGCGGGAGGCGTCGCCCCGCTGCCCTGTGCCCCGTCGTTCTGCGCGCCGTAGCCGCTGTCGCTCATCCGGATCCCCCTCGTGTCCTCGTGCAGCGCACCCGCGCCGACACGAGACTACCGACCCGGCGCCGTCACCGGATCTGGGAGAGCACGGTCGACACGATCGAACCCACCACGAGGATCCCGATGCTCACCCACATCGGGGCGATCCCGCGACCGGAGGGCCGGCGTGCGACGACCGAGCGCCCGATCGCGTAGACGGGGGCCGGGATGATCGCCCACCCCCATCCGAACGGACGAACGAACCCGCGGGACAGGAGCACGCGGTGGTCGAGCCAGGCCAGCACGATGCCTGCGAGCCAGGCCACGGTCCCCGAGACCGCCGCGGTGAGACCGAGGGGATCGGCGGGCAGCACGAGCCTCAGGCCGGTCTCGGCGGGCAGCGGGACGGTCGAGTAGGGCCCGCCCGGAACCCAGGGCCTGAGCGCCAACGACAGCAGGGGGAGGAGGGTCACGATCCAGATGTACGGGGTGTAGACCGGCGTGCCCGCGGGAACACTCGGCAGGGACACCTCCCCGGGGCCGGCGCCCGGGCCGGCGGGCCCAGGGGGCGCCGCCGACGATCGGACGTGCGACGTCCACCTCGAGCCGTCCCACCAGCGCTGTCGATCGGTCGCGGGATCCGGCGCCTCCGGGTCGACGTACCATCCCGCCGGGACCACGCCGCCGGTGCCCGTGTAGCTGCCCGTCGCGGTGTAGCTGCCCGTCGCCGTGCGGCGGGCGGGCGGCGCCTCGCCGTCCGCCCGCGGCGCCTCGGTCGGCGGAGGCGTGCCGCCGCCCGCTCCCGGATCCTGCCTGCTCTCGTCGATCATCCGCTCCCCCCACGAGTGCTCGCCCGCCCACTCTACGGCTGCCCGGCCGCAGAGCCGTCGCGCACGTCCCGATGTCGCGGGGAGTCACACGGGGGAGGAGGCGAGGGTGCACCCGGTAGCCTGGAGACGAGACCCGCATGACCATGACACACCGCCTCCAGACCCCGGCCTCCGCCCGACGAGCACCCCTCCTCGACGACTCCGTGAGAGTGGTCGACGGCGCGGTGCTGATCCTCGACCGCCGGGTCTTCCCGCGTTCGGTCGAGTGGGTCGCCGCGGTCGACGCGGAGGAGGTGGCCGCCGCCATCGCGGGCATGGTCACGCAGAGCTCGGGGCCGCTGTACGCGGCCTACGCCGCGATGGAGCTCACCGCGCTGCAGGTCGCCGACCTCGACCTCGACGCGGCGGGCCGGCGGATGCGGCGGGCCGCCGAGGTGGTCGCCACCGCGCGGCCGACCAACGGGCATCCGCGCGAGGCCGTCGAGCACGTCCTCGCCGCGATCGACGAGGCCGCGTCCACCCCGCAGCTCGTGGAGGCCGCGGTCGAGGCGGCACGCGACGGCTCCGACCTCTACCGCCGCCGCAGCCGGCTGCTCGGCGACGCGACGGTCGCGCTGCTCGACGACGGTGCACGCATCCTCACGCACTGCTGGATGGACACCTACCTCGTCGAGACCGTGCGTGCTGCCGAGGCCGTCGGGAAGTCGTTCGAGTGGGTCGCCACCGAGACGCGGCCCTACCTGCAGGGCGCCCGGCTCACCTCGCACACGCTCGCCGAGATGGGGCAGCCCGTCACCCTCATCACGGACGGGATGGGCGCCGCGGCCATGGCGCCGGGATCCGGCCTGGGGCCGATCGACGCGCTCGTGACCGCCGCCGACCGCGTCAGCCTCGACGGGAGCGTCGTGAACAAGGTCGGGACGCTCGGTCTCGCGGTCGCCGCCTCCGCCTTCGGGGTCCCGTTCTACGCCCTCGTGCAGGCCCCGGATGCCGGTGCACCCACCGCCGACGACATCGTCGTCGAGGAGCGGGACGGCGACGAGGTGCTCGCCGTGGGCGGCGTGCGCACCGCATCCGACCTCGTCACCCGCGGGTGGTATCCCGCCTTCGACGTCACCCCCGC
Organism: Cnuibacter physcomitrellae; assembly: GCF_014640535.1. Classification (NCBI taxonomy): domain Bacteria; kingdom Bacillati; phylum Actinomycetota; class Actinomycetes; order Micrococcales; family Microbacteriaceae; genus Cnuibacter; species Cnuibacter physcomitrellae. The sequence goes on from NZ_BMHD01000001.1 coordinate 3,404,517, forward strand.
GCGGTTCGTCACGAGGATCGTGACCGACCGCGGGGCCTTCCCCGCCGACCGGGTGGCCGACTACCACAGGAAGCAGCAGGCATGAGCGCCGACTACCCCCTCCTCGACGACCGCGACGACGTGGTGGAGTACCTCGTCCGGACGGGCGGCCTCTCGCGCGTGGCCGACGAGCCCGGCCAGGTCGAGGTCGTCGACGTGACGGCGGGCAACATGAACCGCGTCTTCCTCGCGCGGGGACCCCTCGGCAGCATCGCGCTCAAGCAGGCGCCGCCGTTCGTGCAGTCGATCGGGCCGGAGTGGCCGATCGATCCCTCGCGGATCGCCGCCGAGGCCGCGACGTACGCGCTGCTCGCGGAGCGGGTGCCCGACTCGATCCCGGAGATCGTCGGGTTCGACGACGAGCTGCACGTGCTGCTGATGGAGGACCTCAGCGACCTCGCCGTGCTGCGCGATGCGCTCGCGGCCGAGCACGAGCCCGACGGCCGCGCCCTCGACCACGCCGATGTCGGCGCGGTGGTGGGCGGGTTCGTCGGCGCGCTCGCCGCCGCCACCACGCGGGAGGCGCTGGGCGAGGAGGCGTTCGCCGAGCTGTCCGCGCAGACGGGCGACGAGGGTCTCATGCAGATCACGCGCGACTTCTTGCTCGGCTACCCCCTGCGCGAGCACGAGACCAACCGCTGGGAGCCGGCCCTCGACGAGCGCGTGCGCGCGCTGCGCGCCTCGACCGCCGTCGCCGACGCGGTGGAAGGCGTCCGAGGGCGGTTCGAGACCGCGTCGGAGGCGCTCATCCACGGCGACCTCCACACCGGATCGGTGATGGTCGGGTTCCGCGACGGCGGCCAGGTCGTGAAGGTGTTCGACCCCGAGTTCGCGTTCGTCGGTCCGATCGGCATGGACCTCGGCCTGTTCTGGGCCGGGGTCGAGGTGGCGGTCGCCGCCGCCTTCGCCGCGGGCGACGACGCGCTGGCCCTGCGCCGCTGGGAGGCGATCCCGGCGAGCCTGGCCGCGTTCACTGCCTCAGCCGGACTCGACCCCGCGCGCGTCGACGCCATCCTCGACGACGCCTGGCGCTTCGCGGGCATCGAGATGGTGCGGCGGATCGCCGGCTTCTCGCACGCGTCCGACCTCGACGGCGTGCTCCCCGAAGGTCCGCGCGCGGCGGCCTCGGCGGCCGTCCTCGATGCGGCGGCGGCGCACATCGTCACCGGCCGGGGCCTTGCCTCGGCCGAGTCGCTCCGTCCCGTCGACCCCTCTTCCCCGCTGTCCGTGCCGTCGCCTGCGGCGCCCGGCGGCGCTGTCGGCGACGGCGCCGCATCCGCCTGACCACCGCCCCGCGATCCCTCCGGAGGAACCCGTGAACGACACCCCCGACCCCCTGCTGGTCCACGCCAAGGTCCTCGTGGTCGACCTCGAGGGCACCACGAGCGCCGCCGGCTTCATCCTCGGCGACCTCTACGACTACGCCCGCCCGCGCCTGGCCGCCTGGATCGACGGCCACGCCGACGACCCGGCCATCGCCGAGGCGCGCCGCCAGGTGATCGCGGACGCCCACCTCGCCTCCGACGCCTCGACCGACGAGATCGTCGCGGTGCTGCACGAGTGGATGGAGCGCGACGTCAAGGCCACGCCGCTCAAGACCATCCAGGGGCAGATCTGGGCCGAGGGCTTCGACCGCGGAGAGGTCACGTCGCACTTCTTCGACGACGTCGTCCCGCGTCTGCGCCGCTGGCACGACGCCGGCGTCGGGCTCGCCGTGTTCTCGTCGGGCTCGGTCGCCTCGCAGGTGCCGTGGTTCAAGCACTCGCCGTCGGGCGACCTCACCCCGCTCGTCACCGACTTCTTCGACACGGTGAAGGCGGGGCCGAAGAAGGAGGCCGCGTCGTACGAGACGATCGCGTCGGCGCTCGGCGTCGACGCCGGCGACCTCGTGTTCTTCACCGACAACCCCGGCGAGGTCTCGGCCGCGCAGGAGGCCGGCTGGCAGGTCGTCGCGTTCTCCCGCGAGGGCGAGCCCTTCTTCGAGGCCGACTTCGGCACCGCCTCCGTCGTCGCGTCGTTCGACGACGTCGAGGTGGTCGCTCCGTGACGCTCCCGTTCTCGCCGTCCGTCCTCGACTCGGTCGGCACCGCGCTCGCCGCGGAGTCGGCTCGCTTCGCCGCCCGGGGATGGATGCCGGGCACCGCGGGCAACCTGTCGGTGACCCTCGGCCGCGATCCGCTGCGGCTGGCCGTGACGGCGTCGGGTCTCGACAAGGGTGAGCTCACCGCATCCGACATCGTCATCGTCGACGACGCGGGGGAGGGTGTGGTCGGCGAAGGCGGCTCGGAGCAGCGTCCCTCCGCCGAGGCGGGACTCCACGCGCGCATCGCCGCGGTCACCGGTGCGGGCGCCGCCATCCACGTGCACGCGCTCGCCGCGGTGCGTGCCGGACACCAGTGGCCCGGCGGGGTGGTGCTGCACGACCTCGAGATGCTGAAGGGCCTCGGCCACCGCGCGCACGGCGAGCGGGTCGTCATCCCCGTCGTGCCCAACGGACAGGACATGCGGGTCCTGGGCGACGCGTTCGAGCGCCAGTACGTCCGTCCGACGGCGTCCGTGGCGGAGGTGCCGGCGCTCATCGTCGCCGACCACGGCATCTACGCCTGGGGCGCCGACCTGCGCCAGGCGCGCTGGCACCTCGAGCTCACCGAGGCCCTCCTGCAGATCGCCCTCTCCCGCGCCTGACCCCGCCCGCGCACCCGCGCACGCCCGCCGTAGTCCTGGTTTCGCGGCCCGTTTGGCGTCTCGCTAGGTCACTGACCCCGCGAAACGCCAAACAGGCCGCGAAACCACGTGGGATGGGTGCTACGCGTCGAGGGTGGCGGGGGTGGCGGCCTCGTCCTTCGAGACGGGCTTCGCCGGCGCCTTCGCCGCGGGCTTGGGCGCCGAAGGCGCCGCCGAGCGGGCGGCCTTGCGCGCGGCGGGGGCGGCCTCCGCGGCCTGCGCCGCCGCGGGGGCGACGGCGCGGGGGATGAGGCGCTCGAGCTGGGTGACGTGGCCCGGGTTCAGCTCCTCGAGGGCGTTCACGCCCAGCAGGCGCATGGTGCGGGTGATCTGCTCGCCGAGGATGGCGATCATCCGGTCGACGCCCTCGCGGCCGCCCGCCATGAGGCCGTAGAGGTACGCGCGGCCGACCAGGGTGAAGCGGGCGCCCAGTGCGACCGAGGCGACGATGTCGGCACCCGACATGATTCCGGTGTCGAGGTGGATCTCCATGTCCTTCCCGTACTCGCGGGCCACGTCGGGCAGCAGGTGGAACGGGATCGGGGCTCGGTCGAGCTGACGGCCGCCGTGGTTGGAGAGCGTGATGCCGTCGACGCCGACCTCGGCCAGGCGCCGCGCGTCGTCCATGCTCTGCACGCCCTTGACGACGACCTTGCCCGGCCACTGGTCGCGGATCCACTCGAGGTCCTCGAAGGTGACCGTCGGGTCGAACATCGAGTCGAGCAGCTCGCCCACGGTGCCGGACCAGCGGTCGAGCGAGGCGAAGGAGAGCGGCTCGGTGGTGAGGAAGTTGATCCACCACTCGGGTCGCGGGATCGCGTTGACGACCGTGCCGACCGACAGCTGCGGCGGGATGGAGAAGCCGTTCCGCTTGTCGCGCAGCCGGGCACCGGCGACGGGCACATCGACGGTGACGAGGAGGGTGTCGAAGCCCGCCTTGGCCGCACGCTCGACCAGGGCCATCGAGCGGTCGCGATCCTTCCACATGTAGAGCTGGAACCAGTTGCGGCCGTTCGGGTTCGCCGCCTTGACGTCCTCGATGGCGGTGGTCCCCATCGTGGACAGCGAGAACGGGATGCCGGCCGCACCCGCGGCGCCGGCGCCGGCGATCTCGCCCTCGGTCTGCATCATGCGCGTGAACCCCGTGGGGGCGATGCCGAACGGGAGGGAGACGGGTGCGCCCAGCACGTCCCATCCGGTGGTCACCGTCGAGACGTCGCGGAGGATCGAGGGGGTGAACTGGATGTCCTCGAACGCCTGGCGCGCGCGGGCCAGCGAGAGCTCGGCCTCGGCGGCGCCCTCCGTGTAGTCGAACGCCGCCTTCGGGGTGCGGCGGCGGGCGATCCTCTGCAGGTCGTAGACCGTGAGCGCGGAGTCGAGGCGGCGCTTCTTCGCGTTCAGCTGCGGCTTCTTGAACTGCATCAGCGGCGCGAGATCGCGCACCTTGGGGATGCGGCGCTGGACCATGGGTGCTTCCTTTCGGGGACGGACGGGAGTCAGCCGCCGGCGCTGGCGGTGTGGGCCGCCCGCGCCCGGCTGGTCTCGGAGTGGTAGGTCTCGATGTGGTCGCGCATCCGCCTCTCCGCCGAGGCGGGGTCTCCGGCGGTGATCGACTCGACCACGGCGCGGTGCTCGGCGCGGAGGCGACGGGACGTCGTGGTCCAGTCGGGGAGGTGGCTCGCGCCCTCCAGCACGTAGGCCTCGATGGAGGCGCGGAGCCCGGCCATGGTGGCCGCGATCACCTGGTTGCCCGAGGCGGCGGCGAGCGCGAGGTGGAACGCCTGGTCGAGGGGGAGGAACTCGGCTGGGGCGTCGGCGATGTCGGGCTCGTCCATGGCGGCGAGCAGCTCGTGCACCTCGACGAGATCCGGCGCGGGAGCGGCACCGGCTGCCGACCCGCTGACGGCAGCGGCGCGGATGCGCGTGGCCAGCTGAGCGGCCACCGCCGACTCGAGCACCAGACGGGTCGCGACGATGTCCTCCACGGCGAACCCCTGGGCGGCGACCTGCAGGCGCAGCAGCGCCGACATGGCCCCGGAGGGGCGCGCGATGATGATCGCCCCCGACTGCGGACCCGACCCGGTCTGCGTGCGGATGAGCCCCATCACCTCGAGCACGCGCAGGGCCTCGCGCACCGACGAGCGCCCGACCCCGAGGTCGGCGGCGAGCGTGCGCTCCGAGGGGAGGTGGTCGCCGGGGGAGAGTGCGCCCGTGAGGAGGTCGCCCTCGATGCGGTCGAGCACCGTCTGCCAGGCGCGTGCTTCGGCGTGGTCGCTCATCCCGCCTCCTCGCGTGTGGTCAGACCATGTGGTCCGACCACAGTACCAGACCCCGCCTCCGTGGCTGAGACGCGGCGGACCCCGACAGCGACGCCCGACGCCGGCTGAGCGCCGACGCCCGACGCCGGCTGGGCGCCGAGCTCCGGCTCAGCCGCCGCGGCGGCCGCCGAACAGCGAGTGGAGGAGCGGCAGGAGCGAGACGACCATGAGCACGGTGCCGAAGACCGCATCCTCGGTGCGGACCACGGCGCCGGCCACGAGCAGCGCTCCGAAGAGGAGAGCGGACACCGCGCGGGTCATCGTGCGCTCGAGGCGTGCGATCCTCCGCTCGAGCGCCGGGTTCGTCACCGCGAGCGAGCCCTCCTCGACCCGGGTGACGAGCGCGTCCAGGCGCGCGGGCAGTCTCCAGGCGAGGGCGAGGTTGTCGAGCGCCTGGCGTCCGATGTCGGAGGCGACGTTGCCGCGCTCCTCGCGGATGAGCTGCTGGGCGTAGGGCTCGACCGACTCCCAGAGGTTGAACGCCGGGTTCAACGCGCTGCACACCCCCGAGGTCAGCGACATGGCGCGGATGATGAGCAGGAAGTTCTCCGGCAGCTGGAACGGCAGCGACCGCACGACGTGCCCGAACTCGAGCCCGAACTCCCGGAACTCGCGCGGGTCGACCTCGCGCAGCTCGGCGAAGCCCATCCCGCCGAAGCGGGCGAAGAGCTGCGTGAGAGCGCGCTCGAGCTCGCGGGTGTCGGCGGTGGCGAGCAGGACGCCGAGGTCCTGGGCCGCGGCGACGAGCCCCTTCCCATCGCGGGAGGCGGCGGCGATGAGCATCTTGCGCAGTCCGCTGCGGGTGTTCGGCGGGACGGTCCCCATCATCCCGAAGTCGATGAAGGTGAGGCGCCACGCGGGTACGGGCTCCCCGGATGCCTGCACCGCGGCGTCCGTCGAGCCCGGGGGCATCGGCGTCACGAACACGTTGCCCGGGTGCGGGTCGGCGTGGAAGAACCCGTTCGTGAACAGCTGGTCGAACATGACCGCCGCGAACACGGGCGCCACCTCGGCGGGATCGATGCCCGCCGCGGCCAGCCCCGCCGCATCCGTGATCTTGATCGCCGTCACGTCCTGCAGGGTGAGGACCTTGCGCGTCGACCGCTCCCAGACCACCTCGGGCACGCCCACCCGCGGATCGCCGGCGAACTCCTCGGCGAAGCGCACCGAGTTGGCGGCCTCGTGCAGGTAGTCGATCTCCTCGAGCGACGTCTGCGCGAACTCCTCGACGAGGGCGGGGGCGTCGACCCTGGAGTACACGAGGCGGACGTGGCTGAGCCACCGCCCGACGCGGCGGAGTGCGGCGAGATCGACCTCGACGATCGTGTCGATGCCGGGCCGCTGCACCTTGAGTACCACCGCATCCAGCCCGGTCTCGGCCGCGTCGCGGGGCACGAGACGGGCGCGGTGCGCCTGGCCGAGCGATGCCGCCGCCACCGGGACCGGATCGACGTACGCGAACGCGGCGGGAAGCGGCATCCCGAGCTCCGCCTCGGCCAGGGCCCGGATGGCGTCGAACGGCACCGGGGCCACCTCGTCCTGCAGCCCCTCGAGCTCCTTGGTGATCTCGGGCGGCAGCACGTCCAGGCGCGACGACATGAACTGGCCGACCTTGATCATCAGCCCGCCCAGGTCGACGGCGAGCACGTGGAACCGCCGCGCGAACCGCTGCATCCGCTTCGCGCGCGTGCGCTCGGCCACGCGCGTCAGCCCGATCCTGGGCAGGAGCAGCTCGAAGAACCACGTGACGGCGAGGTTCCAGCCCGCGAAGCGGAGGATGCGCCGGTACCTGGCGCGCGAGATCCGGGCGTCGGGCACGGAGTCGCCCCGATCTGGGCGTGGCGCCGCCCCCGCCGGTGCCGGTGCTGTCACCCGGTCAGTCCTGGGCGAGGATCGCGTAGAGCCGACGGCGCGCGCCCTCGAGCTCGGCCACGGCCTGCTCCACCTGCTCGGGAGTCCCGGTCCGGCCCACCTGCGCGGCGATCTGCGCCAGCTCGAACCCCGCCTTGGGGAGGGCGCCGCGCCCGCGACGACCGCCGTCGGAGTCGGAGTCGGACTCCGCCGCGGTCGCGAACGGGGAGCCGGATGCGGAGCTCGCCGCCACGACGAGGCCGGCCTCGGTGAGGGCGTAGGTCTTCCGGCCGTTCGACTCGTCGGCGCTCACCAGGCCCTCGTCGGCGAGGAGCTGGAGCGTCGGGTACACGGAGCCCGCGCTGGGCTTCCAGCTGCCGCCGCTGCGCTCCTCGATCTCCTGGATGATCTGGTACCCGTGCATCGGACGCTCCGACAGCAGGGTGAGCACGGCCGCGCGGACGTCACCTCGACCGACCCTGGTGCCGACCTTCTTCTCGAAGCGGGAGCGGAACTCCTCCATCGCCTCCCAGATGCCCTCGATGCCGCCGCCTCGCGAACCGCCGAAGCCGCTGCCGCTGAAACCGTTGCTCGTGAACGACCTGCTCATGACACCCTCCTGGACACCTGCGAACGATACTCAACGATATGCAGTCCGTCGCCGCCGGCGACCTCTCGGGGGCGAACTCCCATCTTCGGGCCGGGTCCGGCCAGCGGGCCCGCGTGGCCGCCGACATAATGGTCCCTGAAAGGGGTACATGACAGTGAGTGCACAGGGAACGCAGGGCTGGGACCGGACCACGACGGGGCGCGCGCCGTCCTCGGGATTCGGACGGGCGTTCCTCTGGCTGCTCGCGATCCCCGCCGGAGCCGGGGTCGGCGTCCTGTTCTGGATCATCCTCCTCGCCCGCTCCCGCGATGTGCCCCTGTGGCTGGCCGCCCTCATCGGCGCCGGCCTCGGCGTGGTGGTCGCCGGCACCTCGATCGCGAACCGCTGGCAGCGGCACGTCCGCCAGCAGGCGATCGCGGCACGGCATCCGGGTGCGGTGGTGGTCGACGCCGTGCGCGTGCGCGAGGACGCCGGCGTCTTCAGCCAGGTCATCCGCACGCAGGCGTCGGCCGGGTACGCGGTCGCCTTCGACGACGCGGGCATGCACGTGTACGACGGCGGCAGCGACGCGCAGTCGATCCTCGACGTGGCGTGGCCGTACGTGCTCGGCTTCACGGAGGAGTCGCTCGCGATCAACGACCAGGCGCGGCGGCCGGGCCTCGCGGTGCGCTTCGCGACCAGCACCGTGCCCGTCGTGCTGCCCTTCGCGGTCGCCGGAGCGCCGGGCTTCCCCGCCGGGACGCGCGGCATCGCCGCCCTGCGGTCGGTGCTCGAGGAGATGCGAGCGCGCTACGGCGGGTCGCCCGCGGGGTCGTCCGCGGCGGCGACCCCGTCCGCTCCGTGGGGCCAGAGCGCCGCCTACGCGACCCCGACCCGGCGTCGGATCGTCGCCCGGCCCTCGTCCGCGATCTGGACGCTCGTGTCGCGCATCCTGGGCGGCCTGGCCGCGCTCGCGGTGGTGGTGACCGTGGTCTTCAACGTCGGATCCTTCTCCCTGCGCTGGCGCTGGGTCGGCGGGCGGATGCTCGATCAGCTCCTCTGGGTGAGCGTCGTCCTCGTCGCCGCGGCGATCGTGGCGCTGATCGTCCGCCGGGTGGTCGCCGGGATGGAGACGCGCGCGGGCTACACCGTGAGCCGCCTCGGCCCCGCCTCGCTCGACCAGGTCGACCCGCGCACCGGCTACGTCCTCCGCCCCGCCGGAACCCCGCAGCTCTCCGAGCAGCAGCAGCGCGCCGCCCTCGCCCGCATCCGCTCCCTCGCCTAGCCCCGCCCGGGCCGCCCGGTCGGCGCCTGCGGCGCCACCCGCCCCGCGCCCCGCGTCATCGCGAGCACCCCCAGAACCCGCGGCTGTCGTCACTCGGAAAGCGCTCTTTCCGGGTGCACTCGCCCGTCCTAACCCGAGCACACCCAGAACGCGCGGGTGCCGGACTCGGGAAAGCGCTCTTTCCGGGGGTACTCGCGGAGGCGCTTCGCCGGGATGCTGGAGCGCGGGAGGCGTGCGCTCGCGGTCGAGACGCGGGGAGTGCAACGGTGCGAGCGGGCGTCGAAACGTACCGTCAGCGCGGAGGTGACGGGATGGACGCGGTGAGTCCGCTCTCGGGCGACCTTTCGGCGGTGACCCGGGACGCACGAAGGGGCAGGAGGTAGGTCAGCGGAGGTGGCGCCAGCCGGTGAGGCGGTCGAAGGCCTTCGCGTGGACGGGGGCGTCGCCGTCGAACGGGCTCAGCTGCTCGCGGTGGACGCCGCCCAGGCGGTCCGAGGCGCGCTCGGCGGCGTCGCGGAGGCGGCGAGCGGCGTAGCGGACGCTGCCGCCATCGCCGCGGAAGCCCCAGACCACGTGGGTGATGAGGCGCGAGCCGGTCGCGGTCGGCGTGACGGCGACCGGGGCCGCGCAGCGGGCGATGTGGCGTCGCACGCCGACGAGCGACAGGAGCGGGAACACCTCGAGCCCCCACTCGGACCAGTTCGACTTGCGGTCGTCGCCGATCTCGGCGTAGCGCACCGACCAGATCCCGTCCGCGTACGACGGTGCCGCCACCGCGAAGCCCTCGGCGTGGAGCTCGGCGAGCATCGTGTCCTGCGCCTCGAGGACGGATCGCGCGGACACGATCTCGTGGAAGCGGGACATGGACCCGACGGCGAACGCGCTCTCGCTCATCCCTCCATCCTGCCGTGACCCGCCCCGCCGTCGGGTTTCGCGGCCCTTCTGGAGAATCGCCTGCCCACTGGGCACGCGGAAGGTCAGAGAGGGCGCGAAACCTGCGGTGCCGCGCCGAGGCGGGCGGGCCGGCGGGCCGGCGCGCGCGGCGGGTCAGGCGCCGGTGAGGGCGAGGACGATGAGGACGAGGTTGAGCGCGACGATGAGGGCGACCACCGTCCAGGCGACGACGCGCTTGACCGTGCCGTCCGCGAACTCGCCCATGAGGGCGCGGTCGCCGGTGAGGCGGAACAGCGGGACGAGCGCGAACGGGATCCCGATGCTCAGCAGCACCTGGCTGAGGACGAGGGCGTAGGTGGGGTCGACCCCGAGCGCGAGGATCACGAGCGCCGGGATGAGCGTGACCGCGCGGCGCGCGAGGAGCGGCACGCGCACGCGCAGCAGCCCCGCCATGATGACGCTCCCGGCGTACGCGCCGACCGAGGTGGAGGCGAGACCGGAGGCGAGGAGGCCGATCGCGAAGACCGTCGCGACCACCGGACCCAGGGCGGCCTGGATGGCCTGGTACGCGCCGGGGATCGAGTCGGTGCCCTCGACGCCCCGCAGTGCGGCCGCCGCGAGCAGCAGCATCGCGATGTTCACGGCCCCCGCCACGACGAGCGCCCCCACCACGTCGCCCTTCGTCGCCCGCAGCAGCGTGCGCAGCCGCGACGGCTCGGCGGCGAACCGCGGACCGGGAGCGCCGACGCCGGTGCCGACGCCGGCGACCGACGGCGCAGCGGGCCCGGCAGCGGGCTCAGCGGCACCGGTGTGGACCACCGTCCCCGACTCCGCCGCGTGGGCGAGCTCGGCGTGGTGACGGTCGCGGGCGAGTCCGGAGTGGAGGTAGATCGCGTGCGGCATCACCGTCGCGCCGAGCATGCTCGCGGCGAGGAGCACCGACTGCGTGCCGTCGAACCGCGGCACGAGCCCCTCGGCGGCAGCGGGCCAGTCGATCGGCGCCACGAACGTGCCCGCGAGGAAGCCGATCGCGATCACCGCGAGGAGCCCGACGATCACGAACTCGAACGTGCGCTGCCGCCGCGCGGCCTGCACGAGCAGCAGCCCGAGGGAGACGACCCCGACGATCAGGCCGCCGACGACGAGCGGCAGACCGAACAGCAGGTTGAGGGCGATCGCCCCGCCGATCACCTCCGCGACGTCGGTCGCGGCCGCGACCACCTCGGCCTGCAGCCAGTACGCGCGGCGGGTCCACGGGCGGGCGCGAGAGCCCACGAGCTCGGGCAGGGTGCGCCCGGTGACCACCCCGAGCTTGGCGGACTGGTACTGGATGAGCACGGCGAACGCGTTCGCCAGCACCAGCACCCACACCAGGAGGTACCCGAACTGCGCCCCGCTGGTCAGGTTGGCGGCGACGTTGCCGGGGTCGACGTACGCGATGGCCGCCACGAACGCGGGACCGAACAGGGCGATCGAGTGCCACCAGCGCGGTGTGAGCCCGTCGGGACGCCCGTGGGGCGCGGAGGAGTCGACGACGGCGGCGACATCTTTAGGCACGCCTAAAACGTACAGCAGTTTTAGGTGCACCTAAAGACCTGTGCCGGATCCGCTTCGTCAGCGAGTGCTCGCTTCTGGCGGCATCCGCGCGACGGCGGCGCCAGAAGTGAGCACTCGAGCGCGAGCGCTCAGGAGCTCGTCGTGGATCCCGCGGTGACGACCGTGCGTCGGCGCGAGAACGTGAAGCTGAACAGCAGCGCGATGAGGAGCACCACGCCCTTGCCGAAGTCCTGGGCGTAGTACGGCAGTCCGAGCATGGAGAACCCCGTCACCATCACGGCGATGAGCACCGCGCCGAGGGCGGTGCCCCACGCGTTCGGGCGTCCGATCCCCAGCACCGAGACGCCGACCAGGGCGACGGCGACGGCATCCAGCAGGAGGGAGTTGCCCGCGCTGACGTCGCCCTGCCCGATCCGCGCCGCCAGGAGCAGACCGGCGATCGACGCCAGCAGACCACAGGCCATGTACGCGGCGGTGCGGTACCACTGCACCCGGACGCCGGCGAGCCTCGCCGCCTCCGCGTTCGTGCCCACGGCGAACAGCGCGCGTCCCCAGCGCGTGCGCTCGAGCACGAACCACAGGATGAGCGTCACGAGGAAGAAGAGGATCACGGGCACCGGGACCGGACCGATCGATCCGCGATCGAGCCAGAGGAAGTCCGCCGTGAACCGACCGGGCGCGGTGGTGCCGTCGGCGAGGGTCATCTGGGACGAGATCGACTTGCCGTCGACGATGATGAGCTTGAGGCCGACGATCACGAACATCGTGGTCAGGGTGGCGAGCAGGTCGGGGATGCGCGCGACCACGACGAGGAACGCGTTGACCGCGCCGATCAGCAGGCCGCAGACCAGCACGACCGACACCGCGATGCCGCCGACCTGGTTGCCGATCACCATCGTCCACGCCGCGATCGAGACCGCGAAGCCCGCGTTGGCGCCGACGGAGAGGTCGATGCCGCCCACCGTCATCGCCAGCATCACGCCGAGCCCCGCGATGGCCGTGGGCGCGATGAACTTGAGCATGCCGAAGACGTTGTCGACGGTGCGGAAGTTGGGCTCCGTGATCACGAAGTAGAGGATGAGCGCCACGGTGACCGCGATGAACCCCCACTTCACGACGAACGCGGACACGCGCTCGCCGGCGGAGGCTGCGGGGCGGGCCAGGGTGGGGCCGCTCATGCTTCGGTCCTTTCGGGGGAGGGGCCGCGGTCGTCGCGGAAGGGGTCTGAGGGGGAGCCGTCGGGTGCAGGATCGGGCGAGGGGGCGCCGTGATCGGGCTCTGCGGGCGGCGGGTCGGCGGTGGCGCTGGGCCCCGCGAGCCGCGACCCCGGATCCTCGACCGCGTGGTCGGCGCCCAGGAACGCGCCGATCACCTCGGCGCGGCCGACCTCGTCGGCGTAGGCATCGAGGGCGATCTCGCCGCCGACCAGCACGACGATCCGGTCGGCCACCTCAAGGATCTCGTCGACGTCGCTGGAGAGCACCACGGCCGCACCGCCGTCGCCCGCGAGCGTGGCGAGCCGCGCCCCGATCTCCCGGCGGGCGGCGATGTCGACGCCGCGGAAGGGCTCGTCGAGGAGAGCCACGCGGGGCGACGCCGAGAGCCAGCGTCCGACGACCACCTTCTGCTGGTTGCCGCCCGAGAGGTCGTCGATGAACGCCTCCGGGCCCGTCGTGACGACGTCGAGCGACGCGATCACCCGTTCGGCGCGCGAGCGCTCCGCACGACGTCGCAGCACGCCCACCGCGCTCGACTCCGCGAGGAAGGGGAGGGTGATGTTCCGCAGCACCGACCACCCCGGCAGGATGCCCTGGCGCTGACGGTCCTCGGGCACGAGCACCACGCCGGCGCGGAGCGCGTCGCCGGGGCGCTTCGGCGAGTACGGGTGACCGGCGAGCGTGAGGCCGCCCGTGGCGGGGCGGGCGAGCCCGGCGAGCAGCTCGGCGATCTCGGTCTTGCCGGCGCCGATGAGCCCGAGCACGCCCAGGACCTCGCCCGAGCGGATCTCGAGCGACAGCGGCGCCGACTCGGGGAGGAGCCGGACCCCGTCGACGCTCGCCACCGTCTCCGTGCCGCGCAGGGTCGTCCCGCGGTCGTGCTGCACCGCGGTGGCCCGGCCGAGCATGTCGTGGAGGATCTCGTGCCACGCGAAGGGACGCGCGGAGTCGCTCTGCACCCGTCCGTCGCGGAGGACCACGACGCGGTCGGCCAGCGTCTCGATCTCGCCGAACCGGTGCGAGACGTACAGGATCGAGAGTCCGGATGCGCGCAGGGACGTCAGGACGCCGAACAGCCGGTCCGCCTCGGCCGCCGTCAGGGCGGAGGTGGGCTCGTCGAGGATGAGGAGCCGTGGCGTGGTGCGCAACGCCCTGGCCAGCACGAGCAGCTGGGCGTCCGAGATGGGCAGCAGGGCCGCATCCTGACCCAGGACGGAGTGGGGCCAGTCCAGGCCCAGCGTGGCCAGGGCCCGCCGGGCGTCCTCGCGCTGGCGGCCACGCGAGCGAAGCGGATGCCGCGTGGCCTCGGCGAGGTCGTCGAGCGTGAGGTTCTCAGCGACGCTGAGCCCGGGGACGATGCCGTCGGCGACCTTCTGATGCACCGTCGAGATGCCGAGCTGCCGGGCCTGCGTGGGGGAGGAGAGGTGCACGGTCTCGCCGTTCAGCCTCACCGTGCCCTCGTAGCGCGAGTTGGCCCCGGACAGCGCCTTGATGAGGGTCGACTTCCCGGCCCCGTTCGCCCCGAGGAGCGCGGTGATCTCGCCCGGGTGGAAGTCGAGGGTCACGTCCTGCAGCACGAGGTTCGAGCCGTAGGCGACGGAGACGCCCGTGAGGGACACGACGGGAACGTCGTGCCCCTCAGCCGGGGTGCGCCCTGCGGGCGCGGAGGATCCGATCGTCATCCGGAGACCGCGGGCAGCCAATCCGCCGTGACGGTGTCGTCGAGCAGGAGCGTCGGCTCCTGGTCGCGCAGCTGCTGCACGTTGGTGATGCCGTTGTCGAGCAGGAACTGCTGCGTCACGGTGATCGCCGGGAACGTGACCTCGGTCTCGTCGAGCTGTCCGGCCAGGCTCAGGGCGAGCGAGCGCACGACGCCCGCGCCGACGGCGGCCGGGTCGGTCGCCGAGGTGGCGACCCAGGGGCTGCCGTCCTGCGTGAGGACCTCGATGTCGGCGTTCGAGATGTCGATCCCGTACACCTTCACCTTGCTCTGCAGGTTGTTCTGGATCACGGCCTGGACCGTGCCCTTCGTGATCTCGTCGTAGGGCGCGAAGATCGCCTGTACGTCGGGGTTCTGCTTCAGGGCGGCGTCGACGAGCGGGATGTTGTCGGTCGCGGTCGACTCCGTCACCTTTCCGGTGGAGAACACGACGTCGAGGTCGTGGTCCTTCACGTACTCGTCCCAGACGGCCGCTCGACGGTCGAGCGCGGCGTAGCCGGTCGCCGAGACGTAGCCGACCTTGGCGCCGTCGCCGACGTCCTTCACGAGCTGGTCGAGCACGCCGCTGGCCATCGACTCGTCGGACTGGCTGGTGCTGATCACGCCCGTCGTGTCGTTGAGTGCGAGGTCGTAGACGACGACCGGGATGCCCGCGGTGACCGCCTCGGTGACCAGGGGCTGGAGGGTGTCGGTCTGGCCGTGGTCGATGATGATCGCGTCGGGCTTGGAGGCGATGGCCTGCTCGAGGTCGCTGGCCTGCTTCGCGTTGTCGTTGCGCGCATCCGTCACCGTCAGGTCGATGTTCGCCGCCTTGGCCTGCGCCTGGGCGCCGGCGCCCCACGCCTCGAAGTAGTCGCCGGCACCGCTCTGGCGCACCAGGGCGACCTTGACCGGGTCGCCGTCGAACGGGGCGGGCAACGGGGCGGATGCGGTGGCCGGCGCGGCCTGTCCGCCGGACGTGCTCGCGGGGGAGCCGTTCGACTGGGAGCAGGCGCTGAGCGCGAGGAGGGAGGCGGCGGCGACGGCGGTGACCGCGACGGAGCGGAGCCTCAGTGCTCGGCGGGAGAGTGCCATGGTGGGTCCTTCGGGTGCTGTGAGCGAGGGCGTGGGTGCTCACCGACCTCATCGGCGGCGAGGATTGTGGTGCTCGACCATCAAAGCGCTCGGCGTGGTGCGCAGGAAATCGATGTTGCGCAGTGTTACCGTGCGCGACTCGCCGCGGGCGAGCGGAATAGCATGGGTATATGACCCTTCTCACCGTGTGGAACGACACCGATCCCGAGACGCCCGTCCTCCAGACCCGAGACGTCGACGTCATCACCGAGCAGCTCAACGGACTCGGCGCGCGCTTCAGCCGCTGGGAGGTCAAGGAGCTCTCCGCCGATCCCACCCAGGACGAGGTGCTCGCGGCGTACGCGGACGAGATCGCGGCGGTCAACGCCGAGCACGGCTACACCTACGTCGACGTCATGACGATGACGCCGGCCGACACCGACGAGTACCGCGAGAAGGCCGTGGCCAGCCGCGCGAAGTTCCTCAACGAGCACCAGCACGACGACGACGAGGACCGCTTCTTCGCCCGCGGCACCGGCGTCTTCTACCTCCACGTCGGCGGCAAGGTCTACGCCGTCTACTGCGAGCAGGGTGACGTCATCTCGGTGCCGGTGAACACGACCCACTGGTTCGACATGGGTCTGCGCCCCGACTACGTGTCGGTGCGCTTCTTCCACGACGACGACGGCTGGGTGGGCAACTTCACCGGCAGCGAGATCTCGGCGAAGTTCGCCACGCACGACGAGCTGGCGTCCGTCCCGGCCTGATCCGGTCGTCCTCGACAGACCCCCGCGCCCCCAGGGCGACGGGGGTCTTCGTGTGCGGGGACGACGCCGATCGGCGGCGGCTCACGCCGGGGTGTCGACCGCGGCGCTGAAGCGGGTCGCCGAGCGCTCGAGGGCGTCGAGCATGGCCTCGGGGCCCGCGGCCTCGTCGGCGGAGTCGGCGCGCCACCGCCCCGGGCGGGGTGCGGTGGACCGGGCGAGCCTGCTGAGCGCCTCCAGCTCCGCGGCGACGGCCTCCGACGCCTCGTGGTCGGGCTGCGGGCCGCCACGGCGGCGGTTCTGCGCGTACACGGTGACGCGGTCGCAGAGGCGCTCCGCGGCGGCCACGGCGGGGAACCAGGCCTTCGCCTCCCTGCTCGCCGGCGGCGGCTCGGCGAGCGAGCGCTGCAGCTGGATGCGCAGATCCGACAGCGTGCGGTAGGCGGTGCGGCGCAGCCCCGTCATCCGCCGGCGCAGCTCCGCGCCCGCGGCGGGATCGGGCGCCTCGGAGACCGTCGCGCCGCGGACGTAGGCGGCGACCGCATCCACCGCGTCGGCGACGGCGACGGGCAGGCTCGAGCGCAGCGACCTCGGCCAGATGAGGTAGCCGAAGACCAGGACGATCACGCATCCGACCACGGTGTCGAGCAGGCGCTGCGCGCCGTAGTCGACCGTCTGAGGTCCGGGGGAGATGAGGTCGAAGATGAGCAGGACGAACGGAGCGAGGAAGATGCTCTGCAGCCCGTAGCCCCGTTGCCCGCTCCAGGGCAGGACGGCGGCGAGCAGGGCGATGATGAGGATGAGGATCGCCAGCTCGCTCTTGGGCACGAGCGCCAGGATGCCCACTCCGATCGCGACGCCGATCACCGTCCCGATGCTGCGCTGCACCGCGCGGGCGAACACCGAGCCGAAGTCGGGCTTCAGCACGAGGGCGACGGTCAGCCCGATCCAGTAGGAGCGGTCACCCGGCACCCAGTGCTGGGCGATCGCGGCGATCCCGATGCAGAGCGCCAGGCGGACGGCGCTCGTGACCACCGCGCGGCCGACCAGCAGCTGAGAGAGGACGGACGCGCCGGCGGGCTGGGCGGTGGGGCCCACCGGCAGCGGCGTCGCGCGGCCGACGGCGCCGGGAACCCGGGTCTCGGATGCGGCGCGGGCGACGGCGGGTGAGCTCGACGTGACGACGGGGATCGACCGGGTGGCCGCGCTGAGGGCACGGTCGCGCGGCCAGATCGCCTCGGCCAGCTCGAGGGTGCGGCGGAGCGTCTGCGTGCTCTCGAGATCGACTTCGGGCGGCGACGGGGGCCGCGAGCCGCGCTTCGCGAGCGCGTCGGCCATCGCGCTGAGCCAGGCCGTCGCATCCGCCGTGCGCTGTCCCGCGGCATGGGCGGCGATGAGCGCGGAAGAGACCTCGCTGATGCCGGCCAGCCGAACGGCGTCGCGATCCGCCTGCAGCGTGCGTCCCTCGCTGCGGGCGCGGGTGTCGAGGAGGGTGCGGTAGGCCGCCGCGGTCACGTCGGTGAGCTTCTGGCGTGCGCGCTCGAAGGCGGCGTCGTCGCCGTCGTCGCTCGCTGCGCTCAGCTCGGCGAGGGCCACGATCGAGCTGCGCAAAGCCGCCCGCTCGGGTCGCCGGCGGTCGACGAGGGACTCGAGGGCGAGCATCACCGCGGTGAAGAGCCCTCCCGCGAGGTACAGCACCGACGGCACCCACCAGGGCAGCGGACTGGTGACGCCGACCGTGACGATGGTGAACACGAGCATCTGCATCGAGCCGAGGGAGAACGCCGCGCCGTACCCGCTGAGGAGGCCCGAGAGCAGGCCGACGGCGGCGAGCAGGACGACGGTGAGCCAGCCGTGGCCGGCGACCACGTGGCCCAGCGTGAAGCCGAGTGCGCCGAGCGGGGCGGTCACGAGCAGCTGCCGGAACCGGGTGCGGTAGGCGCCGCCGCGGTCGGCGGTGGTGGTCATCAGGGCGCCGAGTGTGACGTAGAGCCCGAGCAGGAACTGTCCCGTGGCGAGGCCGAGGAAGAGCGGCACGGCCGCGGCGAGGAACGTGCGCACGGCCAGCGCGACCGGGAACCTCGCGGGCTTCAGGCGGGCCAGCTCGCGGAGCCACCCGTCCTCGCGTTCCCCATCCGCCATGACCGAAATGCTATCGGCCCGGGGTTCCCGCGGAGTGGGCCGCGGCGGGGCGGCCGCAGAAAGGTACGCTCACAGCTCGCACGCCCCGAATACGGCGCCGTGACGCATCTCAGCGTCCCTTTCGACGGTCACCTCGCCCTCGGCGAGGGGGCGGCCGGCGGGGCGGGCGTGCTGTCGGAGGATGGGAGGATGGAGGGGTGACCGCGACCCCCGCCGACCTGCGCCGCTGGCGCCGGTACCTCGCCGACGAGGTGGCCGAGGCCAAGGTGTACGACGAGCTGGCCGAGCGACGCAGCGGCTCCGAGCGCGAGATCCTCCTCTCGCTGGCCGCGGCCGAGCGGCGCCACCAGGCGCACTGGGTCGAGCTCCTCGGCGACGACGTCGGCAAGCCCGTGCGCGCCGACTTCCGCACCCGGATGCTCGGGGTGCTGGCCAAGCGCTTCGGCTCCGTCTTCGTGCTGGCCCTCATGCAGCGCGCCGAGGCGAGGTCGCCCTACGAGACCGACGACGACGCGACCGAGGCCATGGCGGCCGACGAGCGGATCCACGGCGAGGTCGTCCGGGCGCTCGCGGCCCGGGGCCGCAGCCGTCTGTCCGGCACGTTCCGGGCGGCGGTGTTCGGGGCGAACGACGGCCTGGTGTCGAACCTCGCGCTCGTGCTCGGGATGAGCGCCACCGGGGTCTCGAACACGGTCGTGCTCGCCAGCGGTGTCGCGGGCCTGCTGGCCGGGGCCCTGTCGATGGGAGCGGGGGAGTACGTCTCCGTGCGCTCGCAGCGGGAGCTGCTCGCGGCCTCCACCCCCGACCCTCAGGCGTCGACCGCCGTGCCGAAGCTGGACGTCGACGCCAACGAGCTCGCCCTCGTCTACCGCGCCCGAGGCATGAGCGAGGAGGAGGCCGAGGCGAGGGCACGCGACGTGTTTTCGGGACTCTCGTCGTCGACGTCCGCGATCCGCGTGGTCCCGTCGGCGCGGCCCGGCGACACCGAGGGCGACTCGTCCGACGGGGTGGGAGCGGCCGGCGGCGTGGACGCCAACCTCGACGAGCACGAGGAGATCGGCACGGCGTGGCAGGCGTCGATCTCGAGCTTCCTGTTCTTCGCCTCCGGCGCGGTCGTCCCGGTGATCCCCTACCTCTTCGGGCTCACGGGTCTCGTGGCCGTCGCGGTCGCGGCCGGGCTCGTCGGCATCGCCCTGCTCGGCACGGGTGCCGTGGTCGGCCTGCTCTCCGGGGCCTCGCCCCTGAAGCGCGCGGTGCGGCAGCTCGCGATCGGCTTCGGCGCGGCCGCCGCCACGTATCTCCTCGGCCTCGTCTTCGGTGCCACCCTGGGCTGACCCAGGCACCCTCCCGCGCCGCGGAGCGACGGCGCCTCCCGCGCCGCCCTCCCGCCCCCCAGACGCGTTCGCCACCCTCCTGACCTTTCGCCATCCGCATGCGCGTGGCGAAAGGTCAAGAGAGTGGCGGAACGGGTGGTGTGCTGCACGCGACGCGGAGCGCCGCGCCGAGGCGGCAGACCCGGGTCAGACGGTCTCCTCGTCGGGATCGGACTGCTCGGGGCCGTCGCCGACGCCCGGACCGAGGTCGGGATCGAGGCGCTCGTCGGACGGGAACTCGCCCGGCGCCTCCTCCTCGGGCGCCTCGGGGGCGCGGTACTGGGTGTCGCCCTGCTGGCTCCAGTCCGGAGCGCCCTCGCGGGGAGATCCGCCCGTGGGGCCGTCGTTGCCGTCGCCCGGTCCCTCCCACACGGTCTCTCCGGCCACGGCGTCGTTGGTCTCGAGGTCGTTGGCCTCCTCGAAGGCCTCCTCGCGGTCGAAGAACGGCTCGTCGCCGGGGGTGCTGGTGTCGCTCACGGTGTCTCCTTCCGGGATGCTGCGCATCCGCTCCTTCGAGTCGACCACCGGATGCGCGGGCGCGCCACCGCCGGTCGACCCACGATCAGCTATACCCCGAGGGCTCGGGGAACTCTCCGGTGAGCAGCCTGTCGCCCACCTCGCGCGCCTTGTACACGGCGGGGTCGTGGAGGGTCAGCGTGCGGGCGTTCCGCCAGAACCGGTCGAACCCGTACCGGGAGGCCGTCGCCCGCGCGCCGGTGAGGTCAAAGACGCGCGACGAGACGTCGAGGGCCAGCCGTGACGTCTCGACCTTGGCCGCGGACAGCTCGATCGACAGCTCCCCGCGCTCGTCGTCCCCGAGCTCCCAGCCCTTCTCCTCCGCCGCGGCGAAGAGGTCGGTGGCGCGCCAGACCAGCGCATCCGAAGCCCTGGTCGCCGAGGCCAGCCGGCCCGTGAGCTCCCGGGTGTACGGGTCGTCGACCGCGCGATCGACCCCGCTCGTGCCCCAGGGGCGGGTCCCGTTCCGCACGTAGTCGGCGGCGACCGCGAGAGCGCCCTCCGCGATCGCGACCTGGAGATGCGCGAGGGCGAGCTGGAACGACAAGCCCGAGAGCGAGGCGTACGGCCGGTAGCGGGCTCCCGCCTGCTCGCTCGGTCCGAGGACGTGCTCGTCGGGGACGAACGCGTCCTCGAACGACACCGACCCGGAGGCGGACAGCCGCTGCCCGATGTTGTCCCAGTCGTCGTGGTGCACCACCTCGGGCAGGTGCGCGTCGATCACGATCGCGTACTTCTCGTCGTCGTCCGTCCGCGTGGCGCTCGCCACGATGCGATCGGACACCTGCGCTCCGGTCGCGAAGAACTTCCTCCCGCGCACGGTGAACCCGCCGTCGACCGGGGTGAGCTCGAGGGTGGCGTCGCGGGGGTTGCCGGCTCCGCCCCAGAACCAGTGCCGCTCGGCGGATCGGCGCTGCAGCGCCTCGATGCGCGCGGTCTCCTCGTTGAGCCGGATGCGCCACGACTGGAGGAAGTGATAGGCGACGACGTGGCCCAGTCCCGCATCGACCCGAGCGAGCGGCCGGATCGTCTCGAAGATCGTCGGCCAGTCGAGTCCGCCCCCGCCGAGCGAGGCGGGGATCGCGGCGGGGAGGAGACCGGTGGCGCGCAGTCGTCGCACCTCGTCGAACGGCGCGGTGCCCTCGGCGTCTCGAGACACGGCGACCGACGTGAACTCGTCGGCCAGCTCGCGTCCGAGGGCGAGGGCGTCCGCCCTGCTGGTCACGACGGGAGGGAGGACCTGGTCTTCGGGCACGATCTCCACTATGCCAGCGCTGCCGCATCGTGAGAGACGCGTGACCGCGGATGACGATGGGCGGTCCGCGTCGCGCGGCCGAGGACCGGTGTCGCGCGCAGAACCGCGGCCGCGCCGAGGGCCTTGGCTGCTCTGAGAACCGCGCCGCACAGAAATGTGCGGGTTCGACCGGACCCGAAACGGTCGAACCCGCACCGCACAGAGAGTGCGCGTCCTGGGGGACGATGCTGATGACTGTAGCACGATTGGACACGAGACTTTATGTCTACTATTTCCTCACTTTCACCGGTGAGGATGCGGGCTCAACGACCTCGTCGGCCGCTCAGAACGCGGTGGTCCAGGCGAGCAGGCGGTCGACCGGCCAGGTGGTGATGATGCGGTCGGCGGGCACTCCCGCCGCGGCGGCTCGGGCGACCCCGTAGTCGATGAACGCGAGCTGACCGGGCGCGTGCGCGTCCGAGTCGATGCTGAAGAGGCAGCCGGCGTCGAGGGCGATCCGGATGAGGTCGTCGGGCGGATCCTGCCGCTCCGGACGCGAGTTGATCTCGACCGCCACGTCGTTCGCCGCGCAGGCGGCGAAGACGCGCTCCGCATCGAACTGGGACGGTGGACGCGTGCCGCGCGAGCCCTCGACGAGCCTGCCCGTGCAGTGCCCGAGCACGTTGGTGCGCGGATCGTCGACGGCCCCGAGCATCCGCGTCGTCATGGTCGCCCGGTCGGCGCGCAGATCGGAGTGCACGCTCGCCACGACGACGTCGAGGCGGTCGAGCAGCTCGGGCGCCTGGTCGAGCGTGCCGTCCTCGAGGATGTCGGTCTCGATGCCGGTGAGCAGCCGGAACCCGTCCGCGGCCTCGTCGATCTCCGCCACCAGGTCGAGCTGCTCGAGCAGCCTCTCCGCGGTGAGGCCGTGAGCGATGGTGAGATGAGGGGAGTGGTCGGTGAGGGCCAGGTACTCGCGTCCGAGCATCCGGGCCGTGGAGGCCATGAGCTCGACCGGGACGGTGCCGTCGGACCACTCGCTGTGCGAGTGCAGATCGCCCCGCACCTGAGCACGCAGCTCGAGGGCGGCGTCGACGCCGCCGAGGATGTCGGGCTCGCGGTCGCGCAGCTTCGCGAGATACTCGGGGACCTCGCCCGCGAGTGCCTGCGTGATCACCGACAGGGTGCTCGAGCCGATGCCCTTGAGGCTCGAGAGCCTTCCGGATGCGGCCCGCGCGGCCACCTGCTCGTCGCCGAGGCCCGCGACGACGCCGGCGGCGCGGCGGAACGCCTGCACCTTGAACGACGGCGCCCGCTCGAGCTCGAGCCGGAAGGCGATCTCGGTGAGGGCGTCGAGCGGCGTCAGCGGTGCGGCGGGCGGCATGCGTGTCACTCCGTGTAGGGCGTGCGGTTCCAGAGCCGCAGCACGTGCTTCCCGTGCTCGAAGCCGAGGATGGACAGGCTCGCGGTGTCGAGCGCGATGCGCTCTCCGGAGGAGATCGGGACGCCGAGCCAGGTTACGGCGAGGGAGCGGAGGAAGTGCCCATGGGAGAACACGAGTGCGTCCTTGCCCGCCACGAGCGCGGGGCGGACGCGCTCGATGACGGCGCGGGCACGCGCCTGGACGTCCGCGGCGTCCTCGCCGCGGCCCTCGTCGTCCTTCATCGCGCCGTCGGCCCAGATCGACCACGGGCCGCCGTGGAGCCGCTCGATCTCGGGCTTCAGCAGGCCCTCGTAGGCGCCGTAGTCCCACTCGGCGAGGTCCTCGAGCACGTGGGCGCGGTCACCGAAGCCGGCGAGCTCGGCCGTCCGCCGGGCTCGCTGCCGCGGGGAGGTGTAGACCACGCCGAAGTCGTGCCCGGCGAGCACGCGGCCCGCGGCGCGGGCCTGCGCCTCGCCCGTCGCGGTGAGGGGGATGTCGGTGCGGCCGGTGTGCCGCCCCGACAGGCTCCACTCCGTCTCCCCGTGACGGACGAGGTAGATGTGGCTGCGGGTCACAGGGGGATCGGCCGGTTCGTCGCTCACGCACCCGATCCTACGTGCGCCCGCCCGCAGGCGGTGCGGGTTGCGCCCGCCCTGCGTGCAGCTGCCGCCGCTGGGGCGCCGACGGCGCGGGGAGGGGGCGCAACCCGCGTTGGCGGGGTGGGCTGGTGGGTGCGGCTGGTCGCGGGTGGGAGGGGCGAGTGGTGCGGGTTGCGCCCGCCCTGCGTGCTGCTGCCGCCGCTGGGGCGCCGACGGCTCCCGGAGGGGGCGCAACCCTCAGTGGCGGGGTTGGGCTGGTGGGTGCGGCTGGTCGCGCGGGCGGGAGGGTCGAGTTGTGCGGGTTGCGTCCGCCCTGCGCGCTGCTGTCGCTGCTGGGGCGCCTTCCGCGCGGGGAGGGGGCGCAACCCGCGGTGACGGGGCGTGCTGGTGCGTGCCGCTGGTCGCGCTGGCGGGAGGGGTGAGCGGTGCGGGTTGCGCCCGCCCTGCGTGCTGCTGTCGCTGCTGGGGCTCCGTCCGCGCGGGGAGGGGGCGCAACCCGCGGTGGCGGGGTGGGCTGGTGGGTGCGGCTGGTCGCGCGGGCGGGAGGGGCGAGTGGTGCGGGTTGTACCCGCCCTGCGTGCTGCTGTCGCCGCTGGGGCGTCGACGGTGCGGGGAGGGGGCGCAACCCTCGGTGGCGGGGTGGGCCGCTGGGGGCGGCTGGTCGCGGGTGGGAGGGGCGAGTGGTGCGGGTTGCGCCCGCCCTGCGTGCCGGTGGCGCTGCTGGGGCGCCGACGGCTCCCGGAGGGGGCGCAACCCGCACCACTCGGGTGGCACGAGGGGGACGGGAGGAAACGGCGGGGGTGGGTCAGCGGCCGAAGAGGTCGTCCAGGCTGAAGGAGCCGAGCTGGTCGCCGAGGCCGCTGAGGTGGTCGCCGAGGCCCGAGACCGCGTCGCCGGCGCCGGCGGTGACGTCGCCCGCTCCGGCGGCGAGGTCGCCCGTGAGGCCCTCCACGCCGCCGGCGAGGCCCTCGACGCCGCTGGTGAGGCCCTCGACGTCGGCACCGCTCGCGAGGGCCTCGAGGTCGATGCCGCTTGCGAGGGCGTCGAAGTCGACGCCGAGGTTCATCGCCTGATCGAGCAGGGGACCCGCGACCGAGCTCACGATCGCGCCGCCCGCCACCGCGGCGAGGACGCCGCCGACCGCGCCGACGCCCGCGCCGGCGGCGGCCAGGCCGAGACCCGCGCCCGCGCCGCGCGACGACCCGCGGGCCGAGCCGGCGCCGGCTCGGGCGAGGAGCCCGCGCAGCAGGCCGGGTCGGCTCGCCTCGGTCCGGGCGGCCGCGCGGGCGAGGTCGTCCGGACCGGCGGTGCCGGGCTGCTCGTGCGGTGGCAGCTCCGACCGCATCCGCGCCTGGACCTGCTCGCGCTGGGCCGGCGTGAGCCGCGCGAACGCCTCCCGGTGCACCTGCTCGATCTGGTGCGGGTCGGCCGTCTGCAGCAGGTAGTCGTACCGGGCGATCGCCGCGCGGTCCGCGGCGTCGGCCGAGCTCGCGGGTCGAGGCGACCGAGGCGCCCGAGACGCCTGCGACACAGGCGCAGAGGGGGTCGCGGGGCCGCGGTGCTGCTCGTCGCCCGTCAGGCGGTCAGCAGCCTGCCGCACGATCGAACGCCAATCGCCGGAACCTGCCCTGGACCCGGCACCCGCACCGGAGCCGCCCCGCATGCCCTGCCCGGGGGACGGAGCGCGATCGTCGCCCAGAGCCTTCTGGGCCAGGCCGATCAGCTTCGAGAACCTGCTCATGAGTGGACCTCCTTCTTGTCGGACGCCGCATCGGCTCGCGAGCCTCGGGTCTTCGCGAGGCTGGCGATGGTGGCGACGGTGATCGTCGCGCCGATGAACAGCAGTGAGAACCAGATCGGGATCTCGGGCACCCACTCGACCGGGTGGCCGCCGTTGATGAAGGGCAGCTCGTTCACGTGCAGCGCGTGGAAGACGAGCTTCACCCCGATGAAGGCGAGGATGACGGCGAGGCCCTGCGAGAGGTACACCAGGCGCTCGAGCAGTCCGCCGATGAGGAAGAACAGCTGGCGGAGGCCCATCAGCGCGAAGGCGTTGGCCGTGAAGACGATGTAGGCCTCGCTGGTCAGACCGTAGATCGCCGGGATGGAGTCGACGGCGAAGATGAGGTCGATGAACCCGATCGCGATGATCGTCAGGAACATCGGGGTGACGAAGCGCTTGCCGTCGATCCTCGTGGTGAGGCGGTCCTTGTGGTACTCGTCGGTGACGGGCAGGTGCCGACGGGCGAACCGCATGAAGCGCCCGTTCGCGGGGTCCGACTCGTGGTTCGAGAACGCCTGGCGCCACGCCAGGAACAGCAGGAGCGCGCCGAACAGGTAGAAGATCCAGGACAGGTTCTCGATCAGGGTCGCCCCCACCGCGATGAAGGCGCCGCGCAGGATGAGCGCGATGATGATGCCGATCATCAGCACCTTCTGCTGGTAGGCCTTCGGCACGGCGAACGCGCTCATGACCAGGAGGAACACGAAGAGGTTGTCGATAGACAGGGCCTTCTCCGTCAGGTAGCCGGCGAAGTACTCGCCGCCGTACGTCCACCCTGAGACGACGCCGATGCCCACTCCGAACAGCAGCGCGAGGCCGATGTAGAAGGCCGACCAGCGAGCGGACTCGCCGATCGTCGGCTCGTGCGGCTTGCGGACGTGAGCGAAGAACTCGTAGACGAAGAAGGCGATCGTCACGGCGATGGTGATGATCCAGACCAGCGGGGTGACCTGCATGAAGGCTCCAAGGGGTAGGCGATGGCGCCAAGGTCTCCTCCGCTCCGACCTTCGTCGGAACCAATGGCCCGGGAGTGCGACGACGCATCCGTAGTGACGGGCTCACTGCCAGCGGGAGTACTCCCCTTGTTGAAACCCATCGTACCCGGATGCGGCCCGCACCGCCTCAGGATCAGCTGAGAGGCGCCGGCCCCGGCGCCTCGTCGATGGTCAGCGCAGAGGCGCCGGTGCCTCGTCGAGGATCAGCTGGAGGAGGGCGAGGTCGAGCCACTGGCCGAACTTCGCCCCCACCTGGCGCAGCGTGCCGCCGTGCTCGAAGCCGAGCGACTCGTGGAGGCGGAGGGAGGCGACGTTGTCGCTCGTGATCGCGCCGATCATGGCATGGATGCCCGCCCCTCTGGCGAGGTCGATGAGGGCGACCATGAGCATCCGCCCCACCCCTCGTCCGCGCTGGTCGCCCCTCACGTAGACTGAGTGCTCGACCGTGTGGCGGTAGCCCTCGTGCGGACGCCAGGGCCCGAACGTGGCGTAGCCCACGACGGCGTCGTGCTCGTCGAGCGCCACGAGCACGGGGAACGCGAGTCGCTGCCGATCCTCGAACCAGGCCCGGCGGTCGGCGATGCCGACGGGCGAGTCGATCCAGACGGCGGTGGTGGTCAGCACGGCGTCGTTGTAGATCGTGGTGATCTCCGCGACGTGCTCGAGCGTGGCGGTCTCGATCCTCACCGCTGCTCTCCTCTCGACACGGTCCCGCGGGACGGGTTCTTCGCGATGACCACGAGGTACCTGCACGGCCCCGGCCCGGGGTTCTCGAACACGCACTCCGACGGGGCCCCGAGCTGGAGGCAGTCGCCGGCGTGGAGCACGTGCGTCTCGTCACCCTCCGTGAAGTGGAGCGTGCCCCCGAGGCCCCAGATCTGCTGGTCGATGAAGCGGTACGACTCGGCCGGGTACATCACGCGCGCCCCGGCCGGCAGCTCGACCTCGACGAGCTCGAGCGTCGCGCTCGCGGCGGGCGACACCGCGCGCCGGGAGTACCCGGAGGCGGGATCGGTCCAGACGGGCTGGTCGTGGCGACGCGCGAGGCGGCTGCGGGAGCCCTCGGCGCGGGCGACGAGCTCCGACAGGGTCAGCCCCAGCGCGGCGCAGAGGCGGGCGAGGAGCGCCGCGGTCGGCTGCGAGTCGCCGCGCTCGATCTTGGAGATCATCGCCCGCGAGACGCCCGACGCCTCGGCGAGGGCCCCGGCGGACAGGCCGCCCTCCTCGCGGGCGGAGCGGAGCGCCCCGGCGAGAGCGGGGGTCAACTCGTCGTCCATCCCGATCCTCCTCGTCACTATGGTGAACGCAATGGCTACTATCGTAGCGCAGAGGGATCGTGTGGCTTGTTGTTGACGCGGGTCCACTTCTTTGGGTGCAGACTCGGAGCATGACCCAGGAGATTCACACCGAGACTCACGAGCTGATGTCTCCCGAGAAGAACGTCCAGCGCATCATGTGGACCGGGACGGCGTGGTTCGCCGTCGCCGCCGGGTCCGCAGGCCTCGTGGCCTCGACGCTGTTCGCGTCGGGGTGGCGCCCGGGGGTCCTGCCTCCTCTGCTCGACGCCATCTGGTGGGTGGGATCCGTGCTGGTCGCGCTCAGCGTCGGGCTGATCGGATGGTCGGGGTGCCCGATCCTCGAGGTGAGCGTGCCGATCGCCGACAAGAACAAGACGCGGACGATGCAGTTCGGCACCGCGCTCTTCATCATCGGCGGCGCCCTGGCGCTGTTCGCGGTGGCCGCCGGACCCGCCACCTGACATCAGGCTGGATGCGGGTCCGGCCGTCCGGGATTACGGTCGCGGGTATGAGCGATGAGCGAACGCAGGACGAGCCGCTGATGAGCGGGGCCGACGAGGCCACCGACGAGCAGAAGGACGCCGGTCGCGACCGCCTCGCCGAGGCCGACGCGGCCTTCTACGACAAGCGCGGTACGGACTCCGTGGATGACGACGCGGAGGAGCCGAAGCGCTCGAGCTACGTCAACCCGGGCAGCAGCGACTTCACCCACCCCCAGACCTGAGCGGGGGCGACAGACCTGAGCGAGGGCGACAGACCTGAGCGGGGGTGACCGGCCTCACTCCGCGGTGACGGTGACGAAGACGGCCGCGCCGTGACGCCCGGTCGCGACGTCGATGTAGCGGAGACCGAGCGTGAACGTCTCCGGCGCCGGGACGCTGTAGGTGGCGGAGTAGGAACCCGACGCATCCGTCACCATCGGGACGGGACGGCACGGGCTCTCGTCCGGGACGCGGATCCGCTGCACGGTGGTGTCGGGCTCTCCCGTGAAGGCGAGCTCGAAGCCGCTGTGCGAGACGGCCGCACCCGCGGTCGGGGCCAGGAAGACCGGGGGATCGGCGAGGGTGAAGGTGGCGGGCTCGCCCGCGGGCGACTGCACGCTCTCGCTGGTCTGCCGGGCGCGGAGAGTGTGCTCGCCCGCCTGCAGGTAGCTCGCCGGATCGGTGGAGCACTCCGCGCCGGAGAAGTCGCCGATGCTCCAGGCGCCGTCGTCGCCGGCCGTGGTGGACGCCAGGACCACGTCGTCCTCGTCGATCAGGTCGATCACGCTGCCGGGCACGGCGTCGGCGCCTGACACGAGAGGGTAGACGAGCGGCCCGGCGGACGTGTCCACGGCCATCGTGGGCGCGGGGAGCGGGTCGGGCTCCACCGGTGTGGTCGGTGTGGTCGGGTCGGTCCCGTCGGTGCCGCCCGACGGCGGTGCTCCGGTCGAGGGCTCACCGGCAGGCGGCTCCGTCGTTGGAGTGCTGCCGGAGGGGGACCCGGTTCCCGGGAGCGGGGATCCGGGCTCCTTCGGCGTGCTCGGACGCGAGGGAGGCGGACCGGGGTTCGGCTCCGCCGAGGGGGACGGATCGGGCGCCGGCGTGGGTGTGGGGCTCGGCTGCGGAGCGGGCGGCGCCTCGGGCGCGGGCGGCGGCGCCGGGTCCTGCTGGGTCACCGCCCCGGAGGAGAGAGCATCGCTCGAGGGCGCCTCCCCGCTCGGGAGCGCGTTCACGATGAGCGTCGCGGCCACGGCCACCGCCGCGACCCCCGCCACCGCGGCGGCGACGAGGCCGGTCCTGGTGGCGGCGCTCCCGTCTCGTCCGGCCCGCGGGGGCGTCGATCCGAGTGGGCTGACCGCGGCAGCGACCGCAGCGCCGCCCTCGTGGGCCCACGCGAGGTAGCCCGTGGCTCCGGCCGCACCCGCGCACAGGGGGAGGAGGACGAGGACCAGCCGTGAGGCGACGTCGCGGGCCTCCGTCCAGGCGATCGCGCAGGACGTGCACTCGGCCAGGTGCTCGTCGACCACCCGTCGCTGCCGGGCGGAGACGGCTCCCCGCGTGTGGGCGCCGAGCTGGCCGAGGACGAGTGCGCACTCTGGCGAGTCGGCTCGGCTGAGCTGGGTCGTGATCCACGCGTCGCGGAACGCCCGCCGCGCGCGCACGACGAGGGCCGACGCGGCGTTGGGCGCGAGGCCCAGCAGCGGCGCGAACTGGCGGGGCTTGAGCCCGTCGACCTCGCTGTACCAGAGTGCTTCCTGCCAGCGGGTGGGAAGACCGCGGAAGGCGGTCGAGGCCGCTGTGCGCTCGAGCGCGGCGATGGTCGCGTCCTCGGCGTCGATCGCGGCCGGGTCGATCGTCTGGTCGAGGTCGTCGACGGTCTCGGCGACGGGACGCGTGCCCCAGTCGCGGATGACGTTGCGGACGGTGGTGAGCAGGTACGGACGGAAGGCCTGGTCGGGGCCGCGACCGGCGCTGAGGGCGGCGAGGATCCGCGAGAACGCCTCGGCCACGACGTCGTCGGCGTCCAGACGCGGATAGGCGCGCGCCACCGCGTAGGCGGCGGTGGAGTGACGGAGCCACAGCTCCCCGTACGCATCTCGATCGCCGTCGCGGGTGCGCGCGAGGAGGACGTCGTCGGCGAGCAGGTGGGACGCCTGTCTTCTCATGAAGGAACTCGTTCGGTCCGAAGATCACGCGATCCATGCCCCCACCTGGCTCCTCGCGGATGCTGGGAACGGTAGCGGTGATCGGGGCGGGACGCAAACACGGGCGGCATCACGATCGCGCCGACGGCTCGATGCGGTGGGCCGCCTCCGCGGACTGTCCCGGATGGACGAAGCGCGGCGCGGGAGGGGTCGCCCCGGCCGTCGCCATGAAGTTCTCGAGGTGGCGTCGCAGGAGCCGATAGCGGGCCCGACGGAAGCTCGAGGCGTCGAGCGTGACGACCGATCCTCCGCTCACCACCAGGATGCGCCGAGACGGACGGCGGCGGCGGTGCCTGTGGCTCGAGGGGAAGACGAACACCACTCCGCCCCGGGTCCAGGTCCACCTGCGCAGTCCCGCCCAGGCCGTCACCTCCCTGCGCGACACGACCACCCTCCGCACCCGCCATGCCGACGACGGCCTGAACGGGCTCGATCGGAACTCGAACCGGCCCACCGGGTATCGCCGGAAGTCCATGGCCCACCTCCTGTCCTCGTCGATCCAGAGTCCGGATGAGGGGTTTCGTGACGCGGATCGCGTCACGAAATCCCCTCCGGCCGATCTGAGTCCAGGACAGCGTCGGGAGAGGAAGGGTCGTGGACGGGACCATGGGGGAGAGACGGACGGCGATCACGGACGCCGTGAGGGAGGCCGTCAGCGCACGACGGTGGGATGCGGTCGTCCTGCTGCTGGAGCACAACTGGTCGGTGCTGATCGCCGAGGACCTGCCGCTCCTGCGCGACACGATCGCCTCGCTCCCCGACGAGGTGCGTCGCGCGCAGCCGCGCTGGGAGGCCGCGGGCGCGTACGTCGCCCACCTGATGTCCTCGTCCGGCTCGGCCGTCGCCTATCGGGACGTCGCACCGCGCACCGGCGCCGAGGGCGGACTCCTCGACGTCCTCACGGAGCTGACGAGCCGGACGGCCGGGAGGAGGTCCGCGGGCCGACTCGACGAGGCGACGCAGGCGGCCAGGCTCGCTCGGGAGGCGCTGGACGGCGCACCCGATGCCGAGCGCGTCGCGGTGCAGTACTCCCTCCCGCACCTGATGGTGCAGTGGGGGCGCAGCCACGAGCTCGTCGGCGACGAGCGGTCGGCTCTCGTCGAGTACACCGAGGCCCACGACCTCGGCGTGATCACGGGCGACGCTGTGATCACGAGCCACGCCGCCGGTCGGATCGCCTGGGTGCACGCCGTCGCCGGGCGGCGGCTCCCCGCCGAGCAGTGGCTCGACCGGATCGACGAGACCGCCCCCGTACCCCTGCGGTACCGCACCGGGGAGATCCTCGCGCGAGCCCTCCTCGCGGCCGACGTCGTCGACTTCGCCGCGGCTCGACGCCACCTCGACTCGCTCGGCCAGCAGGCGCATCCGGACAGCTGGGCCGAGCAGCTGTTCGTCCGCTCCCTCGTCGCACGGCCGAGCGAGGTCCACGACGTCCTCCGGGAGTCCCAGCAGCACGCGGTGTCGAAGCCGACGGCGCTGTCCTCCCGCGGGATGGACGTCGGCTACCTGGCCCTCTCGCTCGTGCGGGTGCGGGTCCTCGAGCGGCGGCCCCTCCGGGCGCTGGCCGATCTCACGGACCTCGGCCCGTCCGCCAGCGGCGGCGGCACGCGCTCGAGCGTGATGCTGGAGCTGGCCACGGCCTTCGCCGAGGCCGCGCAGGGCGATGCGGCGTCCGCCCTCCGGAGGGCCCGGTCCGTCGCACGTCGAGCGTCGGCCCGGCCGCGCTGGTGCGCGATGGCCGACCTGCTGCTCGCCGTGCTGCGCGAGGAGCCCGACGACCGGATGAGGGAGGCGGCGATGCCCGCCGTCGCCGATCGCCAGCTGCTCGCACTCCAGGTGCTGCCCACGCGCATCCTGGCGACGCTCGGGCTGCCCGCCCGCGAGCTGCAGGCGTTGCTGGCCCTCGCGGGGAGCCGGGAGCCCAGCCCCACGGGTGCGCTGACCCCGCGCGAGCGCACGGTGCTCGCGCACCTCGTCCGCGGAGAGACGACCGAGGGGATCGCGAGCGCTCTGTTCGTGAGCCCGAACACGGTGAAGACGCAGCTGCGCAGCATCTACCGCAAGCTCGGCGTGACCCGTCGCGACGAGGCCGTGGAGATCGCGCGCGACCTCCATCTCGAGACCTGAGCGGGCCGAGCGGGCCGAGCGGGCCGAGCGGGTCGATCGACCCGCTCGCGCCGCGAGCACGACCGCAAAGCCCCTGAAACGCGGGCGCAACACCGCCGCAACACGGTGTCGGCAGGATGACGCGATGAGCACCGCTGAGCCCGCGCCGTCCCTCCTCCTCACCCTCACGGATGCGGTGGTGCTGTCCATGAAGGACGGCGAGGACTGGTTCCGCGGATGGCTCAGCGTGGGCCAGGACGGACGCATCGCCGCGCTCGGCCCCGGTGCGGCTCCGCCGGAGGCGCTCGCGGCGGACGAGGTCGTCGACGTGGACGGTGCGTTCGTCGCCCCCGGGTTCGTGTCGGCGCACAGCCACATCTTCACCTCCGGCATGCGGGGCATGACGCCGGGGGAGCCGCTCTACGGCTGGGTCGGGGTGCAGGCGCAGTTCATGTCGGGCACCGACGCCGAGGACGTCTACTGGATGACGCTGCACGGCTGCCTCGACTTCCTCGCGAACGGCATCACGTCGGCCTACAACTTCACGTCGTCGCGCATCCACACCCGCTACGACGCCGCGACCGACAGCCGGATCGTGCTCGACGCCCTCGGGCCGGAGTACGTGCACCGGCAGGTCGACGCGGGACGAGTAGCGGGCCTGCGCATGGTCAACTCGATCCGCCTCGACTCCGAGCTGCAGGACCTCGACACGGCGTACCGGGTGTTCGGCGAGACCGTGCAGTACGTGCGCGACACGGTCCCGGCCGACCTCGACCTGGGGGCGAGCGTGTTCGGAGCCCAGCAGTGGAGCGACTCGCCCGACACCGCGGTGCACGAGGCCCACATGATGGACGTCCACGGGGTGACGAACCAGGCCCACTTCCTGGAGACCAGCGAGGAGCTGGAGCAGCAGCGGGAGAAGTTCGACTGGTACGAGCGCTCCGGCGCGCTCCGACCCGGCTTCCTCTTCGGGCACTTCGTGCACCCCGACGAGCACATGGCGACCGCGACGGCGGCCGCCGGGGCGGGCATGGTGTGGCAGCCGACCTCGAACGGGCGGCTCGCGTCGGGCTTCGCCGACATCCCCCGCTACCGCGACCTGGGGATGCCGATCGGTGTCGGCCTCGACGACCAGTCCTGCACCGACGTGTCCGACCCGTTCTCCAACATGAGGTTCGGGATGTACTCGCAGCGGGCTCTGCATCGCGACGCGGGCATCGTCATGCCCCGCGAGATGATCCGGATGCACACCCTCGGCAGCGCCGAGGCGCTCCGGGTGGCCGACCGGGTCGGCTCGCTCGAGGTCGGGAAGCTCGCGGACCTGGTCGTCGTCGACCCCACGCGGCCCGACACCGGTCCGGTGTGGGACCCGTACGCCCACTACGCGATGGCGTGCGGCCTCAGGAACCTCACCCGGGTCTACGTCGGCGGCCGGCTGGCGGCGCTCGACGGCGTGAGCACGCATCCCGACGCCGAGCGCGCCTCGCTCGAGCTCCACGCCCGCGTGCCCGTCGCCGCCGCCCGCGCCGGTCTCGCCGCCGACCTCGCCTGGTAGCGCCGGCCCGCCTCCCGCGTGCGGCCCGGGGTACGGTGGGCGGATGGGGACTGCACTGCGGCCGATGCCCGAGGACGCGCTCGCGGAGTGGCGGGCGAACGCGGAGGCGCACTACCTCGCCGAGCGGATCGCCGCCGGCGACACCCCCGAGTACGCGGCGAAGCGGGTGTCGCAGTCGCGGGAGTACTTCCCCGACGGCCGCCCCGCCGAAGGGCAGCTCGTGTTCCAGGTGGTCGAGCGCGACGAGGGCAGCGGGCGTGAGACGGTCGTCGGCGCGCTGTGGATCGGGCTGCTCGAGCCCGAGCAGCCCACCGCGTGGTGGGTGCTGGACGTCGAGATCGACGAGGAGCACCGCGGGAAGGGCTACGGGCGGGCGGCGATGCGCCTCGCCGAGGAGGAGGCCCGCGCCCGGGGCGGCGATCGGATCGGGCTGAACGTGTTCGGGCCGAACACCGTCGCCCGCTCCCTCTACGACTCCCTGGGCTACCGGGTGACGGCGACGAACATGACGAAGGAGCTGCGATGACGACGTGGAGCGAGGCGCTGCGACTGGCGCCGCTGGGTGTGGTCTCGGAGGCGGGCACGGCGCTGACCCCGAACGTCGACGCGAAGGCGGCGGGCCAGAAGCTCTTCGACGCGAGCGTCGGCGAGCTCGAGCTGCTCCAGGAGAAGCTCTTCGCCCACAGCACGGGCGGTGGCCGGGAGTCGGTGCTCCTCGTGCTGCAGGGGATGGACACCGCGGGGAAGGGCGGCACGGTCAAGCGGGTCATGGCACAGATGAACCCGCAGGGCATCGTCTACGCCGCGTTCAAGAAGCCCACGCCGGAGGAGCTCGAACACGACTTCCTCTGGCGCATCCGCCCCCGCGTGCCCGCGCCCGGGCAGATCGGGATCTTCGACCGCTCCCACTACGAGGACGTGCTCGTCCCCGCCGTGCAGCACACCCTCGACCAGAGCGCGCTCGAGGCGCGCTACGAGGAGATCAACGCCTTCGAGCAGGAGCTGGTCGACAGCGGTGTGACGCTGGTGAAGGTGTTCCTCCACCTCGGCAAGGAGGAGCAGCTCGCCCGTCTGCTCTCGCGGCTCGACCGCCCCGAGAAGCACTGGAAGTTCACCGAGGCGGACGTCCGCAGCCGGGGCGACTGGGCGGCACTGCAGAGGGCGTACTCGGATGCGCTCACCGCGACCAACACGGACGCCGCGCCCTGGTTCGTCGTGCCGGCGGACCGGAAGTGGTACTCGAGCCTCGCGGTCCAACAGCTGCTGCTCGAGCGGATGCGCCCCCTCGACCTCACCTGGCCGCCGGCCGACTACGACGTCGACGAGCAGCGGAGGCTCCTGCTGGCGACCTGAGAGCCGATCCGACCGGTCGGATCCGGGCCCTAGGGCTGGATGTGGGCGTCGATCTCGTCGACCGCATCGCGCATGCCGTCGAGGAAGGCGACGACGACGCGCGACTCCTCCGGGCTCAGCCTCTCCGCGACCTCCATCATGCGCGTGTGCATCTGCCCGAGGGTCGATCGCACCTCGTCGTCGGTGGCGACCGTGGGCAGGATGATCAGCGCACGGCGATCGAACGGGCTGGGCTGCCGCTCGACGTGACCGCTCTTCTCGAGTCGATCCAGGAGCGCCGTGGTCGAGGCGCTCGAGATGCCGAGGTAGGCGGCGAGCTCCTTGGGCCCCACCGTCCGGCTGGCCGAGTTCGCGCGGATGAGGTAGCGCAGGGCGAGGAGGTCGGTCTCACCCATGTTCATGGAGGCCTGGGTGCGACGACGCATGGCGGTCTCGGCGGCGCGGTACGTGCGCATCGCCTCGAGCACGGCGACGCTGCGCTCGCGCTGGGTGGCTTCGCCGTACCAGTAGTGGTCGGACGAACCGACGGCCTCGGTGGTCATCCGATCAGTCTAGGACGCCGTGCAGCTCGATGCTCGAGCAACATTCGCCCCGGCCGCGGCTCAGGCGACCGTGGACAGTCCGATCTGCGTGGCGGTGCGCCGGCCGTCGTAGAGGGCGGAGGCCGCGGAGGCGAGGGAGTGCGCCTGGCCGACCTCGACCGCGATGTCGTAGCGCTCGCCCGCGAGGGCGACGTAGATGCCGCCGGCGCGCTCGACGAAGCCGAGGAAGGAGGCGCCGAGGGAGACGCAGTAGACGCCGTTCGCGAACCGCTCGACGGTGTAGCTTCCCGTCTCGGAGACGAGGGTCATCGCGGCCATGATCGGTCCTTTCCTCTGTGGGTTTATGGTCTCGGTGAAGACGTTAGACAGCCTAACTAGTTCTCCATCGATGAGAAAGGGGTGGACAGGATCTTGTCAGCTCTGCTACAGCGCATCACGGAGTGCGACAGCGATAGCCTGACCAGATGTCCTACCGCACGCTCGACCAGTCGTCCAAGCTCCGGAACGTCCTGTACGAGATCCGCGGGAAGGCCCTCGACGAGGCCTCTCGGCTGGAGGCCGACGGTCACCGCATCCTGAAGCTCAACACGGGGAACCCGGCGTCGTTCGACTTCGAGGCGCCCCACCAGATCGTGCGCGACATGATCGCGTCCCTGCCCACCGCGCACGGGTACAGCGACAGCCGCGGCATCCTGCCCGCGCGCCAGGCCGTCTCGTACCGGTACGAGCAGGTGCCCGGGTTCCCCGAGGTCGACCCGGAGTGGGTGTTCCTCGGCAACGGGGTGTCGGAGCTCATCACCATGACCATGCAGGCGCTGCTCGACGACGGCGACGAGGTGCTCATCCCGGCTCCGGACTACCCGCTGTGGACGGCGATGACGAGCCTCGGCGGCGGCACCCCGGTCCACTACCTCTGCGACGAGGCGACCGAGTGGCAGCCCGACCTCGACGACATCCGATCCAAGGTCACCCCGCGCACGAAGGCGATCGTCGTCATCAACCCGAACAACCCCACCGGAGCGGTCTACTCGCGGGAGGTGCTGGAGGGGATCGTCGAGATCGCGCGCGAGCACTCCCTGCTGCTTCTCGCCGACGAGATCTACGACCGGATCCTCTTCGACGGAGCCGTGCACATCCCCCTGGCCACGGTCGCGCCCGACCTCCTCTGCCTCACGTTCAACGGGCTCTCGAAGACCTACCGCGTGGCGGGGTACCGGTCTGGGTGGATGGTCGTGACCGGTCCCCGCGAGCACGCGACCGGCTTCCTCCAGGGGATCACGCTGCTCGCCTCGACGCGGCTGTGTCCGAACGTCCCCGCTCAGCACGCGGTGCAGGCCGCGCTCTCCGGGGTGCAGTCCATCGACGCCCTCATCCGGCCCGGGGGTCGGCTCCTCGCCCAGCGCGACGCCTCCTGGGAGGGTCTGAACGCGATCCCGGGCGTCTCCTGCGTCAAGCCGCGTGGGGCGCTCTACGCCTTTCCCAGGCTCGATCCCGAGGTGCACGAGATCCGCGACGACGAGCAGCTCGTGTACGACCTGCTCGTGGCCGAGCACATCCTCCTCGTCCAGGGGACCGGCTTCAACTGGCCGGATCCCGACCACGTGCGGGTCGTCACGCTCCCCGAGGAGCGGGTGATCACCGAGGCCATCGAGCGGTTCGGCAACTTCCTGGCCTCGTACCGGCAGTAGCGCTCAGTCGAGGCGATCGATCTCGAGGCGCGCGTCCTGCAGGAATCGGGTGAAGACGGCGGACGACTCCGGGTCGAGGCGGGAGAGACCGGCGAGCAGCTCGTGGTTGATCCGCTCGATCCGGTCGCGCACCTCCTGGCTCAGCTCGAGCGCGATGATGACGGCGCGGCGGTCGTCGGGGTCCGGGCTCCTCGACACGTAGCCGCGGGCGACGAGCCGGTCGATGAGCGCGGTGATCGAGGCGCTCGAGAGTCCGAGGTACCGGCCGAGCGCCTTCGGCCGGATCGCGCTGCCACGACGCTCCTCCCAGAGCAGGTAGCGGAGCGCGATGAGGTCGTTCTCGCTCACCCCGAGCGCGGCCCCGGTGCGGGCGACGAGACGCTGCTCGGCCTGCCGATACTCGCGCATCGCCCGCATGAGGAGCGACTCAGGCGTCGGGCGGACCGTGTCCGGGTAGTCCGTGCTCACGATCCGTCAGAGTACCCCGGTCGTCGGCGTCCCGCTGGACGGCCGACGTCAGAGCGACGCGGCGGGCGTCGCCGCGGGCGCCCTCACCGTGCGCAGGCAGAGGGCGAGGAGGATCGCCCCCAGCGCACCGCATCCCACGTAGACGGCGGCCAGGGGGAGCGCCGTGTCGTCGGGAAGACCCGACGCCGCCGCCATGGTGACGGACACGACCAGGTAGCAGACCGCGCTGGTGAGCCCGCCGATCAGACCGAGGTTGCGGTCGAAGAGCCCCAGCGCCTGCCCGTAGGCGAACGGGCAGAGCGCCCCGCAGCCGAGCATCACGAGCATCCCGCCGACGGTGAGCCAGACCACGTCCGCTCCGGCCGTCAGGCCGGTGACCAGGAGGACGACGGTGCCGGCCGCGAAGAAGGCGAAGGCGCCGAAGCCGAGGGCGGCCGGGCGGACGCGCTTCGCGAGCGCTCCGGTGGCGAGCTCGCCTGCGAGGTTGGCGGCGCCGATGGCGAGCGCCAGGAGGCCGTAGACGCCCGCCGGGATGCCGAGGCGCTCCTCGTACAGCAGCGGCGCCACCACGCCGAACAGCAGCTGGGCGCTCGCGAACAGGGCGAACACCAGGGTCAGGCCGAGGAACAGCGGTCGCCGCAGCGCTCCGCCGAGGGCGCGGGCGAGCGAGCGCGGCTCGATCGGGACGCGACTCGACGCCGGCAGGGTCTCGGGCAGCAGCCGCCAGACGAGCACGGCCACGCCCGCGGCGAGCACCGCGATCACCGCGAAGAGCACGCGCCACGACACGAACTGGACGATGATGCCGCCGACGGCGGGCGCGATGACAGGGGCGAGTCCCCACGCGGCGCCGAGCCAGCCCGACAGCGAGGTGAGCTCGCGGCCCCTCGCCACGTCGGCGGCGATGGCGTACACGACGACCATGCACGCGCATCCGCCGAGTCCCTGCACGAAGCGCAGGCCGAGCAGCAGCCACGCGTCGCCGCAGAAGGCGATCGCCACGCTCGAGGCGCAGAGCAGGCCCAGGCACGACAGCAGCACGGGGCGTCGGCCCAGCGCATCCGCCAGCACGCCCACCGGCACCAGCCCGAGCGCCATGCCCAGGACGTAGGCGGACACGGAGTTCTGCACCAGGGTCGACGAGGCGCCCAGCTCGGTGATCATCCGGGGGATGGCCGGCGTGTAGATGTCGATCGGCAGCTGGCTCAGCGGGATGACGAGGAGCAGGATCGCGACCACCGTGCGGCTGCGGGGCGATGGCATGGCGCCAGTGTAGGGAGGCGCGGCCCGCCCCGGCGATGCCCCGTGCGGGGGAACCGTCGCCGCGGGCTTGCGTTGGAGCACGCTCGAAGGAGTTAGCTGGAGACGGGTCGACGGCGGTGGTCGCCGCGGCCCGAGGAAGGATACCCATGGCAGAGAAGGTCTGGTTCATCACCGGCGCGTCGCGCGGCTTCGGCCGCGAGTGGGCCATCGCCGCCCTCGAGCGCGGAGACCGGGTGGCCGCGACCGCTCGTGACACCTCGACCCTGGCCGACCTGGTCGACAGGTTCGGCGACCGGGTGCTCCCGCTGCAGCTCGACGTCACCGACCGGGAGGCGGACTTCGGCGCCGTCACCGAGGCCGTGAACACGTTCGGCCGGCTCGACGTCGTCGTGAACAACGCGGGATACGGCCAGTTCGGACTGATCGAGGAGCTCAGCGAGAAGGAGGTCCGCGACCAGTTCGAGACCAATACGTTCGGCGCGCTGTGGATCACGCAGGCGGCGCTGCCGTTCCTGCGCGAACAGGGCAGCGGCCACATCATCCAGGTCTCGTCGATCGGCGGGATCTCGGCGTTCCAGAACATCGGCATCTACAACGCCTCGAAGTGGGCCCTGGAGGGCTACTCGCAGTCGCTGGCGCAGGAGATCGCGCCCTTCGGCGTGAAGGTCACGCTCGTCGAGCCCGGCGGGTTCGACACCGACTGGGGCGGAGCCTCGGCGAAGCACGCCACTCCGCTGCCCGAGTACGAGCACCTGCGGGAGCGCATCGCCGAGTCCCGCCGGTCGCGGGTGAGCACGCCCGGCGACCCCGCTGCCTCGGCCGCGGCGCTGCTGCGCATCGTCGACGCGGAGGAGCCGCCGCTGCGCGTGTTCTTCGGCACCGCGCCGTTCGGGATCATGAAGGCCGACTACGACAGTCGCATCGCCGAGTGGGAGCGGTGGCAGGACGTCTCGGCCCTCGCCCAGGGCGAGCCCGGAAGCGGGGAGCGGGGCTGATCGGGCAGCGTGCCGACGCGACGCCGGCGATGAGGTTCGAGGGCCTCATCGCCGGCGTCGGCACGTCCAGCGGGAGGCGGGTCGTGGCGGGCCTGTGGACGCGGTCCCCGCTCGGCCGGTTCGGGGACGTGATGGTCGAGGATGCGTCCGGTCACCGCATCCTGCTCGCTCCCGGCGATGAGGTGGCCGAGCTCGTGTCGGCGACGTACCGCTTCGACGAGGTGCGGATCGTGCCCGTCCGCTGGCGGGTGACGGCCGAGCGGGCAGAGGTGCAGGCCGGCGACCTGCGGCTCCGGCTCGAGCTCGGGCCGCGGAGCGCTCTAGGCCGGCTCCTGCGGCTGCAGCCCCGCCGGCTGGCGACGTCGACGCGGTGGCTCGCCCTCCTCGACCCCGTGGCGAGACTGCTCGTGCGAGGGGCCGCGACCGCGGGCACCGCGGGCGGAGGGCGCCGCGAGTACTACGGCGTGACGGATGCGCGGAGCATCCGCTCGCTGGAGGCCGGCGATGCGACGGGCTCGTGGGGCCGCCTCGTCCCCCTGTCGCCCCCGCCACGGTTCGGGTTCGCGTCGAC
Organism: Cnuibacter physcomitrellae; assembly: GCF_014640535.1. Taxonomy (NCBI): domain Bacteria; kingdom Bacillati; phylum Actinomycetota; class Actinomycetes; order Micrococcales; family Microbacteriaceae; genus Cnuibacter; species Cnuibacter physcomitrellae. The sequence goes on from NZ_BMHD01000001.1 coordinate 3,445,118, forward strand.
GCCGTCCGCGCCCACGATCGTCCGCGTCACGACGACGATCACCTCACCGAGCGACGGGGTCAGTAGCCGTAGTCGTAGGTGATCTGCGCCAGCAGCGGGTAGAGGAGCGACGAGAGGGTCTCGACGACGATCACGGCACCCGCTCCGAGTCCCAATGCCGCGAGCACGACGCCGCCCTCGCGGCGTCGCAGACCCAGGATGCCGAACACCACGGCACCGACGCCGAGCAGTCCGTGGATCACCGCGGTGAGCCCGGCGAGCACGCCGTAGAAGCCCGATCCGATCGAGTAGACGAACGACGCCTGGATGAGGCTGAAGAGGAATCCGGTCAGGACCGCGACTCCTGCGAGGATCACCGCGACCAGGCCCAGGGTGTTGCGGGGCTTGCCGCTCCCTGGCCCGTATGACCCGCCCGGGCCGGACACGGTCGGACCGTAGCCCGGATGGCGGGACTGCTGGTCGTGTCCCGGGCCGGGCTGCTGCCCGTAGCCGGGGTGTCGCGGCGGTTGCTGATAGCTCGGCTGACCCGGCTGCTGCCCCTGCGGAGGCTGCGGGGCCTGCTGCTGCGGGGGCCAGGGCTGGCCGGGCTGGGGGGCCTGGCCGCCGGGGGGAGTGGGGCCGTATCCGGGGTGGCGCGGCTCGTCGCTCATGTCAGTCCTTCTTCGTCGTCTTGTGGAGCGACTCCGGCTTGTGGACCGCTTCGCGCCCGGACTTGTCGCTCTTCACGAGGTACTGGGGATCGTCCTCGGAGGCGCGGACGGTCCGGCCGGCCTCCTCCGTGTCGGACGTGATCCTCTTCTCGACCTTGCCCTGCGTCTCGGTGCCGTGCGTCTTCCACGAGACCTCGTCCCCTCGGGACAGCTTCTCCTCCGCCATGCCCTCACCGTACTGCGAAGCCTCCTGCGCGGCCCCTCCCGCTTCGCGCCCCTCCCGCTTTCGCTTTCGCTGCCTCTGTGATCTTTCGCGCGGTCAGTGGGCACGCGAAAGGTCACAGAGGCAGCGAAACCGGCGGGAGGGACGGTCGCGTTCTACCGGTCGGGGTGGGCGGCGGTGCTGCCGGCGGATGCGCTCGAGGTGGAGGGGATCGCGTCGGAGCTCGGGATCCGGATGGCGGACCGCGACGACGACGAGGCCGCCGGCGGCTGGTCGGCCTGAGGGACGTCGGCCGGGCGCGGCAGCGGGTCGAGCCCGACGCGGTCGAGTTCCGGGGTCTCGTGATGCGGGGAGGTGAGGCCGAGGGACGGCTCGTCCTCGGTCGCGACCGGGCCCCGCTCGAGCTTCACGAGGACGACGCCGAGCACGATGAGCGCCCCGCCCGCCGCCTGGAGCAGGGTGGGCACCTGCCCGAGGAGCAGCCACGCGAGCAGGATGGCGAACAGCACCTCGGCCAACCCGACGAACGACGCCACCCTCGACCCGAGCCGCTGGGCGGCGAGGAGTCCGGTGAGGTAGGCCAGCGCCGTCGCGACCAGCACGACGACGGCCATCGGGATCCACCACGGCACGCTCGCGCCGAGCACCACGGGATCGGTGGACGAGAAGGTGAACGGCACCAGTCCGGTCGTGCCGAGGGCGCCCAGGACGACCGCCGACAGCAGGAGCCCGGCCGAGACGAGCGTCACCGGCGGGAGATCGCCGCCGGGCGCCGCGATGATGAGGTAGTAGCCAGCCAGGCACAGCGCCGCGAGAGAGGCGAACGCGACGCCGAGCAGGTCGAAGCCCTGTGAACCGCCGGGGCCCACCACGAGGGCGAGGCCGAGGATGCTCACGATCGCACCGAGGATCGTCAGGGTCTGCGGGCGCACCCGGGAGCGCGCCCAGGCGAACAGCACGAGCAGCACCGGAGCCGAGTACTCGATGAGGAGCGCGGTGCCGACGTCGAGGGACTCGAGCGCCGCGAAGTAGAACACCTGGCAGCCCACGACGGCGATGAGCGCATAGGCGACGACCTGCTTCCAGGCCAGCCACAGCATCCGCCACCGACCGCGCAGCGCGACGAGCGCGGGGATCAGCAGCACGAGCCCGCCGCCGGCGGCGCGCACCGTGACCGCGGCGACCGGCGACCAGCCGGCGTCGAGCAGCGGCTTCACGAACGCCCCGCTGGTGCCGAAGGCGGCGGCGGAGATCAGCGCGATCACGAGTCCGGCGGCGGCGGTGCGGGTGGCGGTGGTGGTCATCGATCGTCCGATCGTCACTCGGCGCCGTGTCAGGGGCTAACGGCGCTACGCTAGTGACAGTAGACCCGAGAACTGTCAGGAGTCAACGTGGTCTTTGCCTATGACACCGAGGCGACCCTCGCGTTCACCGCGGCGCTCATCAACACGCTGCCGGGCGCGTCGCACTCGCGCGACGACGAGCTCACTGAGCCGCAGGCGCTGGTGACGATCCTCGACGACAACGAGTACTCGGGCCGGCGCGACGGCGACCGGGTCGAGCTCGACGAGGTCCGCGCCGCCCGTCACGAGTTCCGACGGTTCTGGGAGGTCGACCGCGACGAGGCCGTCGAGATCGTCAACGCCTTCCTCCGCGACGCCCGGGCGCTGCCGCAGCTCGTGCGCCACGACTCGTGGGACTGGCACCTGCACGCCACGGAGTCGGATGCACCGCTCGTGACGCGGATCCGGGTCGAGGTGGCGATGGCGTTCGTCGACGTGATCCGCTCGGGGGAGTACGACCGGCTGCGCGTCTGTGCGGCCGACGACTGCGACGCCGTCCTCGTGGACCTCACCCGCAACCGCTCGAAGCGGTACTGCGACGTGGGCAACTGCGGCAACCGGATGAACGTGGTCGCCTACCGCGCCCGCCGCGGCTGATCCCGCGACAGCGCGAGCGCTAGAGCAGCTTGCGCAGGGTGCGGAGGTTGCGGGTGGTCGTCACGGACCTGAAGCGTGCCTTCGCCAGCAGCTTCGCGAACGGGGTGTCGGTGCTCGACCCCTTCGGGCACTCCCAGTACACGACGTCGCCGTCCCGTTTCGCCCGCTCGAGGGCCGAATCGCCCGCATCCAGCTCTCCCGCGGCCTGGGCGATCTCCGCGAGCGCGCTCTCGTCGGATCCGAAGACGACATACGGATGCGTCTCCTCCGTCTCGGGCCAGGGATAGCGTTCGACGATGGTCTCCAGCGATCCGTGGGGGACGAGGACGATCCACGCGTCGTACCCGAAGCGCTCACCCAGGGCTCTCTCGATGTCGGCCTTCAGCGTGCCGGCCGGATCGTCGGAGTCGAAGACCACGTTGCCCGACGCGAGCACCGTGCGGACGTCGCCGTGCCCGAGCGAGACGAACAGCTCCTTGAGCTCGGCGCTCCGGATGGTGATGCCGTTCACGTTGACGCCCCGCAGCAGCGCCGCCCACCTGGTCATGCCCACATCCTGCCCCACGCCCCCGACGCTCGTCGTGAGGCGTCCGATCTGACAGTCGTGGTGGCCTCCCGACGAGCGAGGCCACCACGACTGTCATCTCCGCGCCCGCCAGGGGCGCTCCGGGTCAGGCGGCGTGACGCCGACGACGCTGGAGGATCATCACCGCACCGCCCGCGAGGAGCAGCAGCGCGACGACGACGAAGGGCGCGACGACCGCACCCGTGGAGCCGAGCGCAGACGCGCCCGCGCCGGTCGAGCCCTGCGAGCCCGTCCCCACCGCTCCTGCGCCGCCACCCTGCACGGGCGGTGCCGGGGGAGCGTCGGCGGAGACCACGAAGGTCGCGCTCACCGACCGGGCGCTCTGCGTGCCGGTCAGCGTGACGGTGTGCACGCCCGGCTCGGTCGGTGCGGTGAACGTGTACGACGTGGTGCCGTCGATGACGTCGTGGGTGCCGAGGTCGACCGGGTCGGAGGCGACGGTGGCCGACAGCTGACGGTCGCCGCCGAAGCCCCGACCGTCGGCGGTCACCTCCGCGCCCGGGGCGACCTCGGAGGCGGAGAGCGTCACCGTGGCGCCGGCCGAGAAGGTCGACGTGTCGCGGTTCAGGGTGAGCGCGTTCGCCATCGTGAAGAAGTTGTCGGACTGGTCGGTGAGGCCGACGACCTGCGCGGCGCCGGGGCCGTAGCCGGCGATGCGGAGCTGGCTGCCGGTGTGCTGCTGCGAACCGCCGGCCGCAGCGGTGCCGTAGGACAGGATCATCGGGGTGCCGTCCGCGGTCATCAGCCTGGTGCTGAGCGAGGTGGGCGGCGTGGAGTCGACGATCTGGCTGGTGTGGGCGTGGTCGGCGGTCACGATGACGAGCGTGTTGCCGTCGGCCTTCGCGAAGTCGAGGGCGGCCTGCACCGCCTCATCGAGGTCGAGGGTCTCGCCGATCTGGCCGCAGGCGTCCGCCGAGTGGTCGCGCTTGTCGATCGAGGCGCCCTCGACCTGGAGGAAGAAGCCCTTGTCGCTGTCGGGGCGGTCGAGCAGATCGATCGCCTTCGTGGTCATCGACTTCAGGCTGAGCGACTCGGGGAGACGGTCCGGGTTCGGCTGGCAGGTGATCGGGTCGCCGTTCCCGCCGCCGACGGTCGCCGTCGTGGCGGCGTAGCGGGTGGGGAAGTTCCCGTCGGTGAACAGGCCGAGGACGGGTGCGGACTGGTCGGCCGCGGTCACTCCGGCGAGCGCGTCGCCGTCGCGGACCACCTGGTAACCGCGGTCCGCGGCCTGCTGGAAGAGCGTGCTGCCCTCCCACTGGCCGGCCTTCGCCGTCTGATTGAAGGTCGCGGCGCCGCCACCGAGGGTGACGTCGGCGCGTGCGCCGAGCAGCTGCTCCGCGATGGAACCGAGGCCGCCCGCAGCGAGCGCGTCGTCGCCGCAGCTCGGGCTGTCCGGTCCGTAGCAGCTGCGCGCATCCACGTGGGCGATCTGGACGGCCGGGGTCGCATCCTCGATCTCGGCCGTCGAGACGTTGCCGGTCGCGAGTCCGTTCGCCTTGGCGATCTCGAGGAGAGTCTGCTGCGGGATCCCGTCGATGTCGACCGAGACCGCGTTGTCGTACGTCTTGGTGCCGGTGGCCCACGCCGAGCCGGTGGCGGCGGAGTCGGGGACGAAGTCGGGCTTGCCCTTGTTCTCGCCGTCGCGGTAGAGGGAGTAGGTCGTGTACTGGCCGGTGAGCGGGAGGGCGTCGATGCCGGGGAGCTCGCCCTCGGCGCCGTAGGCGTAGTTGCGGGCGGAGGTGATCTCCGAGTCGCCCATCCCGTCGCCGATGAGGAGGATGACGTTCTTCGCCGGGCCGTCGACGATCGAGGCGCGGAGTGCGGCGGACTTGTCGCCGTCGTTGCGGGTGGCGCCGCCGTTCGCGCCGAGATCGCCGTCCCCGGGCGCCGCGGAGGCCAACGTCGGGATGCTGAGGCTGGCGGCGGTGAGCAGGGCCGCGGAGGCGAGCAGGAGACCACGGCGGCGAGTGGCCGCGCGCGGGTGCTGGGGGAACGCCATGGTGGAGGACTCCGATGATCGAGGAGATGTCTCCCGGATGGGGGACTCGTCCAGGTCAGTCGTCCTCAGCATCCGCTGGGTGAATGCCACGCATCCCCGCTGTGAATGCGACCTGACGATTGGCTCGCTAGGCCGCCCTGCGGCGGGAGCGGGCGAAGCGCAGCCCCGTGAGCACGGCCGCGCCGATCGCGACCACGAGGAGCGCGCCCGCCACGACGAACGCGGTCGTCGCCACCGGGGGAGCCACGAGCGAGCCGGTCGTCCGTGACACCCCGATCCAGGCCACACCCCAGCCGAGCGACAGCAGCGCCGCCATCCTGCCCCTCGACCACAACAGGAGGCCCACGCCGAGCAGCCCGGCGACGACCAGCAGCGCGATTCCCCAGGCCTCGGGGCTGAGGCCCCCTCCGGCGAACCCGGCCGCGGTCAGCGCGGCGGCGATGTTCGCCACCGTCGCGATCGTCACCCAGCCGAGGTAGAGGCCGAAGACGCCGTCGACGAGCAGCGCCTGGGCGGGAGAGCGGCTCGGCTCGACCCCCGGACGACGTCGACGCAGCACGCCGAGGATCCAGAGCAGCGAGATCAGGAGGAGCACGATGAGCGGCACGCTCAGCCAGAGCGCGTCGAACTGGACGCTGAGGATCCAGGCGGCGTTGAGCAGCAGGGACGCGATGACCGGGATCCCGAGCGGGCGCAGCAGCGGGTCGGCGGCGCGGCCGGGGAGGGCCTGGTAGACGGCGTAGGCGATCAGGCCGACGTAGATCACCGACCAGATCGAGAAGGCGGGACCGGCGGGAGCCACCATCGTCGAGTCGGCGCTCAGCGCCCCACCGGCCGCCTCGGCGATGGGGGTGCCGCCCGCCGCGCCGGATCCGACGAAGGCGCCGACGAGGGCGAGGGCAGCGCAGATCACTACGCCGACCTGGCGGACCCGATCCGCGCGGGTGACTGAGTCGTTCGAGTACCTCATTATCAAGCAGCTTAGCTACTTCGAGGCCGGCCGCAAGGGCAGGCGCTCCTTCAGCGGCGGAGGCTGTCGGGCCTCGGGAGCTCGAGCGACTCGATGAGGTCGCCGAGGCGGCGGTCGAGCTCGGCGCCGGCCTGCGTCAGCTTGTTGCGGCCGAAGGAGCCGAGGGCTGAGCTCGGCTGGTCCATGAGGAGGGCGCTGCCGTCGGGCCGCGACTGCAGCTCGAGCCTCACCGGCAGGTACAGCAATGCCCCGCCGTCCTGTCGGAGGGCTCGCGCCGTGACGGCCAGGTCGGCGAGGAGGTAGCTCGTGGTCTCGATCCCGCTCCCCGAGTGGCGCAGCAGGGAGCCGGCCTCGTGGCGCCAGAGGCGCACGAAGCCCGAGGGCGCGGTCCAGGTCAGCCCGCGGAGGAAGTCGGCCCAGGTCGTCCTGCCCGAGTCCAGCTCGGCGAGGTCGGTGTCGTCGAGGGGCGTGACTCCCTCGTCGAGACGGCTCTGCAGGTCGCGATAGGGGGTCGGGGTCTCGAGGAGGATGCGCCGGGCCGCGTACTCGGTGATCGTCTCGGACGCGGGTCTGCTCACCCTTCGATCCTCCCATCGCGATACACCGAAAGAGGATTCTCGCGCAAGCCCCAGCGAACCGAAGGAAAACTAGCTAGTCTTTCTAGCAAGTCGCCCCTCGAGAAAAAGGCGCCCCGAAAGGACACCCCATGAGCATCCTCGAACGCCCCGACACGGTGGCTGCGGATGCGGCCCTCGCCTCAGCCCACGCCGCTGCCCCTGCGCCTGTCGTCCCGACGCTGGAGCAGGTCGAGTGGCTGTCTCCCGAGCCGAAGCTCTGGGTCGGTTCGCGTGGTGGGGAGTTCGCCGGGATGGTGGAGTTCAGCAACGGGCACTTCCTCGCCACCGATCGGGTCGGCGCCTCGCTCGGTGCGCATCCGACGCTCGACGTGGCGAAGCAGCGCGTGGCCGAGCCGCCGCGGGTCATGCGTCCGGTGCTCGCTCAGGCGGCGGTGGTCGCCGGCGTCATCGCCTCGGCCGTGGCCCTCATGAGCCTCAGCCTCGTCAGCCTCTGAGGCTCCCCTCGGTCGGGCCGACCAGGGCTGAGATCGGTCACGTCGAGCCGCCCTCCTGGCGCCGCAGGTCTCACGCGCCGTCGGGGTCGAAGCGGTAGCCCATGCCGGGCTCGGTGAGCAGGTACCGCGGATGCGACGGGTCGGGCTCGAGCTTCTTCCGCAGCTGGCGGATGTAGAGCCGCAGGTAGCCCGTCTCGTGGACGTCGGCCGTTCCCCAGATCTCGGTGAACAGCTGGCCGTGCGTCACGAGCCGCTGGGGGTGCCGCAGCAGGAGCTCGAGGATCTTCCACTCCGTCGGGGTCAGACGCACCGCTCCACGCTGGTCCTCCCGGGTGACCAGGCGGGCGGCCAGGTCGACCGTCACCCCGCCGAACTCGACGACCGGCTTGTCGGCGACCGGGGTGGAGCGTCGGGTGAGGGCGCGCACCCGCGCGAGCAGCTCGTCGATGGCGAACGGCTTCGTCACGTAGTCGTCCGCCCCGGCGTCGAGAGCGTCGACGGTAGAGGCCGAGTCGGTGCGGCCCGAGACGACGAGGATGGGGACCTGCGACCAGCCGCGCACCGCGGTGATCACCTCGATGCCGTCCAGATGCGGCATGCCCAGGTCGAGCATGATCAGGTCCGGGGGCTGCGTGGACGCCGCGGCCACGGCCGCACGGCCGTCCGCCGCGGTGATGATCTCGTGCCCCTGCGCACCCAGGGTCACCCGGAGGGCGCGGAGGATCTGCGGGTCGTCATCGGCGATCAGGATCCTCATCGCTGTCCCTCGTTCATCTCGGCGTGCTCCGCGACCGGGAGCGTCACCACCATCGTCGTCCCCCCGCCAGGGGTCTCCTCGACCTCGAGCGTGCCGTCCATGCCCTCCACGAAGCCCTTCGACAGCGCCAGGCCCAGCCCGAGACCGGTGAGGTTGTCGGTGTCGCCGAGGCGCTGGAAGGGCAGGAAGACGTCCTCGCGACGATCGGGGTCGATGCCCGGACCCCGATCGACGACACGCAGCTGCACCGTGTCGCCGAACGCCGAGGCGGCGATGACGACCCGCTGGCCGGACGGGGAGTAGCGCAGGGCGTTCAGCAGCAGGTTCACCAGCACACGACCCAGAAGGACCGGATCGGCGCGGACCGCGGGCAGCGAGGCCGGGAGGTCGAGGTCGACCCCCTCCGGGCCGAGGTCGAGCTCGTCGAGGACGCCGGGCACCACGTCCTCGACGTCGATGTCCTCGGCGCGGACCGCGAGGGCACCGGCTTGGACGCGACTGACGTCGAGGAGGTCGGTGAGCAGCGAGGCCAGCGAGGCCAGTCCCGTCTCGGCCGTGTCGAGGAGCTCGTCGCGGTCCTCCTGCGACAGTGAAGCGCCCTGCAGGCGCAGCCCGGAGACGGCCGCGGAGGCCGCCGCGAGCGGTCGGCGGAGGTCGTGGCCGACGGCGGCGAGCAGGGCGCTGCGGACCCGGTCGGCGGCGGCGAGCGGGGCGACCTCGCTCGCTCGCTCCTCGAGGTCGGCCTGCTCGAGGGCCGTCGCGAGCTGGCTGACGATCACGCCGAGCAGGCGTCGGTCGCTCGAGGGCAGCGGCGGACCGTGGAGCGCCAGCACCGAGTCGTCGTCGACCGGCACGAGGTCGCTGCGTGCGCCCTCCCGGCCTCGGTCGGCGGGCGCCTCTCCGTCGGCGGACGCCTCTCCGCCGGCGGGCACCTCTCCGGCGCTCGCCACGACGCGCCCGTCGACGGTGAGCTGCACCGCGTCCAGGGAGAAGGCCTCGCGCGTCCTGCTCACGAGCGCGTCGATCGGATCGTCGCCACGCAGCACCTCGCCGGCGATCGACGCGACGAGCTCCGACTCCGCCGCCGAGCGCCTCGCCGCGCGGGTGCGCCTGGCCGCCTGGTCGACCACGATCGACACCAGCACGGCGATGACGACGTAGAGACCGAGGGCGAGCAGGTGGAGCGGCTCGGACACCGTGATCGTGTAGAGCGGGTCGACGAAGAAGTAGTCGAGGGTGAGCCCGCTGAGCACGGCGGCGAAGAGGGCGGGCCAGATGCCGCCGACCAGAGCGACGACGACGGTGAGCAGCTGGTAGCTGAGGACGTCCGAGGTGATCGAGTCGTCGGACCGGAACGACGCGAGCAGCCAGGTCAGGAGCGGCCCGCCGGCCAGGGCGAGCGCGAACCCCAGGATGCGTCGCCGCAGGGTGAGCGAGCCCCGCGCCTTGGGGAGGGCGAGCCGACCACCCGCGGCGGCGTGGTTGACGATGTGGACGTCGATGTCGCCGGACTCGCGGATGACGGTGGCGCCGATGCCGGGACCCGTCAGGAGCGCGGCCAACCGGCTGCGCCGGCTCACCCCGATCACGAGCTGGGTCGCGTTCGCGCTGCGCGCGAACTCCACGAGCGCCCGGGGGATGTCGTCGCCGACGATCTGGTGGTAGCTGCCGCCCAGCGTCTCGACCAGCGCGCGCTGCTCGGCGAGCGCGCCGGGGTCGGGGCCGCGCAGTCCGTCCTGGCTCACGACGTGCACCGCCATGAGCGCGCCGCCCGCGGAGCGAGCTGCGATGCGTGCGCCGCGGCGGAGGAGGGTCTCGCCCTCGCGGCCGCCGGTGAGGGCGACCACCACCCTCTCGCGCGCCTCCCACTTCGCGCCGATGCCGTGCTCGGCGCGGTAGCGCTGGAGCGCGGAGTCGACCTCGTCGGCCAGCCAGAGCAGGGCGAGCTCGCGCAGCGCGGTGAGGTTGCCGAGCCGGAAGTAGTTCGACAGCGCGGCGTCGATGCGCGCCGCCGGGTAGACCAGCCCCTCCGAGAGCCGATCGCGGAGGGCCTGGGGGGCGAGGTCGACGACCTCGATCTGATCAGCGGAACGCAGCACCGCATCCGGCACCGTCTCGCGCTGCGGTGCGCCGGTGATCTGCTGCACGACGTCGTTCAGCGACTCGATGTGCTGGATGTTGACGGTCGTGATCACGTCGATGCCCGCATCCAGGAGCGTGTCGACGTCGCGCCAGCGCTTCTCGTGCCGGCCGCCCGGCGCGTTGGTGTGCGCCAGCTCGTCGACGAGGGCGACCGCCGGCGATCGGGCGAGCACGGCGTCGAGGTCCATCTCGGTGAGCTCGACCCCACGATGCTCCACGACCCGACGGGGGACCGTCTCGATCCCGAGGGTCATGGCCCGGGTGGCGGCGCGGCCGTGGGTCTCGACGACGGCGATGACGACGTCGCGGCCGGCGGCCTTCAGCCTCCGGCCCTCCTCGAGCATCGTGTACGTCTTGCCCACCCCGGGTGCCGCTCCCAGCAGCACCCGGAGCTTGCCCTGCTTCATCGGCGCCCCGCCCGGGGTCCTGTGCCGTCCAGGACGCTCACCTCAGGACAGCTGGGAGAGCGCGATGTTGAGCTGGAGGACGTCGACGGTGGGCTCGCCCAGGTAGCCCAGGTCGGGCTGCTGGGTGAACCGATCGACCAGATCGCGCACACGGGACTCCTCGAGGCCGCGCGCCTCGGCGACGCGAGAGACCTGGAGAAGAGCGTAATCGGGGCTGATGTGCGGATCGAGACCCGACGCGGAGGCGGTGAGCGCATCGGCGGGGATGTCCGCCGGATCGACGCCGTCCTCGGCGGCGATGGCCGCCTTGCGCTCCTCGATCGCCGCGATCAGGTCGGGGTTCTCCGGCCCGTAGTTGCTGCCGGAGGAGGCGGCGGCGTCGTATCCGTCGCCGGCGGCGGAGGGTCGCGACTGGAACCACTCGGGGAGGGCGTTGCCGTCGGCGTCGGTGAACGACTGGCCGAGGAGCGCCGAGCCCACGGGCTCGCCGTCGACGGAGACCATGCTGCCGTTCGCCTGCGCGGGCGCGACGAGCTGGCCGATGCCCAGCACGGCGAGCGGATAGGCCACGCCGAGCACGACGGTGGCGGCGATCATGAAGCGGAGCGCCACCCAGTAGGGCCGGGCGATGCCGCGTGTGGAAGCCATGGATCGAGTCCTTTCGTGGGGCGTCAGAAGCCCGGGATGAGGCTGACGACGAGGTCGATGACCTTGATGCCGAGGAACGGCACGATCACCCCGCCGAGGCCGTAGATCAGGATGTTGCGGTTGAGGATGCGCGACGCCGACATCGGCCGGTACCTCACGCCGCGGAGCGCGAGCGGGATCAGTGCGACGATGACGAGCGCGTTGAAGATCACGGCCGAGAGGATCGCGGACGCGGGGGAGTGCAGCTGCATGATGTTGAGGAGCCCCAGCCCCGGGAACACCGCCGCGAACATCGCGGGGATGATCGCGAAGTACTTCGCCACGTCGTTCGCGATCGAGAAGGTGGTGAGCGCGCCGCGGGTGATGAGCAGCTGCTTGCCGATCGCCACGATGTCGATGAGCTTGGTCGGGTCGGAGTCGAGGTCGACCATGTTGCCGGCCTCCTTCGCCGCCGACGTGCCCGTGTTCATCGCCACGCCGACGTCCGCCTGCGCCAGCGCGGGGGCGTCGTTCGTCCCGTCGCCCGTCATCGCGACCAGCCGTCCGCCCTCTTGCTCCTTGGTGATGAGCGCGAGCTTGTCCTCGGGGGTCGCCTCGGCGAGGTAGTCGTCGACGCCGGCCTCCTTCGCGATGGCCGCCGCCGTGAGCGGGTTGTCACCCGTGATCATGACGGTGCGGATGCCCATGGCCCGCATCTCGGCGAAGCGCTCGGCGATGCCGGGCTTCACGACGTCCTTGAGGTAGACGACGCCGAGGATCGAGGGGGTGCGTCCCGGGCCGCGTTCCGCGACGACGAGCGGGGTGCCGCCGAGCGAGCCGATGCGCTCGGTCTCGGCCTCCACCTCGGCGAGAAGCGTCGAGGGCAGTGGCCCCTCCTCCTCGATCCACGCCAGCACGGCGGAGCCGGCGCCCTTGCGGATCATCGTGCCGTCGGGGAAGTCGACCCCGCTCATGCGGGTCTGCGCGGTGAACGGCACCACGACGGCGTCGAGCGTCGCCGGGGAGGCGAACCCCTGGTCCGCGGCCAGGTCGACGATCGACTTGCCCTCGGGTGTCGGATCGCTGAGCGACGAGAGCGCGGCCGCGCGGCGGAGGTCGGTGATCGCGGATCCGTCGACCGCGAGGAACTCCGACGCGCGGCGGTTGCCGTAGGTGATCGTCCCCGTCTTGTCCATGAGGAGGGTGGTCACGTCGCCCGCCGCCTCGACGGCGCGGCCCGACATCGCCAGGACGTTCCGCTGCACGAGCCGGTCCATGCCGGCGATCCCGATGGCGGAGAGCAGGGCGCCGATGGTGGTCGGGATGAGGCAGACCAGGAGGGCGACGAGGACCGCGATGGAGGGGGTCGCCTCCGAGTAACCGGCGATCGGGCCGAGCGTGAGCACGACGATCACGAACACGATCGACAGGCTCGCCAGCAGGATGTTGAGCGCGATCTCGTTGGGGGTGCGCTGCCGCGAGGCGCCTTCGACCAGCCGGATCATCCGGTCGACGAAGGTCTCGCCGGGCTTCGAGGTGATGCGCACCACGATCCGGTCGCTGAGCACCCGGGTGCCGCCGGTGACCGCGCTGCGGTCCCCGCCCGACTCTCGCACCACGGGGGCGGACTCGCCCGTGATGGCCGACTCGTCGACGCTCGCGATGCCCCACACGATGTCGCCGTCGCCCGGGATCAGCTCGCCGGCGGTGACCACGACGACGTCGCCCAGGCGGAGGTCGGCGCTCGCGACCGGAGAGGTCGTGACGTGCTCGGCCGCCGCATCCGCGGTCCCGTCGTAGGCGTCCACGCGGTTCGCCATCGTGCTGGTCCGGGTGGCGCGGAGCGTGGCCGCCTGCGCCTTGCCGCGGCCCTCGGCCACCGACTCGGCGAGGTTGGCGAACAGGACGGTGAGCCACAGCCAGACCGCGATGGCCCAGGTGAACGCGAGGGACACGGATCCCGCCCCGGTCTCGGCGGGCAGGAACGGCTGCGCGATCGCGATCACCGTGGTGAGGGCGGCCCCCACCTCGACGAGGAACATGACGGGGTTGTGCCACATCTCGCGGGGATCGAGCTTGCGGAACGCGCCGGGCAGCCCCTTCCAGAGCTGCGCGGGGCTGAACGCCCGCGATCCGGCGCGGGGGGAGTCGCCGCGCACGGCGGCGGGGGAGGTGACGGCGGTCATGATCAGGAGAGCCCTTCGGCGAGCGGCCCGAGCGCGAGCACGGGGAAGTAGGTGAGGGCGACGACGATGACGACGACGCCCACGAGGAGGCCCACGAACTGCGGGCGGTGGGTCGGCAGCGTTCCCGCGGTGGCCGGGACCTTGCCCTGTGCCGCGAACGATCCGGCGAGGGCGAGCACGAACACGATCGGGATGAACCGGCCGAGCAGCATGCAGCAGCCCAGTGCGGCGTTCAGCCACGGGGTGTTCGCGGTGAGGCCGGCGAACGCCGATCCGTTGTTGTTCGACGCGGAGGTGAAGGCGTAGAGCACCTCGGAGAACCCGTGGAGGCCGGGGTTCCAGATCGACGTGCTCTCCACGTCCTCGCGGATCGCCGGGATGGCGAAGCTGAGGGCGGTGCCCACCAGCACGAGCGTGGGCGTGGTGAGGATATAGAGGCTCGCGAGCTTGATCTCGCGCGGGCCGATCTTCTTCCCGAGGTACTCGGGCGTGCGGCCCACGAGGAGTCCGGCGATGAACACCGTGATGATCGCGAGGATCAGCATCCCGTACAGACCCGATCCCACGCCTCCCGGCGCGATCTCGCCGAGCATCATGTTGAACATCGTCATCATGCCGCCGAGCGAGGTGAAGCTGTCGTGCATCGAGTTCACGGCGCCGGTCGACGTGATCGTCGAGGTGGTGGCGAAGAGCGTCGACCCGACGATCCCGAAGCGCTGCTCCTTGCCCTCCATCGCACCTCCGGCGGCCATCGGCGCGGAACCGGCCCCGACGAGCTCGAACGTCGTGAGGGCGGCGAACGAGATCACGAAGATCGCCCCCATCGCGGCGAGGATGGCGTATCCCTGGCGCTTGTCGCCCACCATGGTGCCGAACGTGCGGGGCAGGGCGAACGGGATCGCGAGCATGAGCACGATCTCGAAGAGGTTCGTCCACCCGCTCGGGTTCTCGAACGGATGCGACGAGTTGGCGTTGAAGAACCCGCCGCCGTTCGTGCCCAGCTCCTTGATGGCCTCCTGGCTGGCGACCGGTCCGCCGGGGATGGCCTGCGTGCCCCCGGTGAGGGTCGTCACGTCGGTGAAGCCGTTGAGGTTCTGCACGACGCCGCCGATGACGAGGGCGATCGCCGCGATGATCGAGAGCGGGAGCAGGATGCGGACGACGGCCCGGGTGAGGTCGACCCAGAAGTTCCCGATGGTCCCGGTCGAGCGCCGGGCGAGGCCGCGGATGAGGGCGACCGCCACGGCGATGCCGACCGCCGCCGAGACGAAGTTCTGCACGGCGAGGCCGGCCATCTGCACGGCGTAGCCCATCGTCACGTCGGGCGAGTACGACTGCCAGTTCGTGTTGGTCACGAACGAGATGGCCGTGTTGAACGACAGACCCTCGGGGATGGCGGGCATCCCCAGCGAGTAGGGCAGCACCGCCTGCAGGCGCTGGAGCCCGTAGACGAGGATCACCCCGACGAAGGAGAACGCGAGCACACCGCGGAGGTAGGCGCCCCAGGTCTGCTCGGAGTCGCCGGCGACGCCGATGACCCGGTAGAGGCCGCGTTCGGCACGGAGGTGCTTGGGCGAGGTGAAGGTGTGGGCCATGTAGTCGCCGAGGGGGCGGTACAGCACGGCCAGGACGAGTGCGAGCGTCGCGAACTGCGCGACGGCGAGCCAGATCTCCACGGGCTAGAACCTCTCGGGCTTCACGAGGGCCACCACGAGATAGGCCACTGCGGCGACGCCGAGCACGGCGGCGATTGTCTCGAGGACGATCACAGCTTCTCGACCCCCCAGGCCACCAGGGCGACGACGGCGAAGAGGCCGGCGATCGCCAGCACAGACACCAGGTCCAACACGTCTACGACTCCATCCGCACACCGCTCTGGTGTGCATCCGGTGTCCGATCCTGTCGTCCGGCCCGTCCGCGTCCGTCCGTCCTAACGCTTTCCTGACGGCGGTGCTCCCGGTGCCCCGCCGATCCTCACGCGTCCCTCACAGCGCTGCGAGACCCCAGGGACCGGGGCGGATCGGGACCGATCGGGGGAAGCTGGAGGGATGAGGTCGATCACGTACGCCGGGGAAGCAGTGCAGACCAGCGACGAGGTGGCGGCGCTCCTCGTGGAGCTCTCCGCCGAGCTCGCCAAGGCCGGTCGGGCGGAGGCCGTGGAGATCCCGATCGTCACCACGGGCGGCGGCCGCGACACCGCGGAGCTCGTGGTGGGGCTCGGCAACGACGTGCTCTCGCTGCCCTCCGAGCACGAGGGCGTCGAGCCCGACTTCACCGACGCCGTCGAGATGCTGACGGCCATGCTCGACGCCACGTTCGCGCAGTTCACCATGACCGCGCCCGCGATGCCGGCCGCGGCCGTCTCGGCCGCTGCCCTCTCCGAGGCGGTGACGATGGACGAACCCGCTGTCGAGCCCGAGGTCGTCGCTCCGCGACCGCCTGCCGAGGCGACCCTGAGCGGGCAGGATGCTCAGATCACCTCGCTCGACGAGTTCAGGCGGGCCCAGCGCTCCCGCTGAGCAGGGCACGGGACTCGGCGGCGATCACGGCGGACAGCTGGGTCGAGAGGAAGGTCGGGACGCGGCGCCGTGTCGGATCGGGCGCAGGGCGGGGCTCCCAGGTGTCGACGGCGAGGAGCCCCGGCCGTCGCAGCGAGGACCACATCGCCTCCGTGGACGACTCGATCCAGGACCGGAGCCGCTCCCGCTCGGGGCTCTCCGTCATCCGCAGCACCAGTCGGGTGACGTAGCGCACGAAGACCCCCTTGAACAGGCCGGCGTCGCCGCCGCCCGGTCCGGGCCGCGCCTCCTCGCCGCGGATCACGCCGTCCGGCGCCGCCTCCGCGAGGTAGGCGGAGGCGGTCCGCGCCGCCTCTTCGAGGCGTGTCCGGTCGCCCGTGCGGTCGAACTGCTCCACCAGGGCGCCGACGTACAGCCCCTGGTTGTACGAGAACACCCATCCGGCGTCGATCACGCCGTCGCCTGTGCGGTCGATCCCGTCGACGAGGACGCCAGAAGGGAGCCTCAGAGTCGACTCGAGCCACATGAGGGCGTCGTGGCCTCTCTGGAGGTACCTTTCGACGCCCGTCGCGGCGTGGAGCCGCAGCGACAGCAGCGCGAGGAGTCCGTTCGTGGGGGCGTTCTTGTACGACGGCTGCTGCCGGCGCCAGCACGCGCTCGCCCCGTGCGTGTCGTTCCACGCCGAGCCCACGATCTCGTTCCACAGCAGCACGGCGTCGTCGAGCCTGCCGAGGCGGAGGGCGGCCAGGGCCATCCAGCCCATGTCGTCGAAGTAGTTGACCACCAGGCCGCGTGAGCGGCGGCGCGCGTACTCGAACGCCGCGGCCGCGGAGGGCGCGAGCGCGTCGGCACCGCGCTCGACGCCGTCCAGTCGCGCTTCGACGAGGTTGGCGATCCACCAGTAGTCGAAGCCGTGGGCGCCGAGCAGTCGCGGTCGGGCGAGCCGACGGTAGCGTCCTCGCACCAGGCGGGAGGCGAACGACGACGTCAGGGCGCCCTGGAGGGCATCCGCCCGGGCACCCCAGTCGGCGGTCACTTGATGGGGAGCACGAACTCCTCGCCCAGCACCTGGACGGTGAGGGGCTCGCCGGTGATGACCTCCTGCGGGGTCCAGAACACGCTGGTGTGAGGGACGTAGTCCATGGTGCAGATCTGGTTCTCGGCGGGGTTCTCGGTCGTGATCGCGACGGTGTTGCCCTCGCCCGCGGGGCTCACGACGCTGATGTCGGAGCCGACCACGGGGCAGGTCGAGCTGCCCCACGTGGTCAGGGCGATCTGGCCGCCCTGGTGCAGCCACGAGATCATGACGCCGTCCTCTTCGCCCCCGACGCTCTGGAGGGTCTCCTCCGGGTCGCCCGGGAAGGACTCCGTGGGGTAGCTGGTCATGCAGCCCGCCAGCGCGAGGACTGCGACGCCCGCCCCGGCGACCGCGGTCGCGATCCGCATCCGATTCCTCATGAGCCACACGCTAGCAGGAGGGGCGAGGCCCCGGTGAGCCGGATGTCGCGCGCCCCACGGCTCCTCGCGGCGCTCAGGCCAGCGCCGACCGCACGCGTTCGGCGAGGAGCGGCACGATCTCCTCCTCGAACCACGGGTTGCGCCGCCGCCAGACCCCGGCGAGGGGAGAGGGGTGGACGATCGGGAACAGCGGATCGTGGTCCGGGGCGGCGCGGACCGCGTCGGTGAGCGTCGTGAAGCCGCCGGGCAGGTAGCGGCGCTGGGCGTAGGAGCCGACGAGCACGGTCAGGCGCACGTCCGACAGCAGCTCCAGCACGCGCGGATGCCAGAGATCCGCGAAGCCGCGGCGCGGAGGGAGGTCGCCGCTCCTGGCCTTGCCCGGGTAGTAGAAGTCCATCGGCACGATGGCGAGCTTCGTCGGGTCGTAGAACTCCTCGTCCGTCATGCCCAGCCAGGACCGGAGGAGTCGGCCGCTCGGGTCGTCGAAGGGGATGCCCGACTCCTGGGCACGACGCCCCGGCGCCTGGCTGATGAGCAGGATCCGCGCCTCCGGCGAGGCGACGACGAGCGGCTCGTAGCCGCGCTCGCGGGCCCAGGCGTTGTCGGGATGCGCGGAGACCTCGGCACGCAGGTCCTCGATCGCCGACATGGAGGAGAGTCTGTCACCGTCGGCTGAGGGCGGGTGCCGGACGCCCGCCGGCCGGCCCGGGAGCGTCACCGGAGGCGCGACGGGGCCACGAGCTCTCCCGTCTCCTCGCGCATCCACCACTGCCCGGTCTCGCGCCGTTCGGACCGCGAGGCGAAGCGGTAGAGGTACACCCGCGCCCGGATCCACGTCGGCGGCTCACCGTCGAACGGGTCGTGCCGGAGGAGCCGCAGGGTGGCACGGTCGGCCACCAGGAGCTTCCCCAGCAGCGCCCGGAACCAGCCGGAGTCGGGCGAGCCCAGGGCGAGGAACCACATCAGCCAGTCCAGACGCAGGTGGTAGGGGGCGAACTGCCCGGGGATCCGGCGCACGTCTCCTGGCTTGCCCTTGAACTCGTAGGCGCGCCAGTCCTCCTCCCGGAGCGGCCTCTCGGCGATCGAGCCCTCGATGACCACCTCGTAGCGCTCCTGCGTGACCGATCCGAACGCGCCGTACGCGTTGACGAGGGAGAACCTGTTGAAGGACGCGTTCATGAGCTGACGCCTCGAGAAGAGGTTCCGCAGCGGCGGCCAGCTGAGCACGACCATGAGCGCCGTGGCGATCAGGACGATGGCCACCCAGGAGAGCGGGGCGGGGTCGCTGGAGTAGGACGTCGTGGCGGGCATCGCGGGGATGATCGCGTGGATCGCGTCGTCGGAGACCGCACCGAACGCGAGCACGATGGTGAGGACGTTGAGCCACGCGAAGTTCCCGGTCAGGACCAGCCACAGCTGGGTCAGGATCACGACCGCGGCCGCGATCGACGCCACCGGCTGCGGCGCGAAGAGGAGGAACGGCACCACGAGCTGGGCGACGTGGTTCCCGAGGACCTCCATCCGGTGCACCGACTTCGGCAGCAGGTGCGCGAACCGGCTCAGGGGATTCGGCATCGGCTGCGTCTCGTGGTGGTAGTAGAGCGCGGTGAGGTCGCGCCAGCTGCGGTCGCCGCGCATCTTGATCATCCCCGCGCCGAACTCGAGCCGGAAGACGAGCCAGCGCACCAGCAGGATCACGAGGATGGGCGGGGCCACCTCGTTCGACCCGAGGAACGCGACGAGGAACCCGGCCTCGCAGAGGAGCATCTCCCAGCCGAACCCGTAGAACGTCTGGCCGACCTTGACGATCGAGAGGTAGAGGATCCACAGCAGCAGGAAGGCGACGAGCGGCAGCCACGGCGGGCCCAGCTGGGGCAGGCCCGCGACGAGCGCCGCCGCCACGACCGCGCCGACGACGCAGACGGCCCGGAGCATCCGGTCGCTGTAGTGCAGGCGGAAGAGGGTGGGCATCCCGGCCGCCCCTCCCCGTGCGAGGTAGCGGGGCACGGGCAGGAGTCCGTGCTCGCCGAGGAGGGCGGGGAACTGGGCGAGCGTGGACAGGAAGGCGACGACGTAGATCGCGGCGACCCCGCGCTGGAGCATCTGCCGGGCGAACTCGTAGTGGCCCGCGCCGAACCACGCGCCGAACCACTCCGTGACCGCGTCCATGTCCCGATCCTGCTCGCGTCTTCCGCTTCTCGCTGCCTCCTTGACCTTTCGCGCGGTCAGTGGGCGCGCGGAAGGCCAGAGAGGGCGCGAAAACCGGACTCAGAGGGTGATGGGCGCGATGAGGGTGGGGTCGTCCTTCGCGACGGAGGTGTCGCGGGCGTTGTTGACGCGCTTCGAGACGGGGTACGTGGTGATGGTGTGCGCGACGGCGAGAGAGGCGCGGTCGAGCATGGCGAGCAGCTCGTCCTTCTCGTCCCGAGCCTCGACGGGACGAGGGTCGAGCCACTGGCTCCAGACGTCCTCGGTGAGGAACACGGGCATGCGGTCGTGCACCTCGCCCGAGGCGTCGGCCGCCTCGCGCGTGATCACCGTGAAGCTCACGGCCCAGTCGTCTCCCTCCTTGCGCACCTCGTAGAGGCCCGCGGCGGCGAGGAGGGATTCGGGACCGTGGATGAAGTAGGGCTGCTTGCCGCTCGGGGTGGCCTGCCACTCGTAGTAGCCGTTCATGGGCACGATGCAGCGCTTCTGCGCGAAGGCGCGGCGGAACAGGCCGTTCGTGGCGACGCTCTCGAGTCGGGCGTTGATCGGCGCCGGACCGCCCGGCTTCGCCCACGAGGGCTTCAGCCCCCACGCGGCGCCCTCGATCTCGCGGGCGGCCTCGCCGTCGTGGAGGCGCTCCCGCACGATCGGCGACTCCTCGGTGGGGGCCACGTTGTACGACGGTCGCCAGTCGCGCAGCTCGCCGCCGC
The DNA here is from genome assembly GCF_014640535.1 of Cnuibacter physcomitrellae. Taxonomy (NCBI): domain Bacteria; kingdom Bacillati; phylum Actinomycetota; class Actinomycetes; order Micrococcales; family Microbacteriaceae; genus Cnuibacter; species Cnuibacter physcomitrellae. The sequence continues at coordinate 3,465,572 of NZ_BMHD01000001.1, forward strand.
GCGCGACGAACTCCTTGATCAGCTCGTCCGTCTCGGTGTCCATCGCGAACCGCCCGCACATGCGTCCATCCTCGCACCGGGGGCCGACATCGGGGGCGGCCGAGCGGCTGCGCCGAGGTCGGGGCGGATCAGCGCGAGACCGTGCAGGCGGAGCCCAGCTGCTCCGAGTCGAGCGGCCAGCGGATGTCGAGCACGTCACCCGGCTGCATGGTGAGCCCGTCGGAGCAGGGGAAGTTCACCCTCTGCACGTCGACGGTCTGCAGCATGAACCGGGACGCGATGGCGAGCAGCTGATCGCCCTGCGCGACGGTGTAGTGGTACTCGTAGCCGTTGAGCGCCTCGCTGGTGCCCTGCGCGAACGGCTGCGGGCCGGTGTCCTGCACCTCGGGGGTGTTCGCGGTGTTCCCGCCGTCGGTCTGGCCACCCGCGGCGTTGGGCGGGGTGGGCGGTGGCGGAGGCGGCGGTGGCGGGGGCGGCTCCTCCGTCGGACTGGGAGCGGGCGTCGGCGTCGGGGTCGGAGTCGGCGTGGGGGTCGGCGTCGGCGTCGCGGTGACGGTCGCCGTCGCGGTCACGGTCACCGGCGCCGCCGCCGGCTCGGCGAGCAAGGAGCAGGCCGACAGGCCCACGGCGGCCGCCGCGAGGACCGCGACCGTCGTCAGACGGAGAAGGGGACGACCGGCGCGCACGCTTCATTCTCTCCCGCGATTGGCGGTCCGACAGTCCTCCCAACCGGGGACATGCGGTCCGCCGCCGTGGGCGCGTCCGCCCTCACCGCCGCGGGCGGGCGGAGGTCAGCGTGCGGTCGATCCGAACGAGGAGGCGGACACCACCGCTCCCGGATGCGGACCCGCCGCCAACAGCTCTCCCGCCCACTCCTCGACCCGGGGGGATCGGGAGGCGACGATCACCGCGTTGCCCTCCCGCCCCTTCTCGACCACGGAGGACGGGCCCACGATCACGGCGTGCGGGAACGTGGGGACGAGCGCCGCGACGTGCGCGAACGTGGCGGGCAGGCCGTCGTCGTCCGCGACGTTCACGAGGAGCACCCCGGTGTCGGCGGCGACCCGCCCGAGCTCGGCGTAGAACTCGGGCGTCATGAGGTGCGGAGGCGTGGCGGTACCCCGGTACATGTCGGCGACGACGAGATCCGCGGGCAGGCGGGTCAGCCGCGCCGTCGTCTCCGCCGCATCCCCGGAGATCAGCTCGAGCCGCGTCCCGGAGGGCAGCGGGACCGTGGCGGTCACGAAGTCGACGAGATCGGGCTCCAGCTCCAGCACCGTCTGGTCGGCGCCCGGATGGCGGGCCTGGACCCATCGCGGGAAGGTCAGCGCGCCGGCGCCCAGGTGCACGGCTCTCGCGGGCCGGCCCGGCGCGAGGCCGCTCAGGGCGAGCTCGGCGGCCGCCGCCATCCTGCGCATGTAGTCGTAGTGCAGCCGCTCGGGCTCACCCGGATGCACGTGCGACTGCGCATGACCGCGGATGCGGAGCACGAGCCCTCCGGAGAGCTCGTCGGTCTCGAGGGCGGCGAGCTCTCCGGACCGGGTGAGGAACGTCGTCGTGAGCGTCGTCACCGCAGCGACTCCACGTGCTCGACGGCGAGGCCGAAGAACCTGCCCAGCCCGGCGACATGGCGCTCGAAGCCGCGGCGCACGGACTCCGACCACGGTTCGAACGGCTGGGCCGAGACCCGGATCCGGGTCGGCTCGATCCGCCGACGCCAGGTGCCGACCACCTGGCCCGCCGCGACGACGATCGGCAGGAAGAGCCCGTTCGCTCCCGGGACCACCCGGTCCAGCCACTCCTCCCGCACCATCGGCGTCCGATCGGGATAGCCGAGCAGGTACTCGTCGAAGGAGGGCAGCGCGACGACGCCGCTCGAGGCCCGTTGCGGCCGCTCGGGCGCATCCGGGGCGATCAGCTGGATCCGGCCGTCCACCTCGTGCTCGGCGAGCTCATCGCCGGCGAGCTCCCGCGCCCGGGTCACGTCCTTCATCGTGAGCTTCGTCCACCACGCGAAGTCGCGCAGCGTGACCGGCCCGTGCCCGGCGACGTATCGCACCAGGAGCCCACGGAGCGTCTGGTCGCGACCGTGCTCCTCTCCGGGGGGCGCCCACTCGTCCAGGAGCACCATCCGTTGACGTGTGCCCTCGGTGGGTCCCCAGCAGACGAGGCCGTCGTGCGCGAGGCGCCAGAGCAGGTGCATGCCCCGCTGGCCGCCCGTCTCGACGCCGCCGGACTCGAGCAGCCCGAGCACCTCGTCCCGCTCGAGCGAGCGTCCCGCCAGGCCCTCGCGGAGGATCGCGGACGCCCGGGCGAAGACGTCCTCGTCGAGGCCCAGTGCGCGGTGCCGCGTGCGGGTGCCGGCGACGGTGCGTTCGGCGGTCAGCGCGAGGACGGCGCGGAGGTCGTCGGGCGAGAGGATGTGCAGGGTGCCGCGCATGGGCCACGACCGCACGATCCGGCGCGACTCGAACGCGGCCTCGACGTCGTGCAGGGTCGTCCCGGGAGCGCGGGCGCCGAGAGCCCAGAGCGACTGTCCGAAGTCCTGCGCCTGGACGGCGACGAGACGGTCGACGGCGTCGATCACCGAGTCCGCGCCGGCTGCCGCTTCGTGCTCCCGACGACGATCGCTCCCGGAGACCGCGACCCCCTGGGCCTCCAGCCTCAGCCGGGGGATGTCCGCGCTGCGCAGAGCCATGCGCTCAGTATGCCGCCCGAGGGGGAGTGCCGCCGGGTCGGGACGGCCTCCCGGGACGAAGGGTCCCCTTGCCGCCTCCGACGAGGAGCGTAGGGTCTTCGCCATGACGGGTTCGGTCTGGTTGGCGATCGACCTCGCCGACGCGTCGGAGCGGATCCTGGGCGTCTACGAGAGCGAGGACGATGCCCGCCGTGCTCTCGAGGAGGCGGCCGCCTGGGCCGGCGCCGTGGAGCAGTGGCCCGTCGAGGGGATGACCCAGGCGGGCTGAGCGTCCGGCCGCGACATCGCTCCCGGCCGTTCTGCCTTCGCGACTCAGCCGGTGCGCCTTCGCGGACCCACCCGGTCGATGCGCCTTCGCGGACTCGGGGGTACGGTGCGAAGAGGACGAGGCATGCAGCCGGGATGGAAAGCAGGCCCCGCCCTCCCCTCGAGCCTATCCGTTGAGATCGGACCTTCCCCCCGGAGAGGGAAGTCCGTGGGGGGACTTGACGGGGGAGCGGCCGTTCTGCTGTGATCGCGCGCGCGAGCCGGAGCGACCCGCGCGACCCGGCGCCGCTCCGTGCGGGAAGGCTCGGCGCTGCGCTGCGTTGTACCCGAGGTGGACGAGCGGATGCGATCGGCGACCGTCGCGGTGATCGGTGCGGGACAGGCGGGGCTGTCCGCCGCCTTCCACCTCCAGCGGACGGGGTTCGTCAGCGCGCTCGACGCGGAACCCGCCCCCGGTGCGCCCACCTACGTCGTCCTCGATGCCGCGGCGACGCCGGGCGGCGCCTGGCAGCACCGCTGGGAGTCGCTCAGGATCGCCACCGTCAACGGCATCTTCGACCTCCCCGGGATGCCGAAGCCCGAGCTCGATCCCGAGGAGCCCAGCCGGGACGCCGTGCCGCGGTACTTCGCCGACTACGAGCGCCGGTTCCACCTGCCGATCCTCCGGCCCGTCACCGTGACCGCCGTTCGCGCTCTCGACGACGACCCCGACGGCCCGCTGCTCGTGGAGACCAGCTCCGGGCCGTGGCGGGTGCGCGGCGTGGTGAACGCATCCGGGACCTGGACGAACCCGGTGCTCCCTCGCTACCCCGGACAGGAGACCTTCCTCGGACGGCAGCTCCACACCCGCGACTACCGCGACCTGTCGGAGTTCGCCGGCCATCGCGTCGCGGTCGTCGGCGGGGGGATCTCGGCCGTGCAGCAGCTCGAGGAGATCTCCCGCGTGGCCTGGACTGCCTGGTACACCCGTCGAGAGCCCGTCTTCTTCGAGGGCGACTTCGATCCGGAGACCACGGGACGCGACACCATCTCCCGCGTCGTCGCGGATGTGGAGGCCGGTCTGCCCTCGCGGAGCATCGTCTCCTACACGGGCCTCGGGTGGTCGCCCTACGCCCTGGCCGCGCGCGATCGGGGCGCGCTGGAGCGGCGCCCGATGTTCACCGCGATCGAGCCCCACGGGGTGCGGGAGGCGGACGGCACGTTCACCTCGGTCGACACGATCCTGTGGGCGACGGGCTTCCGCCCCGACGTGCGCCACCTCGACCCGCTCGACCTGCGCGACCCCGCGGGCGGCATCCGGATGCGCGGCACGACCGTGGTGGTGGATCCGCGCATCCAGTTGGTCGGCTTCGGACCATCGCAGTCGACGGTCGGCGCGAATCGTGCCGGCCGGGCCGCGGCGACCGCGTTCGCCCGACGGTTCGGGGCCTCAGCGGGTCGCACCCTTGCAACGGTGTCGAGCGACCATCCGGGATGACGCGCCACGGCGACGACGGGGCCAAGACAAGCGGAAACCCCCGCGATGTAGAAGCTACGCGAGGGTTCCTGGGGTGATTGTAACGATCACCCGTGTGGCTCCGACCGGCATCGATCCGGTGACCTTTCGATTTTCAGTCGAACGCTCTACCAACTGAGCTACAGAGCCATGCCGACTCTCGTCGGCCTTCTTGCGAAAAGCCCTCCCCTCGATCGGGAAGGGCCTCGCAATGAGCGACCCTGACGGGACTTGAACCCGCGACCTCCGCCGTGACAGGGCGGCACGCTAACCAACTGCGCTACAGGGCCATGCTTGTGTAATTGTATCTGTTGCCTGGGGTGACCCCAACGGGATTCGAACCCGTGCTACCGCCGTGAAAGGGCGGCGTCCTAGGCCGCTAAACGATGGGGCCGTTCGCGACAACTCGACGAGTATGCCACATCGTCCGCCGCACTTCCAATCGAGGCCGCTCGGCCGCACCTCGACCAGGGCCGGCGACCCTCCTGCGGGTGCGGTCAGTTGCCGCCGACACCGCGTGGGCGACCGGGGATCCGGGGTCTCACCTGTTTGGATGCCGGTGTGCAGTGTGACGGAAGTGAACGATCGAGGCGACGTCGAGTGCCGCTGAGACGAGCGCTCCTGGGTGCCCTCGCCACGGCCGCCCTGGTGGTCGCGGGTGCGGTCGCGCTCCCCGGCGCCGCCTGGGCGGACGACTACCCCACGTGGGACGACGTCAAGAACGCGCAGGCCGACGAGCAGGCCAAGCAGGCCGAGGTCACGCGCATCCAGGGTCTGCTCGACGGGATGCGGGCCGAGGTCGCCGCCGCGCAGGCGCTGTCGCAGCAGCGCGGCGAGGAGTACAACCGGGCTCAGGCCGCCTTCGACACCGCCGCCTACAAGGCCGACGAGCTCGAGACGCAGGCCGCTGAGGCGCAGCAGCGCGCCGATGCGTCGAACCGGCAGGCGGGACAGCTGGCCGCCCAGCTCGGGCGGGCGGGCAACAGCGACCTCACCGTCTCCCTCCTCGCGGGTGGCGGCGCGTCCGGGTCCGGCGATCTGCTCTACCAGCTCGGCACGATGTCGATGCTCACGTCGAAGACGTCGCAGATCTACGCGCAGGCGGAGCAGGACAGCAACACCGCGGCCGCGCTCTCGGCGCAGGCCGAGATCGCCCGCGCCGAGCTCGAGGCGCTCGCGGCCGAGGCCCAGCGGCTGCGCGACGAGGCGGTGAGCGCGCAGCAGGCCGCCGAGTCCGCCCTCGCAGAGCAGCAGAACCACGAGGTCGAGCTGCAGACGCAGCTCCAGGTCCTGACGGAGAACCGCCAGGCGACCGAGGCCGACTACCAGAAGGGCGTCGAGGCGCGAGCCGAGGCAGCGCGTCAGGCGATGCTCGCCGGCCTGCCCACGCTTCCCTTCATCGCGGCGAGCGGATGGGCCAGCCCGTTCCCGGGCGGCTACTCGTCCGACGAGTACGGGATGCGCGTCAACCCCGTCTCGGGCGCGTACCTCATGCACTCGGGCATCGACCTGGTGGTGAGCGGCGGATCCTGCGGCGTGCCCGTCTACGCGGCGGCCGAGGGGATCGTCGAGTACGCCGGCTGGAACGGCGGCTACGGCAACTTCGTCGAGATCGACCACGGCGGCGGCATCTCCACCGGCTACGGGCACAACACGAGGCTCCTGGTCGGGGTCGGCGCCTACGTCCAGCCCGGCCAGCCGATCGCGCTCGCGGGCACCACGGGCAACTCCACCGGATGCCACGTGCACTACGAGGTGCGCCAGAACGGCTCCGGGATCAACCCGCGTCCCTTCATGCAGGCAGTAGGAATCGAGTTCGGATGACGATCACATCCCCACCCCCTCCGTCCCCGGTCCGCTCCGGGTCGCGTTCCGGTCGCTCGCGGTCCGCAGGACTCCCGCTCGGGCGCTTCCTCGCCGGCATGGTGCTGGCCGCGTCGATCGTGGCGGTCGACGTGCTCCGCGGCGAGACCGGTGCGCGGGCCGTCGACTACCCGTCCTGGGAGGACGTGCTCGCCGCGCGCGGCAACGAGGCCGCCAAGAGCGCGGAGGTCACACGCATCCAGGGCCTCATCGCCCAGCTGCAGGACGAGGTCGCCGCCGCCCAGGCGCTGGCCATCCAGCGTGCGGACGAGTACTCGGCGGCACAGGACGCGTACGACACCGGGGTGTTCCGGGCAGGGGAGCTCTCCACCCAGGCCGAGGAGGCGCGTGCCACGGCGGAGGCGTCGAACCGCCAGGCGGGTCTGCTCATCTCGCAGTTCGTCCGCACCGGCGGAGGCGACATCACCGTCAACCTCCTGGTCTCAGGCGAGCAGTCGAGCGACATGCTGTACCAGCTGGGCGCCATGAGCCAGCTGTCGCAGAAGACCATCCGGCTCCACGAGGTGGCGGAGCAGGACCGCAACACGGCGGATGCGCTGACCGCTCAGGCGGACATCGCCGCCTCCGAGCTCGACGGCCTGCGGATCGCCGCCGAGGCCGCGTTCGTCGTCGCGCAGGAGGCGCAGGCCGCCTCCGAGGCGGCGCTCGCCGAGCAGGAGTCCCAGCGGATCGTGCTCGAGGAGCAGCTCAAGGCGCTCACCGACGCGACGGCGAAGACCGAGGCGGAGTACCAGGCCGGAGTCGAGGAGCGTCGGCGACAGGAGGAGGCCGCCCGCGCCGCGGCTGCGGCGGCGGCCGCCGCAGCCGCGGTCGCCGCGGGCAGCCCGTCCGGGGGAGGCGGCTCCTACGCCGTCGGGCCCGGCGGACAGGGCTGGTCGAACCCGTTCCCGGGATCCCGGGTGTCGGACGAGTGGGGCCAGCGGTTCCACCCCATCGACCACGTGTGGCGGCTGCACGCGGGCATCGACCTGGTCTACAGCGGCGGCACCTGCGGGCGGACCGTGTACGCCGCCTCGGCGGGCACCGTCACCCAGGCCAGCTACAACGGCGGGCTCGGCAACTCGGTCACGATCAACCACGGCAACGGCTGGACCACCGTGTACGGCCACAACTCGAGTCTCATCGTCGGCCGTGGAGCCACCGTCTCGGAGGGTCAGCCCATCGCCTACGCCGGCACCACCGGCGCCTCCACCGGCTGCCACGTCCACTTCGAGACCCGCACCAACGGCACCTCCCAGAACCCCCGCTCCCTCCTGGGCCCCCTAGGCGTCTCCTTCTAGCCCCGCGCCGTCCCCCCGTCCGCCCTCGCGTTTCGCCACACTCAGGTGGTTTCGCCACACCGATCGACGTGGCGAAACCACCTGAGCGTGGCGAAACGTCATGAGGCGATGGGCAGGCCCGCGGCGCGGAGGATCCGTGCAAGCTCCCGGGGGCGGCATGCCTCGTACCAGCCCCACCGCGCCACGTTGACGCCGGTCGCCCGCACCGCATCCTCGCGACGCTTCTCCTCCCACAGCACATCACCGGCGGAGCGATCCCGGGTGAAGCCCTCGTACTCGTACTTTGCCCTGCCGTCGCACTCCCCGACGAGCCGCGCCCGCTCCCACCAGAAGTCGCCGCGGAAGGTGCGGCCACGTGCATCGACGCCAGCCTTCTGCAGGTCGTCAGGTGGTGCCCCGAGGTCGATCAGCGTGCCCCTGCTGATCGACTCGAGGAGCGACTCCGAGCGTGCGTCAGCGTGGTCCAGCGTGCGACGCGCGCGACGCGCTCCGCGGGAGGAGGCGAAGGCCCGGAGGCGGTCGTCGAGATCCGCCGGTGTCACAACGCGCAAGCGGAGCGCGTGGTCGACGACACCCAGGCCTTCACCGAACGGCAGTCTTCGAGCGAGGTCGACGACGGTCTGAGCGGCAGTCGTTACGACGAGGCCGCGATGAACCTCAGTCTCCCGAGGCGCCCTCGAGGCCCTCTTGACTAGCTCACCGCGCGATCGGCCCCCCTCATCCGTGGAGGCGAGGACCGTGATGCTCTCGAGACGACTCGGCACGAGCGGCAGGCCCCAGATGACCGCTGCGGACTCGTCGCAGAACGTGTATCCGTCACCTCTCGAACGCCGGAGCGACTCGAGTCGCAAGAGATGACGGTCTTCTCGGCTCGCCGCATCCCAGACCGAGCTCTCGAGGTACACGCCCCGCCAGAGGCGCACCCTCTCGCCCGATGCGACGGAGCCCTCCAGCTCGTACCGGCGGCCGGCCCTGCTCTCGGAGGCGAAGGTCACGAATCCGGAGTCGCTGAGGAGTTCCATGCCCTGAGGTTCGCAGCACGATCACCGGCTCGGTCGACGCGCAGGGAAGGCGTGGACAGAGCTCCTCGTGCATCCATCTGTGCAATTCCCGCGCTTCACCACACGCCGGACCCGTTTCGCCACACTCAGGTGGTTTCGCCACACCGATCGAGGAGGCGAAACCACCTGAGTGTGGCGAAACGCGCCCGGCCGCTAGGAGTAGACGTGGGGGGCGAGGATGCCGATGCTGCGGAGGTTGCGGTAGCGCTCGGCGTAGTCGAGGCCGTAGCCGACGACGAAGGCGTTCGGGATGTCGAAGCCCACGTAGCGGACGTCGACCTCGACCTTGAGAGCCTCGGGCTTGCGGAGGAGGGTGCAGATCTCGACCGACTCGGGCCCGCGGGAGCGGAGGTTCGCCTGCAGCCACGAGAGCGTGAGCCCCGAGTCGATGATGTCCTCGACGATGAGCACCTTGCGGCCGGAGAGGTCGGTGTCGAGGTCCTTGAGGATGCGGACCACGCCACTCGACTGCGTCCCGGACCCGTAGGAGGAGACCGCCATCCAGTCCATCGTGATGTGCATCTTCAGCTCGCGGGCCAGATCGGCCATCACCATCACGGCGCCCTTGAGGACGCCGACGATGAGGAGGTCCTCACCCGCGTAGTCCGCCTCGATCTGGCGGGCCAGCTCGGCGATCTTCGCGTGGATCTGCTCCTGGGTGAACAGGACCTCCGTGATGTCGTCCTCGACGTCGGCGATGTCCATGTGCTCCCTCTGCTGCTCGACCTGCGGATGCCTCAGGCGGCCCGCTCGAACACGAGGAGGCGCCCTCGTCGGACCACTCTAATCCCTGGCAGGTCGACGCCCTTCTGGCCGTGCCAGTCGGTGACGAGGGAGGCCGCCGCGAGGGTCTGCGCGCGACTGAGCGAGACGCCGAACTCGCTCTCGACGACGTAGCGGATCACGCGGTGCCGGAGCGCGGGCGGGTTCGCCTCGAGCGCGCCCGCCGAGATCCCGATGCCCGCCTCGACGTGCTCGACGAGGTCCTCGATCGTCTCGACCGCCATGTCGTGGAGGGCGTCGTCGTCCTCGCGCAGCTGCGTGGCCGTCCGCGCGAGCGCCTCGGCCACGCCCGGGCCCAGCTTGCGCTCCAGGACGGGCAGCACCTCGTTCCGCACGCGCACGCGGCTGAAGCGCGCCTCGTCGTTGTGCGGATCGCGCCACGGCTCGAGGCCGGAGTCCGCGCAGAACGCCGTCGTCGTGGCGCGCCGGATGCCGAGGAGCGGGCGGATGCGCGACCCGCTCTGCGGGGCCATGCCCGACAGGCTCCCCGCGCCGGCGCCGCGCGCCAGGCCGAGCAGCACCGTCTCGGCCTGGTCGTCGAGGGTGTGCCCGAGCAGCACCGCGCGGGCCCCGGTCTCGGCGAGCGCCGCGTCGATCGCGTCGTAGCGCGCGGCGCGCGCCGCGGCCTCGGGGCCGCCCGTCTCGGAGCCCGAGCCCGCCGCGACCTCGACCCGCCTCACCAGCACCGGCTCGAGACCCAGCTCGACCGCCTGCCGCGCGGCGCGCTCGGCGACCGCGGCCGATCCGGGCTGCAGTCCGTGGTCCACGACGATCGCGCCGGCGGCGATCCCGGCCCTCGGCGCCTCGAAGGCGACGGCCGCCGCTAGGGCGAGGGAGTCGGGGCCGCCGCTGAGCGCCACCAGCACGTCGGCGGAGGCGGCGGAGTCGGTCGCGAAGCCGGCCGCGCGCATCCGTTCGAAGGACTCGCGCACCGCGCGCCGCACATCCGCGATCGGGGGCGTGAGCCGTGGGCGGCGCCCCGAGTCGTCGGCGCCCGGAGCCTCCTGCGGCGTGGAGGTCATCCAGTAACGTTATTGCAGTCGCCGGGCGGATGCTCGGCACCGTCTCGCCGAACAAGGAGCTGCTGCGCATGGCCGATTACGACGTCGTCATCGAGATCCCGAAGGGGAGCCGGAACAAGTACGAGGTCGACCACGAGACCGGCCGCGTGTACCTCGACCGCGTGCTCTTCACGAGCTTCGTCTACCCCACCGACTACGGCTTCTTCGAGAACACCCTCGGCCTCGACGGCGACCCCGTCGACGCGCTGGTGCTGCTCGAGTACCCGGTGTTCCCGGGCGTCGGCGTCAAGGTCCGCCCGGTCGGCGTGCTCAACATGAGCGACGAGGCCGGATCCGACGCGAAGGTCATCGCGGTGCCCTACAAGGATCCGCGTTGGCAGCACATCCAGGACCTGAACGACATCCCGGAGCAGACCCGCAAGGAGATCGAGCACTTCTTCACGCGGTACAAGGACCTCGAGCCGGGCAAGTTCGTCAACATCGAGGGCTGGGGCGACGCCGCCGAGGCCGACGCGATCGTGCAGGCGGGCTTCGCGAAGCTCGCCGCCGAGGGCGGTCACTGACCGCTCGCTCCCGAGGGCCCCGCATCCACGTTCGGATGCGGGGCCCTCGTGCGTCCACCCCCCTTGTTTCGCCATACCCAGGTGGTTTCGCCACACCGATCGACCTGGCGAAACCACCTGGGTATGGCGAATCGGATGTGCGGGGCGGCGGGCTGGGGAAAGGGCAGGTTCGCCCCTAGGGAACATGGAGGCGGGGCTCAGACGGGGCGCGATAGCCTTGCAGGCACTACACCGGCCCGAAGCGAAGAGACATGAACGCGAAACGCATCCTTCGATCTCCCATCCCGTACATCCTTCTGGGCGTCGTCGCGCTCTGGATCGGGTTCAGCATCATCACCAGCGCCGGCTACCAGCAGGTGACGACGCAGGAGGGCCTCGGCTTCCTCTCCAGCGGGAAGGTGCAGGAGGCCACCATCATCGATGGTGAGCAGCGCGTCGACCTCACGCTGACCAGCCCCGACGAGAAGTACGGCTCGAAGGTGCAGTTCTACTACGTCACCCCGCGCGGCAGCGAGGTGGTGGAGGCGGTCACGAGCGCCAACCCGTCCGACGGGTACAACGACCAGGTGCCGCAGCCGAACTGGTTCCTCTCGGCGCTGAGCATCTTCCTGCCGATCATCCTCATCGCGGCCTTCTTCTGGTTCATGCTCTCGGGCATGCAGGGCGGCGGCAACCGCGTCATGCAGTTCGGCAAGTCGCGCGCCAAGCTCGTCACCAAGGAGACCCCGAAGGTCACCTTCGACGACGTCGCGGGCAGCGAGGAGGCGATCGAGGAGCTCCAGGAGATCAAGGACTTCCTGAAGGAGCCGGCGAAGTTCCAGGCCGTGGGCGCCCGCATCCCCAAGGGTGTGCTCCTCTACGGCCCTCCCGGCACCGGCAAGACGCTGCTGGCCCGCGCTGTCGCGGGTGAGGCGGGCGTGCCGTTCTACTCGATCTCCGGATCCGACTTCGTCGAGATGTTCGTCGGCGTCGGCGCGAGCCGCGTCCGCGACCTGTTCCAGCAGGCGAAGGAGAACTCGCCGGCGATCATCTTCATCGACGAGATCGACGCCGTCGGTCGCCACCGCGGCGCCGGCATGGGCGGCGGTCACGACGAGCGCGAGCAGACGCTGAACCAGCTCCTCGTCGAGATGGACGGTTTCGACGTCAAGACCAACGTCATCCTCATCGCGGCGACGAACCGTCCCGACATCCTCGACCCGGCGCTCCTGCGTCCGGGCCGCTTCGACCGCCAGATCGGCGTCGACGCGCCCGACCTGCAGGGCCGCAAGCGCATCCTCGAGGTGCACGGCCGAGGCAAGCCACTGGCCGCCGGTGTCGACCTCGAGGTCGTCGCCCGCAAGACCCCGGGCTTCACGGGCGCCGACCTGGCGAACGTGCTGAACGAGGCCGCGCTGCTCACCGCTCGCTCCAACGCGCAGCTCATCGACAACCGCGCGCTCGACGAGGCGATCGACCGCGTCATCGCCGGTCCGCAGCGTCGTACCCGGGTGATGAACGACAAGGAGAAGCTGGTCACGGCGTACCACGAGGGCGGTCACGCCCTGGTCGCCACCGCGATGCGGCACACCGACCCGGTCACCAAGATCACGATCCTCCCGCGCGGCCGGGCGCTCGGTTACACGATGGTGCTCCCGCTCGAGGACCGCTACTCGGTCAGCCGCAACGAGCTCCTCGACCAGCTCGCCTACGCCATGGGCGGCCGCGTCGCGGAGGAGATCGTCTTCCACGACCCCACCACGGGCGCCTCGAACGACATCGAGAAGGCCACCGGCACCGCCCGCAAGATGGTGACCGAGTACGGCATGTCCGCCGACCTCGGTGCGGTCAAGCTCGGCAGCGCCTCGGGCGAGATGTTCCTCGGCCGCAACATGGGCCACGAGCGCGACTACTCCGAGTCGCTCGCCGAGCGCGTCGACTCCGAGGTGCGCACCCTCATCGAGAACGCGCACGACGAGGCGTGGCAGGTGCTGAACGACAACCGCGACATCCTCGACGACCTCGCGGCTCAGCTGCTCGAGCACGAGACGCTCGACCACCTGCAGCTCGAGGAGATCTTCAAGAACGTGAAGAAGCTCCCGGAGCGTCCGCAGTGGCTCTCCAGCGACAAGCGCCCGGTGTCGACGATCCCCCCGATCGCGTTCCCGAGCAAGGCGCCGGTCGACGGGGGTGCCGTCGACGGCGGGATCGAGTCCGACCCCGAGCCCGACCCGTCGCCCTCGAAGCGCGCTCCCCGCATCCGTCCGCGCCCCGCGACGGCCTGACCCGCAGCGGTGGGATCCGTCGACCGAGACCGGATCCGCGCCGCGGTCGGCGAGATCCTCGCCGCCATCGGCGAGGATCCGGCCAGGGAGGGTCTGCGCGACACCCCGCGCAGGGTCGCCGAGCTGTACGGTGAGCTCTTCGCCGGCGTCGGCGACGACCCCGCCGACGCGTTCGGTGGGGCCTTCGCGCTCCGCGACGGGGGATCGGATGCCGGAGCGGATCGGGCCGGATCAGGCGCCGCGAAGGTCGCCGGCCTCCCCGACGCGGATGCGGACGGCGACGCCGACGCGACCGCGGACGCTGCCGACGCGACCGCGGACGCTGCCGACGAGGCCGCGGACGCTGCCGACGAGGCCCTCGACCGGATCGGGTCGGTGGTCCTGATGCGCGACCTCGCGTTCCGCTCGATCTGCGAGCACCACCTCCTGCCCTTCGAGGGTGTGGTGCACATCGCCTACGAACCGGATGCGGAGCTCGCCGGCCTCGGGAGGTTCGCCGCCGTCGTCGAGGTCGCGTCGTCGCGCCCGCAGCTCCAGGAGCGCCTCGGCGACGACATCGCCGATGCGGTCGAGCGCGGGCTCACGGCGAGGGGTGTCCTCGTCGTCATCGAGGCTCGCCACGGATGCGTCACCGCACGCGGACCGCGACAGACGGCGAGCACCACGGTCACCCTGTCCGCCCGCGGGTCGCTCGCCGACCCCGCGGCTCGCGCCGAGGTGATGGCCCTGGTGGCCCGCTCATGAGCGTCGACGGCCACGGCGGCGCGGGCGACGCCGGGGGCTCCTCGGCGCGCACCCCCGCGCTCGACGCGCTGGACGGCCGCGGGCGGACGCTTGTCATGGGCATCCTCAACGTGACGCCCGACTCGTTCAGCGACGGCGGGGAGTGGTACGACCGCGATGACGCCGTGCGCCACGGGCTCGACATGGTCGCGCAGGGCGCCGACATCGTCGACGTCGGCGGCGAGTCGACGCGCCCCGGTGCCCGTCGTGTCGATCCAGCGGTGGAGCGCCGTCGGGTGATCCCGGTGGTCCAGGCCCTCGCGGCCGATGGCGTGGCGGTGAGCGTCGACACGATGAACGCGTCGACCGCGGCCGCGGCGATCGAGGCGGGCGCGGTCCTCGTCAACGACGTGTCGGGCGGTCTCGCCGACCCCGCGATGGATGCGCTGGTCGCCGAGTCGGGCATCCGCTTCGTCGTGATGCACTGGCGAGCCCACAGCGACGTGATGACGCAGCACGCGAGGTACGGCGACGTCGTAGCCGAGGTGTCGGATGCGCTGAGACGTCGCATGGACGGCCTGATCTCCGCGGGTGTCGACTCCTCGCAGCTGATCGTCGATCCCGGCCTGGGGTTCGCGAAGGACGCCGACCACAACTGGCAGCTGCTCGCCCGCCTCGCCGACCTCCGCGCGCTCGGCGCCCCGGTGCTGGTGGGGGCGTCGCGCAAGCGGTTCCTCGGTGCGCTCGACGGCGCCGCGCCGGGCGACCGCGACGTCGCCTCGGCGGTCGTCGCCGCGTTCGCCGCGCGGGCCGGCGCATGGGCGGTGCGGGTGCACGACGTGCCCTCGACGCGATCGGCCCTGGCGGTGGAGGCCGCGCTCCGTGCGGCCGCCACTCCGGTGCGCCTGGTGTCCGAGGTCCGCGCCCGCCGACCCCTCGCCCAGCACCCCGAGGGCGTCGCGCGCGCCGCCGGCCGCGCGGCGCCGGGCCCCGTGCCCGATGCCGACCGCGGGCCCGCGTCCCCGAGCGCGGACACCCCGGGCCAACTCGACGCCGGCCCCGTGGCGCCGAGTCCCGCGCCCATGCCCGCAGACGACGGAAGGACCCTCGACGCATGAGCACCACCAGCGCCGACCCCGCCGAGCACGAGCCCGCACGCCGCCCCGCCGAGCACGAGCACGCCCCCGCCCAGCGCACCGCCGCGGGACCCCTCGACGAGCTCACCCTCACCGGCCTCGAGGTGTTCGCGCACCACGGCTACTACGATTTCGAGCGTGAGCAGGGGCAGCGCTTCGTGATCGACACGACCCTCTGGCTCGACACGCGTGCCGCCGCCACGGGCGACGACCTCGACCGCACGGTGCACTACGGCGTGCTCGCCGAGCAGATCGTCTCCGCCGCGCAGTCCGACCCCGTCGACCTCATCGAGACCCTCGCCGAACGCATCGCGGGCGTCGTCCTGGCCTATCCCGCCGTCGCGCGGACTCGGGTGACCGTCCACAAGCCCGACGCACCGATCCAGGTGCCCTTCGCCGACGTCTCGATCGCGATCACCCGGTCCCGCGACGCGTGGCCCAGCGTGCGAGAGGAGGTGGAGGCATGACCGACTCCCTCCTCGTGACCGTGCCCGCGCATCCGATCGATGCGGTGCTCGCGTTCGGCAGCAACCTCGGCGATCGCGAGGCGACCGTCGAGGCGGCGCTCGCCGCGCTGGCCGCTGCGCCCGGGGTCGAGCTCGTCGCGGCGTCGCGGCTCTACGAGACGGTCGCGGTCAAGCCCGACGGCGTCGACCACGAGGCGCCGTCGTACCTCAACGGCGTGGCCCGCATCCGCACCGGGCTGTCGCCGCTCGACCTCCTCGCGCTCGTCCACCGCGTGGAGCACGCGCACGGCCGCGTGCGCGTCGAGCGGTGGGGCGATCGTACGCTCGACATCGACGTCGTGCTCTACGGCGACCTCACGAGCGACGACGCGACGCTGACGCTCCCGCATCCCCGAGCGCACGAGCGCGACTTCGTCCTCGTCCCCTGGCTCGAGATCGACCCCGACGCGGTCGTGCCCGGCCGCGGGCGCGCCGACGAGCTGCTGCGCGGGCTGCCGACCTCGACCCTCACCGTCTACGCGGGAGAGCGCCGATGAAGCACACGAACCCCCTCACCATCGTCGTCTACCTCCTCGTGGGCGCGGCCATCGGCTTCGGCATGGAGATCGCGCTCGTCGGCGGCGGGATGCAGGCGGTCGTCCCGCCCTACACCCTCCCCATCACGGTGATCGCCGCCGCGCTCATCGTGGTCGCGCTCGCCATCCCCATCCGCCGGTCGATCAGCGGTCGCTCCCAGGCGCGCATCAACCCGTTCCGGGCGATGCGGGTGGTGGTGCTCGCGAAGGCGTCGAGCCTCGTCGGCGCGCTGATCGCGGGGTGGGCCGCCGGCGTCGCCGTGTTCTTCTTCACGCGGCCCGTGATCGCCGACACCGCCACGATCTGGGCCTCCATCGTCGCCGCGGTGGGCGGCGTCGTGCTGCTGGTGGCGGGCATCGTCGCGGAGCGCCTCTGCACTCTTCCGCCCGACGATCCGAACGCCCCCGACGGTCCCCATGCCCACTGACGGCTCGAGCGAGAGCGCCCCCGCCGGCGCACCCTCCTCACCCGACGGTGGCGCACCGTCCTCACCCGACGCCGGCGCGCCCTCCTCACCCGACGGTGGCGCGGCCTCCTCACCCGACGGTGGCGCGGCCTCCTCAGCCGACGGCGGGCGGATGCACGTCGACGAGCAATGGGTCGGCGTCAGCTCCCGGTACCTCGGCGTCGAGATCGTCGCGAGCATCCTCACCGCCGTGGTGCTGTGCGCGATCTGCGTCCCGTTCATCCTGCTGCAGACCTGGTTCGGCTGGCCCGCGCTCGGCGTCGCGATCGTCCTCTCCGTCGTCCTCCTCGTGCTCGCCCCTCGTCGCGTGCGCGCGATCGGCTACGTGCTGCGCGCCGACGACCTGCTGTTCAAGCGCGGCATCATGTGGCACCGCGTGGTGGCGGTGCCCTACGGCCGGATGCAGCTGATCGACATCAACCGCGGTCCCGTCGCGCGTGCTCTCGGTCTCTCCGAGCTGAAGTTCGTCACCGCCGCCGCGTCCACCGGCGTCACGATCCCTGGCCTGCCCGAGCAGACCGCCGACGAGCTGCGCGACCGTCTCGTCGCCCTCGCCGAGACGAGACGCGTGGGACTGTGAGCGCCCCGCTCGAGCCCCGGGACGAGCGACCGGAGGGTTCCGCCGGCCCCGCCGCCGCCCCCAGCGCCTCGCTCGCCGACGGCGAGTGGCACCGGCTCCATCCCGCGACACCGCTCCTGCGCGGGGGCATCGCGTTCGTCGCGGTCGTCGGATTCCTGCTGGCCAACCTCCGCGAGCGGATCGTCGAGCTGGTCCTCGGATCCCCGGACGGACCGACCGACCCGCTCGACGCCGCGTACCAGAACGGCCAGCTCGGCTGGGCGGGCCTCATCGTCGCCGCAGCGCTCGTGGCCGGTGTCGTGCTGTTCTTCTTCAGCTGGCGCGTCCACACCTTCCGGGTCGGGGACGACGTCGTGGAGGTGCGCAGCGGCATCCTCTTCCGCACGCATCGCCGCGCGCCGCTCGACCGCATCCAGGGTGTGGCCATCGCACGACCGCTGTTCGCGCGCCTGTTCGGAGCCGCGAAGCTCGACGTCAGCGTCGCCGGCCAGGACGCCAAGGTGCAGCTCGCCTACCTCCGCAGCGCGGATGCAGACAGGCTGCGGGTGGACGTCCTCGCGCTGGCATCGGGCGCGAGAGCCGCCGAGTCGAGGCGGGGAGCCGGCCCGACGGAGACGGCGTCCTCCGGCGGGCCCGGAGCGACGGCCCTGCCGCCGTCGCCGTCCTCGGTCGAGGCTGCCCCGCTCGCCCCCGAGCCCTCGGTCGCTCCGCGGGGAGTCCTCGAGACGCGGATGCGCGAGTTCATGGCTCCCGAGCTCGACCCCTCGACCGCACCGCCCGAGTCGGTGGTGCGCATCCCGCCGGGTCGGCTCGCGGGCTCGCTCCTGCTGAGCGGACGGACCCTGGTCGGACTCGCGCTCGTGGCCGTCATCGTCTGGCTGGTCACGACCGATCGGCTCGGCTTCGCCGTGTTCGTCGTGCTGCCGATGCTGCTCGCGTCGGTCGGGTACGTGTACAACCGCTTCACCCGTTCGCTGCGCTACAGCATCGCGGGGACGCCGGACGGTGTCCGGATCGGATACGGACTGCTCTCGACCAGCAACGACACGCTCCCACCCGGACGCATCCACGCGATCGAGGTCCATCAGCCCCTGCTGTGGCGGCTCGCGGGCTGGTGGGCCATCCGCATCGACCGGGCCGGCGCGGCGGGGGAGGGCAGCGCGCAGGCGAGCACGACGATGCTCCCGGTCGGCACGGCCGGCGACGCGACGCGGGTGCTCTCGCTCCTCCTGCCCGGGCTGGCCGCGGAGGAGACCAGACGGATCCTCGACGCGGGCCTCGACGATCCCCGAGCCGGCGGGTTCGTCACGGCGCCGCCCCGCGCCCGGTGGGTCCGCCCGCTCGCCTGGCGGACCACCGGCTTCGCCGAGACCACGGATGCGGTCGTGCTGCGCACCGGGTTCCTCTGGCGTCGGCTCGTGGTGGTGCCGCTGGCTCGTGTGCAGAGCGTGCGCATCGAGCAGGGCCCGTGGCGCCGGATGCTCGGCCTCGTCGGGCTGGACGTCCAGACCGTGGCCGGGCCGGTCCACGCGCAGCTCCCGGCGGCCGAGCGCGCGGTCGGGGAGGCCGCGTTCGCGCGCTGGTCCGCCGCGGCGGTCGCGGCGGCCGCCGCCGATCGCACCCACCGCTGGCGAGCGCATCCCTCGACGGGGTCGGCGAGCGGGCCAGGCCGCGACGGCGACGGCGGTGCTTCGCCGTCGGGCGCAGGGGAGAGGATGGAGCCATGAGACCGTCGGAACGCTCGGGGCGCCTCGGCGTCGGCATCATCGGCGCGGGGCGGGTGGGTCCCGTCCTCGGTGCGGCGCTCGGCGGCGCCGGCCACGCCGTGGTCGGGATCTCCGCCATCTCCGACGTGGGCCGCGAGCGGGCCGACGTGCTGCTGCCCGGCGTGCCGGTGCTCAGCGTGCCCGACGTGGTCGAGCGCAGCGAGCTGGTCGTGCTGGCGGTGCCGTCGGAGGAGCTCCCGGGGCTCGTCGCCGGCCTGGCCGAGACGGGGGCGTGGCAGATGGGACAGCTGGTGATGCACACGGCGCCCGAGTTCGGCGTCTCCGTGCTCGATCCGGCACGCGCATCCGGCGTGATCCCGCTCGCCGTGCATCCGGCCATGGTGTTCACGGGCACGAGCGTCGACGTCTCGCGGCTCGTCGGGGTGCACTTCGGAGTCACCGCGCCGTCGGCCGTGCTGCCGATCGCTCAGGCCCTCGTCGTCGAGATGGGCGGCGAGCCCGTCGTCGTCGCCGAGGCGGACCGACCGGCCTACGCGGAGGCGGTCGCCACGGCGACGAGCTTCTCGACGGCGATCATCGAGCAGGCGGCCGGCCTGCTCTCCGACGCCGGCATCGACGCTCCGGGCCGGGTGCTCGCGCCCCTCGTCCGCTCTGCCGTGGAGGAGGCCCTCGCCCGAGCAGGTGCCGCCGCCGGCTCCACGCCCGACGCGCTCCCGCCCGAGGTCTGAACCGGTCGCGGCCCCGCCCGGTCGAGAGCCCCGCCTGCGCCGCGTGGACGCAGACGGGGCACGAGACCTCGCTCAGGGGTTCACGACGACGGTGAACGTCTTCGTGATGGGCTTCGTCTTCACGTTGTCGGCCGTGAGGTCGAACGTATAGGTTCCTGCTCGGGTGGGGGTGCCCGACAGGATGCCGGTGGGCCCGTCGAGCGTCAGGCCAGGAGGGAGCGCCCCACCGCTGACGGAGAGCGTCACCCAGAACGGCGAGTCGGTGAAGTACCGGTCGGTGTACGGCGCCGAGACGGACGCGGCGGCGCCGGTGTCGGGCCAGATGTCGAAGACGGGGTCGATGCGGTGCAGGTAGCCGGCGGCCTGGGCGTACAGGGTGTCGTTCGGGAGCAGAGCCATCCGGGTCACCTTCCCGGCCAGGTCCCAGCGCACGGTCGGCTCGGTCGCCAGCGGTTCCGAGCTCGGCACCTGCCAGACCGTGGGGGTCCCGGAGGCGCGGAGGAACAGGTTGCCCTGATCGCTGATGGCGGCTTCGGTCGGTTGGGGAGAACCGGCGGGAAGGGAGATGGTGCGTACGAGCGCGCCGCCGAGGTTGTACTGGAGGACGCCTCCACGACACGGGTCGGTGACGTACAGCGCCGAACTGGTGGCATCGAAGTCCCACGCGCACGTGTCGTGAGCGGACGTGATGAACGGATAGATCACGCCCTGTGACTGCGTGACGAGAGAGATCGTGTTCGTCCGATCCCAGGTGTAGACGGAGTCGTCGCCCGCGATCGAGATCTGGAGCGGCTCCCATCCGGTCGGCAGTGACGCCCACCAGAGGTCGAGGGAGCCGAAGCGGTCGATGCGCCCGAGAGCCCCCGCATCCGGCCTGGTGAAGACGATGTTCCCTCTCGAGTCGACCGCGCAGTGGGCGAGTCCCAGCCCGGTGCCGCGGGGTACGACGTCGCGCTGCCGGCCGTCGCGGGAGATCGCGATCATGCCGCTGTTCCCCTGGCCGCAGAGGACCGTGTCGCCGTAGCCGTCGGTGACGGCGTCGGAGACGATCATGCCCGGCGGGAGGGTCCGGATGTTCGGCGAGACCACGCCGTGCTCGTCGATCGTGCGGATGAGGCCGCGGGTGTTGTCGACGACGTAGGCGCCACCCCACGGCGTCGGCGCGAGCACGTCGGCGCGCTCGTCGACGAACCCCGACCACGTCGTGTCGAGGTCGAAGCCGCGGGCGTCCGCGGGCGAGGGGGCGGTGAGGGCGGCCCCGCCGACGACGGCCGCGGCCGCCAGGAGGGCGCACAGGAGTCTGCGCATTCGGATCGGTCCTTTCGAGGGGTGCGGTGGGTGGCCGCGATCCGCACACGCTACGGTCGCTCGCCGACGTGGCGTTATGAGCAATCCCTGCCCACCTGGCCGGGGTCGACCCGCAGTCCGCGCTCGCGGCAGAGACGTGCCCCCGCGCCGGTAGCATCGTGGGATGCGACCGCGAGGGTCGCGCGCACCACCCGAAGGAGCACCGTGGCCCAGCAGCCGCAGCCCGAGCCCGACACCGTCCGCGTCAGCGACGACGTGAGCGACCACGCCGCCGTCCGCCCGTCCGGTCCCGTCGTCGTCGAGACGGTGGCCGGCATCCGTGCCGAGGTCGCAGGCCTCCGCGAGGCGCGCCGGACCGAGGCGCCCCCGAGGGGCGATACGGGCCCCGCCGTCGCCTTCGTGCCGACGATGGGCGCCCTCCACGACGGACATCTCGAGCTCGTCGACCGCGCGCGCGAGCTGGCCGACATCGTGGTGGTGTCGATCTTCGTGAACCCGCTGCAGTTCAGCGATCCCGCGGACCTCGAGCGCTACCCCCGCGACCTCGAGGGCGACCTCGCGTGCCTCGAGGGCCACGGCGTCGACCTCGTCTTCGCCCCCGAGGCCGCCGAGCTCTATCCCGACGGCGACCCCGCGACCCGGGTCACGGGCGGACGGGCGGCTCAGCTCTTCGAGGGGCGCAGCCGTCCCGGCCACTTCGACGGCATGCTCACGGTCGTGGCGAAGCTCCTGCACGCGGTCGGCCCGGATGTGGTGCTCTTCGGCCAGAAGGACGCCCAGCAGGTGTTCCTGGTCTCCCGGATGGTCGCCGACCTCACGATGCCCGTCCGCGTCGAGGTCGTCCCCACCGTCCGCGACGCCGACGGTCTCGCGCTGTCCAGCCGCAACCGCTTCCTCGACCCGGAGGCGCGGCGCGCGGCGCTCGCCCTCCCGGCGATGCTCGAGGCCGCCGAGTCGGCCGCCGACCGCGGCATCGACGCGGTGCTCGCCGCGGCTCAGTCCGTGCTCATGGGGCAGGACGACGTCGACCTCGACTACCTCGCCGTGGTCGACCCGCGCACGTTCCTGCCCGTCGACGACGACTACACCGGTCGCGCCACCGTCCTCGTCGCGGCACGCGTCGGCGGGGTGCGCCTCATCGACAACGAGCCCATCTACCTCGGTCACGCCTGAGCCATCTCGGACACGCGTGCCGCCTCGGTCGCGTGTGAGCCATCTCGGTCACACGTCAGCCATCTCGGTCAGGCGAGCCGCCTCGGTCACGCGTGAGCCGCCTCGGTCGCGCCTGACCCCGCCCGCCGTGAGCGCACGTCCGCAGACCCCCCCGGGCTCGGCCGGCAGGGCGCCCTCGGTAGGATCGACGTGTGACAGAGGACACCACCGCCACGCCCGCCACCGCCCTCGAGACCCCGGGCGACGCCGCCACCGAGCAGGACGTCACGGAGCAGGATGTCTCCGAGCAGAAGGCCGTGCGACTGGGCAAGCGCGAGCGGCTGAACGCCGGCCCGGGCGCCTACCCGGTGAGCGTCCCCGTCACCACCACCATCCCTGAGGTCCGCGCGCTCTGGCAGCACCTGCAGCCCGGCGAGGAGAGCGGCGAGGTCGTCGGCCTCGCCGGCCGCGTGGTCAACCTCCGCAACACCGGCCGTCTCTGCTTCGTGTCCCTGCAGGCCGGCGACGGCACGCGCATCCAGGGCATGGTGTCGCAGGCGAAGGTGGGCGCGGAGTCGCTCGCCGAGTTCAAGGAGCTCGTCGACCTCGGCGACCACCTGTTCGTCCACGGCGAGGTCATCGCGAGCCGCACCGGCGAGCTCAGCGTCATGGCGGATGCGTGGCAGATCGCCGCCAAGGCCATCCTCCCGCTGCCCAACCTCTACACCGAGCTCAACGAGGAGACGAGGATGCGCTCCCGCTACCTCGACCTCATCCAGCGCGACCAGGCGCGCCAGACCGTGCGCACGCGTGCGGCGGCGATGGCGAGCCTGCGGGCGACGTTCGCCGACCGGCACTACCTCGAGATCGAGACGCCGATGCTGCAGACGATCCACGGCGGCGCGGCCGCGCGTCCGTTCGTGACGCACTCGAACGCATTCGACACCGAGCTCTACCTGCGCATCGCGCCCGAGCTCTTCCTCAAGCGCGCGGTGGTCGGCGGCATCGACCGGGTGTTCGAGATCAACCGCAACTTCCGCAACGAAGGCGCCGACTCCACGCACAGCCCCGAGTTCGCGATGCTCGAGGCGTACGAGGCCTACGGCGACTACAACACCATGGCCGAGCTCACCCAGACCCTCGTGCAGAACGCGGCCCAGGCCGTGTCGGGCTCGCACGTCGTGACCTGGGCCGACGGCACCGAGTACGACCTCGGCGGCGAGTGGGACCGCATCGACATGTACGGCTCCCTCTCGGAGGCGGCCGGCGTCGAGATCACGCCCGCCACGAGCCTGGCGGAGCTCGAGGCGCTCGCCGCGAGCGTCGGCGTCGAGGTGCACCTGCCCAACCACGGCAAGCTCGTCGAGGAGCTGTGGGAGCACTTCGTGAAGGGCGGCCTCACCCGCCCGACCTTCGTGATGGACTTCCCCGTCGAGACCAGCCCGCTCACCCGGGCGCACCGGTCGAAGCCCGGCGTGGTCGAGAAGTGGGACCTCTACGTGCGCGGGTTCGAGCTCGCCACGGCGTACTCCGAGCTCGTCGACCCCGTCATCCAGCGCGAGCGCTTCGTCGAGCAGGCGCGCCAGGCCGCGGCGGGCGACGTCGAGGCGATGCGCCTCGACGAGGACTTCCTCCGCGCGCTCGAGTTCGGCATGCCCCCGTCGGGCGGCATGGGCATGGGCATCGACCGCCTCCTCATGGCCCTCACCGGCCTCGGCATCCGCGAGACCATCCTCTTCCCCCTCGTGAAGTAACCCCCCGGGTCGTTCAACCGCCCGAAAGCAACCTCATCAAACCCAGCCCCTGGTGCACATCAAGGTCGGTTATGACGAGCCGACTATCGCATTCGACGATGACCAGATCGACGAGCCCCAGTGCATAGCCGTACCAGCAGGAGGAGAGCCTCGCAGAGCGGATGGCTGCGAGTTGAATCCGGGACGATCGATCGTCGACTCGTATCCGAAGAGCGCCCCCTGCACGCGACAAGCGGACCGGCCGACACATCTTCCATCTCAAGATGCGGCGCGTCAGCAATCCCAGCAGGATGAATGCTGTGGCTCCCCCGAAGACGACGTGGATGACAGATCCGAATCCGGAGTGAGTTACGGCATGCCGTGCTCCCCGATTTCGAGGAGCCCTCTCCTCCGGATGCCCAACGATTGCCCGCTCACGGGAGGGCCTAAGCCGATACATCGGACTGCCGAGCAGGGGTCGGGCAATCCCGAGCTTTGATCGTAACAGCGAAACGGTCACAGCAACGGGGAGCCGTGGTCTTGTAGACGACGGACACGTCTGAGCACCGCTTCGCTCACGGAGTTCACCTGTTCCATCGTCAAGCCCGGGATCGTCACGCTGCTCTGATCGGCCGCTGACTGAAGCACGAGACTTGACAATCCGAACGCTCGGCTGACTATGCCGGCTTGTATCGAGACGGTCTGAATCCGGTCGTACGGAAGCGAGGTCGTCGTTCGCGAAAAGAATCCAGAAGTGAAGTCGATCTCTGTCGCGCCGACGCGGTATCTGATCGACCGAGCGCGAAGGAGGCTTGTGATGAGTCCCATCACCGCGACCGTAGTCATGATCACGATCACGACTGCAGTCGACCTAACCAGCTCAGGAACCTGCTGGCCCTGCTCTGGTTGAAGGATCCCCGTGATGAGGAGTGCTCCGACGAGCGCAATCGCTGACCAAACGACCGTGGTGTTGATGACGATGACCGCCATGTAAATGGTGCTCGTCCGATGCCATTCGGTTTCACCTTCGCGGTTCAATCCCATGAGTTGCATCTTAGCCTTAAGCTGAGGATAGATCAGTAGTGGGGTGATTCGAGGCGTCTCGGCCGACTACGTTCGGGCAGGCGCTCAGGCGGGGTGACGTATCCTGGAGGGGATGGACTACTTCCTCGCCGCCGTGTGGTCGCTCGCGCCGACCGTGCTCCTCGGGCTGCTCTTCTGGTTCATCATGCGCAAGGTCGTGCGCGCCGACCGCGACGAGCGCCGCGCCTACAAGCGCATCGAGGCGGAGGAGCGCGCCCGTCTCGGACTCCCGCCCAAGCCCGCGGGCGAGTAGCGCGCGCGGCGCCTCCGCCGACCCGCTACGGTAGCGCTAGCGGTCCTGCACCGTGGACGAGGGGGAGCAGCGCGTGACGGTGGAGGTCTCGGGGTTCGACATGGCTGACGTCGTGCTGCTCGCGCTGCTGCTGATCGACCTCACCATCCGCATCTCGTCGGTCATCATCGTGCCGAGGAACCGCCGCCCCTCCACCGCGATCGCGTGGCTGATGGCGATCTTCTTCCTGCCCTACGTCGGCTTCCTGCTGTTCCTCCTGCTCGGGTCGTACAAGCTGCCGAAGCGCCGGCGCGACAAGCAGAAGGCGATCAACGAGTTCATCATCGAGACCACGGAGGGCATCGACCGCGTCAGCGACGACGACCCCTGGCCGCCGTGGCTGCGCTCGGTGGTCGAGCTCAACCGCAACCTCGGCGCGATGCCGCTGGTCGGCGGCAACTCCGCGACGCTGACGGGCGAGTACGACGAGGCCATCCGGCAGATGACCGCCGACGTGGCCGAGGCGCAGCGGTACGTCCACGTCGAGTTCTACATCCTCAGCTACGACAAAGTGACCAAGCCGTTCTTCGAGGCCATGGGAGCCGCGGTCAAGCGCGGCGTCACGGTGCGCGTGCTGCTCGACCACATCGCGTCGGTGCGCGCTCCAGGCCACAAGAAGACGGTGAAGATGCTCGACCGGTTGGGCGTCCGCTGGTCGTTCATGCTGCCGGTGCAGCCGCTGCAGGGCAAGTACCAGCGACCCGACCTCCGCAACCACCGGAAGCTCCTCATCATCGACAGCGAGGTCGCCTGGATGGGGTCGCAGAACATGGTCGACCGCAGCTACAACAAGCGCACCAACCTCAAGCGCGGCCTGAAGTGGCAGGACCTCATGACCCGCCTCGAGGGTCCCATCGTCGCCGGCCTCAACGCGATCTTCATCACCGACTGGTACAGCGAGACCAACGAGCTGCTGCTCCGCGAGACCCGCGCCATCACGGATGAGGTCATCGACAAGGATCCGGACGCCCTCGACATGCAGGTGGTCCCCTCCGGCCCGGGGTTCGCGGGCGAGAACAACCTGCGCCTCTTCCTGGCCCTGCTCTACAGCGCCACCGACCGCGTGGTGATCACGAGCCCGTACTTCGTCCCCGACGACGCGATGCTCTACGCGATCACCACCGCGACGCAGCGCGGTGTCTCCGTCGACCTCTTCGTGTCGGAGATCGGTGACCAGGCGCTGGTCTACCACGCCCAGCGCTCGTACTACGAGGGTCTGCTCAACGCCGGCGTGCGCATCTTCATGTACCCGGCGCCGTACATCCTGCACGCGAAGCACTTCACGATCGACGACGAGGTCGCGGTGATCGGCTCGTCGAACATGGACATGCGCTCCTTCAGCCTCAACATGGAGGTCTCGCTCATGGTGCGCGGACGCTCGTTCGTCGAGTCGATGCGCCGGGTCGAGGACGGCTACCGCGCCATCTCGAAGGAGCTCACCAAGGAGGCGTGGCACGAGCAGCCCCTCCGCTCGACGATCCTCGACAACCTCGCCCGCCTCACCTCCGCTCTCCAGTAGGGGCCGGAGCCCGCGCTCAGCGGGCGCGGGGCTTGAGGCGCACGCCGGGCAGCTCCGGCGCCGGGAGGGGTGTGCCCTCGTAGTGGTGGTCCGTGTCGCCGAAGCGGCGCCACGCGGCCCCGGCGGCGGGCGACGCGTCGAATCCCGCCTCGCGCTGCCACTCGGAGCGGTAGTCGACGACCTCGTCGTGCGACCGTCCGACGAAGTTCCACCACATGAGGATCTGCTCGCCGAGCGGCACGCCCCCGATCAGGACCACCCTGACCGGCTCGGGGCCTGCCGACAGCCGCACCGACTCGGCGCCCTGCCCGAGGAAGACGAGCTCGGTGCGCGCCGCCTCCACGCCCGAGACCGTGACGGGTCCGGCGTCGACGAGCACGCCGTGCTCGAACTCGGGCCGGAGCGGGAGCTCGACCGACCCCGCGGCCGGCAGGGTGATCTCGGCCGCGACGAGCTCGGTGAAGGTGGTGACCTCGGTCGACGCCCCCGCGAGCGAGCCGATGAAGACGCGGACGAGGGCGTCGTCGATCTCGGCGAGCACGGACGGGGTGGTCTCGAAGAACGGCTCCACCGACCGCGACTCCGACGGCAGCGCGACCCAGAGCTGAACCCCGTGCAGCGCATCCGACGCCGGCGTCGACATCTCGGAGTGGGAGATGCCGCGGCCGGCCGTCATGAGGTTGAGCTCACCCGGCCGCACGAACGCGTGCGATCCGACGCTGTCGCGATGCTCGATCTCGCCCGAGAACAGCCAGCTCACCGTCTGCAGTCCGGTGTGCGGATGCGGCGGCACGACCATCCCCCCGGTCTCCGAGACGGGGGACGGGCCGTAGTGGTCGATGAAGCACCAGGCGCCGATCAGCGTCCGCTCCCGTGAGGGGAGGGTACGGTGCACGGTCATCGCCCGGGGCCCGCCGAGCGGCACCTCCCGCGCCTCGATGATCTCCGGCCGGCGTGCGGGCGCGACCGCGGTCGCCGACCACGTGGCGTCCGGGTCCCGTTCGAGGTTGCTCACAGCCGCATCCTAGGCCCGCGGGGCCCCCTCGACGACGCGGCTAAAATCGTGGGGCACCCCCAGCACACCTCACCGGAGCCACCCTTGCGGCCAGTCACCTCCCCGGCGGTCACCTACGACCCGTCCAGCCTGTACCTCGGGCTCGCGATCGCAGCGCTGACCGTGTTCGGCATGTGGTCGGTGTTCCGCAAGACGGGCCGGCCGGGGTGGCCGGCGGTCGTGCCGTTCTACAACGTGTGGGTGCTCGCCCGGGTCGCGGGCAGGCCCGGGTGGTGGGGCATCCTCTTCGTCGTCCCCGTGCTGGGGGCCGTGCTCGGCATCATCGTGGCGCGCGACGTCGGCCGTCGGTTCGGCAAGGGACCCGCGTTCTCGTTCTTCCTGCTCTGGCTGCTCTTCTTCATCGGCTACCCGATCCTGGGCTGGAGCGACGCACGGGTCGTCCGGCCGAGCCAGTAGAGCAGTCACGCCCACGGCGAACAGGCCGCCGCAGCCCCTGGACCGCTGGTTAGTCTCTATCTCAACGGTCGTCATCCTGCCCTGGCGACCAGGGAGACAGACATGTTCGAGAGATTCACCGATCGCGCCCGTCGCGTCGTCGTCTTGGCCCAGGAAGAGGCCAAGATGCTCAATCACAACTACATCGGCACCGAGCACATCCTGCTGGGTCTCATCCACGAGGGTGAGGGCGTGGCAGCGAAGGCGCTCGAGTCGCTGAACATCTCGCTCGACGCGGTGCGCGAGCAGGTCCAGGACATCATCGGCCAGGGCCAGCAGCAGCCGACGGGTCACATCCCGTTCACGCCGCGCGCGAAGAAGGTGCTCGAGCTCAGCCTCCGCGAGGCGCTGCAGCTGGGTCACAACTACATCGGCACCGAGCACATCCTGCTCGGTCTCATCCGCGAGGGCGAGGGCGTCGCCGCCCAGGTGCTCGTGAAGCTGGGCGCCGACCTCAACCGGGTGCGCCAGCAGGTCATCCAGCTCCTCTCCGGCTACCAGGGCAAGGAGCAGGTCGCCGTCGGCGGCAACGAGGCAGCCCCCGACAAGGGGTCGCAGATCCTCGACCAGTTCGGCCGCAACCTCACGCAGGCCGCGCGCGACAACAAGCTCGACCCGGTGATCGGGCGCGAGAAGGAGATCGAGCGCGTCATGCAGATCCTGTCGCGCCGCTCCAAGAACAACCCCGTCCTGATCGGCGAGCCCGGCGTCGGCAAGACCGCCGTCGTGGAGGGTCTCGCCCAGGCGATCGTGCGCGGCGACGTGCCGGAGACGCTGAAGGACAAGCAGCTCTACACCCTCGACCTCGGCTCGCTCATCGCCGGATCCCGCTACCGCGGCGACTTCGAGGAGCGCCTGAAGAAGGTCACCAAGGAGATCCGCACCCGCGGCGACATCATCACCTTCATCGACGAGATCCACACGCTCGTCGGCGCGGGCGCTGCTGAGGGCGCGATCGACGCGGCCTCGATCCTCAAGCCGCTCCTGGCCCGTGGCGAGCTGCAGACCATCGGCGCGACCACGCTGGACGAGTACCGCAAGCACTTCGAGAAGGATGCGGCCCTCGAGCGCCGCTTCCAGCCCATCCAGGTGGCCGAGCCGAGCCTGCCCCACGCGATCAACATCCTGAAGGGCCTCCGCGACAAGTACGAGGCGTTCCACAAGGTGTCGATCACCGACGGTGCGATCGTCGCCGCGGCGAACCTCGCCGACCGCTACGTGCAGGACCGCTTCCTGCCCGACAAGGCGATCGACCTGATCGACGAGGCGGGCGCGCGTCTGCGCCTGTCGATCCTCTCCGCCCCGCCGGAGCTGCGCGAGTTCGACGAGCGGATCGCCACGGTGCGCGCCTCGAAGGAGGCCGCGATCGAGGACCAGGACTTCGAGAAGGCGGCGAGCCTGCGCGACGAGGAGAAGAACCTCCTCGGCGAGCGTCTCCGTCTCGAGAAGCAGTGGCGCTCGGGCGACATCCAGACGTCGGGCATCGTCGACGAGGGCCTGATCGCCGAGGTGCTGGCTCAGGCCACGGGCATCCCGGTGTTCAAGCTCACCGAGGAGGAGTCGTCCCGGCTCATCTTCATGGAGAAGGCGCTGCACGAGCGCGTCATCGGCCAGAACGAGGCGATCGCCGCCCTGTCGCGCACGATCCGCCGCACGCGTGCGGGCCTCAAGGACCCGAAGCGCCCCTCGGGCTCGTTCATCTTCGCCGGCCCCACCGGCGTCGGGAAGACCGAGCTCGCCAAGGCGCTCGCCGAGTTCCTGTTCGACGACGAGAACGCGCTGATCTCCCTCGACATGTCGGAGTACGGCGAGAAGCACACCGTCTCGCGGCTGTTCGGTGCCCCTCCCGGCTTCGTCGGCTTCGAGGAGGGCGGCCAGCTCACCGAGAAGGTGCGCCGGAAGCCGTTCAGCGTGGTGCTGTTCGACGAGATCGAGAAGGCCCACCCCGACATCTTCAACTCGCTGCTCCAGGTGCTGGAGGAGGGACGTCTGACGGATGGTCAGGGTCGCGTCGTCGACTTCAAGAACACCGTCATCATCATGACGACCAACCTCGGCACGAAGGACATCACGGGAGCCCCGATCGGCTTCCAGGTGTCGGGCAACGAGTCCACCTCGTACGAGCGCATGAAGGCGAAGGTCTCGGAGGAGCTGAAGAAGAACTTCAAGCCGGAGTTCCTCAACCGCGTCGACGACACCATCGTGTTCCCGCAGCTGAACCAGGAGGAGCTGCTGCAGATCGTCGATCTGTTCATCAAGCGCCTCCGCGACCGCCTGCTCGACCGCGACATGACGATCGAGCTGACGCTCGCCGCCAAGGAGCGCCTGATCAAGGTGGGCTTCGACCCGTCGCTCGGTGCGCGTCCGCTGCGTCGCGCCATGCAGCACGAGGTCGAGGACCAGCTCTCGGAGCGCATCCTGCAGGGTGAGCTCAACGCGGGCGACCACGTGCACGTCGACTTCGTCGACGGGAAGTTCACGTTCCTCACCACCTCGCGCGAGCCGCTCGCGGTGGGAGCGGGCGCCGACTCGTCGGCGTCGAACGCCGCCGCTGCGGCCGCTCTGGGCGACATCCCGAACGACTGAGCCCGAGACGGGCTTCTGGCCCGTCTCGACCACACCTGATCCGTCAGCTCCCGTGGGTCCCGGCAGGGGACACCCGCGGGAGCTGGCGGATCTCGTGCGTTCGGGGGGTGTTTCCGCGCGCATTACGCTGGTGCGATGACCACCGACATCAGGCCCGCCGTCACGGTACGGCGGGCGCGCACGAGCGACGTCCCTGCCATCCAGGCCCTCGTGGAGCCCCTGGTGCAGCGACGAATCCTGCTCGGCAAGGATGCGGTGGTCTTCTACGAGGCCGTGCAGGAGTTCCGTGTGGCTGAGGATGCGGACGGACGCTTGGTCGGATGCGGCGCGCTGCACGTGTTCTGGGAGGACCTCGGCGAGGTGCGCACCCTCGCCGTGCACGACGACTTCCGCGGTCGGGGCGTGGGGCGCATCCTCGTCGACCGGCTGGAGCAGGATGCGCTGGAGCTCGGCCTGTCGAGGCTGTTCTGCCTCACCTTCGAGGTGCCGTTCTTCGAACGGCAGGGCTACACGGCGTCGCCGCTCTCTCTCGTCGACCCCGAGGTCTACGCGGAGCTGGTCCGCTCACCCGACGAGGGTGTGGCGGAGTTCCTCGACCTCGCCCGGGTGAAGCCGAACACCCTCGGCAACACGCGCATGCTGAAGCACCTGAGGTAGGGAGCGTCATGGCCACCCAGGATCGATCCTTCAACGAGCGGATGCGCGACCGCTTCTTCGGGCGCAGGCCCGGAGCCGAGAGCGAGCCGGCTGACGAGCCCGCGGGGCTCGACGCGACCCCGCGCGGGAGCGGCGTCTCCGAGATGGGCTTCTTCGGTCGTGTGCAGCGTCCGGGCGGCTTCGACGCGCCGCCCGCCGAGCCCGTGGAGCTGGAGGGTCCGCTGCCGTGGGAGCTCGGCGGCCCGAGGGCGGAGGAGGACGGTGGCGCGGATCCGGCGCCGTCGGGCGAGGGCGACGGACGCAGCTAGGCGCCCCGCGCGCGGTGCACGATGCCGCGCCGCGCTTCGACGGCCGGCGGCTGCGGCCGCTCAGCGCCGCGAGGCGCACGGCACGCACTGCGTCGCCGTGGGCCGGACCTCGAGCCGCTCGTCGGGGATGGGAAGGCCGCAGGTCGCGCACAGGCCGTAGGTCCCCTCGTCGACTCGGAGGAACGCGGCGTCGATGTCGGCGATCCGCGCGTCGACCGCGTCGAGCTGTGAGCGCAGCCGGGCCCACTCGCCGCTGAGGGGAGCGCCGTCGGGGTCGTGCTCGTCGTCGTCGGACGACGCTCGCCGGTCGGCGAGCAGCGACTCCATCTCCGCCGCGGTCGACGCGCGGGTCGCTGCGGCCTCGCTCCGCTCGGCGCGCAGGCGCTCGAGCGGAGCGGTCAGGCCCTCGTGGGGGTGCTCGATGTCAGGCGCCGGGGGCCTCGCTGTCGGAGGGCTCCGGCTCGGCGACGAACTCGCCCAGCTTCTCCTGGAGGTCCTCGTCGAAGGAGTCGGTCTCCTCGTCGATCTCGGGGTGCTGGCCGTTGTGCTCGAACGACTCGGGCTCGAGCGGGTCGATGAAGGTGCTCATGAGGGCGACCCTACGCGAATCCGACGACACCGACCACCGGGTTCCCCCGAGCGGCTCAGGGCGCCAGCCGATCCTCGAGCCAGGCGACGAGGTCGGCCGTCGCGGTCTCGAAGATCGGGGACATGATCCGCGGGTAGGAGACCCACCCGTGCGGGGCATCGGGATACTCCGCGACGCGGACCGCGACCCCCTCGCGCTCGAGCCGATCGGTGTAGCGCCGTCCCTGATCGCGCAGCACGTCGTGCGAACCGAGCTGGACGAACGCGGGCGGCAGACCGGCCAGCGAGTCGGCCTCCTCGGGGAACGCCTCCGGGCTCGGAGCGGCGGCGACGGCGCCCTCGGCCGTGAACAGCGAGAGGAATCGCACCATGTCGGCGCGATGGAGGACCGGCGCGCCCGCGTTCTCGAGCATCGAGGCGTCGTCCACGCTCCGGGACACGACGGGGTAGATCAGCGCCTGCGCCGAGAGGACCGGGCCGCCGAGGCGCCTCGCCCGCAGCGTCACGGCCGCGGCGAGGTGGCCGCCCGCGCTGTCGCCGACGACGGCGACCCGTGCGGGGGAGGCGCCGAGCGAGGAGGCGGAGTCGACGGCCCAGAGCAGCGCATCCTCGCAGTCGTCCAGCTGCGCGGGATGCGGATGCCGGGGCGCCAGCCGGTAGTCGACCGCCACCACGACGGCGTCCAGCCGTGCCGCCAGGACGCTCGGCAGATGGTCGCACGCGTCGAGCCCGCCGAAGAGCGTCCACCCGCCACCGTGGAAGTAGAGGAGGAGCGGCCGATCGCGGTCGCCCTGCTTCGAACGCCGGTACACCCGCACCGGCACGCCGGACCCTGCGCGGGAGGTGGATCGGGTGGCGACCGCATCGGTCGCCACGACGCCTTGCACCCGGGGCCCGAACACCACGGCCTTCACCGGCGCGGGCACGTGCCGCAGCGTCTGGTTGCGGGCGATGTCGGCGTCGGTCATCGTCGCGACGTGCATCGACCGCATCCGGTCCATCAGCGCACCCCAGGCGCGCACCCGACGGGGGATGCGGCTCACCCGGTCACGTCCGTCAGGCGCGGCGACCGTGCGACGGGGCCGACCGGCTCCCCGGTGCTGAACACCGAGAGGGCGATGTCGGCGCGGCCCAACGACAGCCGACGACGGAGGATGCCGTGAGCGGCCGGGGAGTCGATCAGCTCGGAGTGCGGCGAGACCGCCATGCCCTGCACCCGGGCGTGGAGCCACAGCCTCTGCAGCACGCGCCCCGCCTCGAGCACGTTCCGCTCCGGGAGGCCGATCCGGCTGTCCATCGCCTCGGTGAGGCTGATGGTCTCGTCCACCCCGGCCGCGCGGGTGTCGGCCACGAGGACGAGGTGCTCCGGGGCGTCGGGAGGTGAGGCTGCGAGCGATCGCGCGTACGGCGGCAGCGGTGCGTCGCGGCCGAGGGACTCCGCGGTGCGGCCGATCACCCCCGCGACCGCGACGATCGGGTCGCGGAGGGCGGCACGCCGGGTCGCGGGCGCGCTCAGGCGGGCCAGCGCCGCGGGCATGGCGAGCATCGCGTCGGTCATCCCGTCGCGGTGGTACTGCGGATGCGCGGGGCTGAGCCGGAGCCAGTGCAGCAGCTCGTCGGCGACGGTCCGGCGCGAGGCGGTGAAGGCGATCCCGAGCCGGCTCAGCTGGCCCATCGCCCGGTCGTCGAGGCGGCGGAGGGAGAGCCAGCGGGGGAGGGCGAGCGTCGACAGGTCGTCGAACGCCCCGGGCCGCCCGCGGAGGCGTCCGCGGTGGACACGGCGGCGACGCACGTCGTCGGGGGTGAAGGGGGTCGCGTACGGCTTCGCCCGGGTCGACGCCGACGGCGCCGTGATCCGCAGCACGGGGGCGGCGGGGTCTGCGGGCCCGGTGACCGGAAGCTCGTCGAGGTGCTCGAGCGCAGGGAGCGGCTCGACCACCACGCGCCGGCCGAGGGCCGCGGCGCCGATCGCGAACGACTCCACCCAGGCGCCGAGGGACAGCACGAGGTCGCGGAAGGTGGGGTCGCCGGCGGGCAGCGTGCGGCTCGGGATCACCGACACCTCGACGGCCCCGCGCACGAGGCGCGGGCTCCACGGTTGCGTGTTGTGGGCCGAGGGCGCGCGGCTCGCCAGCAGGACGAGCTCGCGGAGGGTCTCGGTCGAGGGTGCGGGGCTCACAGGTCGTCCTCCGGGATGATCGGCTTCCGATAGAACGTGTACCCGTGCAGCGGGCGGCCGCCGAAGCGGCGGAACTGGGCGGTCGACCCGGGGTTGTCGCGGCCGACGTAGGTGCTCCGGAGCCTCCGGTAACCGGCCTGCGCGAGGTTCGCCTGCAGCTGTCGGCTGAGCAGCGTGAGGATGCCACGGCCCTGACGATCGGGGTGCGTGCCCTGGATCACCAGGATCGCCTCGGACCGGTAGCGGCGGCGGGAGGCCAGGAGCCGGAGCCCGGCGGTGACGCCCAACCGTCCCTCGATCTCCTGCACGAATCGCGTGATGTCGGGCACCGCGAGGATGAACGACACGAGCTCACCGGTCTCGGCGTCGCGGGCGAGGGGCAGCAGCCGCTCGTCGATCAGGTGGCCGAGCCCGTCGGTGGCCGCCGCCAGCTCGGCGGCGGTGATCTCGGTGAAGTACGGCAGCGCCGCGAAGGACGCGTTGAGGACCGTCCGCAGCTCGGGCAGGAGCTCGTCGACCTTCGAGGCCGCGCCGTAGTCCAGCCGCACCCCCGCCGCGTCCCACTCGGCGGGGGAGGGGGCGCCGTCCACCTCGGGACGCGCGGCGGAGGTCTCGACGACCCAGGTGTCCGACTCGCCCCAGCGCTCGAACCCCGCGTCCTCGTACACGCTCGGCACCCACTCCGGGTTCCAGGCGGAGTCCACGAACCCGCGCTCCTCGAACCCCGAGGTGATGACCCCGCCGGCCTGGTTGGGCAGCAGCGACACCGGTCCGAAGAGCTGCCGTCGTCCGCTGCGCGAGCCGAGCTCGTCCAGGTGCGCGAGCAGGAAGCGGGCGGCGGCGGCATCAGCGAAGTCGGTGGCGCCGAACAGCAGGCTGGGCTGCCCGAGACGCTCGTCCAGACGGGCGTCGGTGTGCACGGTGGTGCGGCCGATCACGTCGCCCGCGGAGTCTCTGAGGACGAGCAGGCGGATGGGCTCCGGATGCGGGCTGTGCCCGTTCCACCACGACCGCACCGTCGACTCGAGCAGCGGCACGGCGAGGTCGCGGGGATGCACGCGGGAGGTGAGGCGCTGGAACTCGTCCAGCTCCGTCCTGGTCTCGACCGTGTGGATCCTCATCGCGGACCCTCCGCGCCGGATCCGCCCTCGACGCTCTCCTCCGCGACGTGGAGACGGATGTACCCGCCCGTCCCGTTCCGCCGGTCCCGGGTGATCCACTGCATGAGCAGGCGATGCGCGGGCAGACGCGCGAACCCGAGGAGGTCGTCGCGGGTGCGGAAGAAGGCGAGGGTCCCGAGGGTGAACGGCGGCTCCCAGTACACGCGGTGCCAGACGTACCCGGTCAGGCCCTGCATCCGCGCCACCATGGGGTACCAGGTGCGCGACAGCACCCGCAGGGCGCGGGGGCCGCGGTAGCGGGTGGCCCCGATGAACATCGCGGAGGCCTCGGTGAGGGGCGTCGACTCGAGCCGCTGCCGTCGGTCCGGGTCCGCGACGCCCGACGGACGGCGACGAGCCCGGGCGAGATCCACAGGGCGCGCGACGAGCGGAGGCTCGCGGTGCGCCGCCGTCTCGGCGCTCGTCGGGGTGAAGCGGTCGATGTGCCGCATGACGTCGCCCTCCGCACGCCAGACCCCGTTGCTGTAGCCCGACCGCTCGGCGACGAGCACCCGGCTCGACCATCCGGCATCGAGCCCGTCGGTGAAGGCGGCGGCCTGCTGCGGTGTGCGGAAGCACGCGATCACCCCGTGCCTCCGGCGACGGCGGATGCGCGCCAGCCACACGAACCCCTCGGCGCGCCTGGCGGCCCGCGCGACGGCGCCGGGTGAGACGTGCACCCCCTCGACCTTCCCGGCCTCGACCAGGGCCATCGCCTCGGCGCGCGCCTGGCGCGGGGCCCTCGAGAAGTCGACGGTGCGCATCAGCCGCGGTCCTCGGCGGCGACGAGGTAGACGTTCTTGATCTTCGACGTCCCGCCCGCGAAGACCCCGGTGCCGTAGTCGTGCACCTCGACCCGGACATCGGAGGCCGTCGGATCCTCCTCGAGCGACTGCGCGACGTCGCGCGAGACACGCGCGAGGTGGGTGAGCACCCCGGCGGCCGACCGCGCGCGGAGGTCGTCGCGCTCCGTCGCCGAGAGGGCCGCGCCCTTCCGGAGCTGCAGGTGGATCACCGGCCGCTGCTCGTGGTCGCCGATGTCGAGGAGGCTGAGCCGGAAGGACTCGATGTGCGAGGCGTGCGGGTTGTCGAGGTAGAGCCCGTTCTCGACGTCGAGCGGGTAGATGTTGGCGCCCATGTACGAGATGGTCGAGTCCTTGCGCCCGAACAGCATCACGAACGGCAGCTTCATCCGCTGGGTCGCGAAGGCCCGCTCGAAGGCGAAGGCGAGACGCGGATAGCGCGCGACGTGCGCCTGCATCTCGGGGAAGGTGACGATCCGGGCCTCGTCGCCGATGTCGTAGCGGAGCTTCGGGCTCATGATCGCGGTCGAGTTGAGCGTGACGAGCAGCTCGCCCTCGGCCGTGGTCTCGAGGTACGTCTCGAGCGGGTTGTACTGGAAGATCATCGGCGTGCGCTGCTCGTCGTCTCCCAGGACGTCGCGGCGGAGGTCGGCGTGCGAGACCAGCGCCCGCCGCAGCCACACCGACAGGTCGCT
Source organism: Cnuibacter physcomitrellae (assembly GCF_014640535.1). Taxonomy (NCBI): domain Bacteria; kingdom Bacillati; phylum Actinomycetota; class Actinomycetes; order Micrococcales; family Microbacteriaceae; genus Cnuibacter; species Cnuibacter physcomitrellae. The sequence goes on from NZ_BMHD01000001.1 coordinate 3,502,865, forward strand.
CTCCCCGGCCATCCCGATGGTCAGGTCGGAGGCGCCGTAGCCCGAGTAGACGCGGGTGAAGCGGTCCTCGATGTAGTCGCGGAGCGCCTCCGTGAGCGCCTCGCCGCCGACGAAGCCGTTGAGGTCGTGGGCGTCCCAGTCGAAGCCGTCGGCGTCGAGCCGGTCGCGCAGGTGCTTGAGGAAGGGCGGGTACGCACTGATCAGATAGGTGTACCGCGGACCGAAGTGCCGGATGGTGTCGACGATCTTGTCGATGTCCGGTCCGGTGTTCTTCACCATCGCGATCTTCGACATCGCGAGCCCCGTGTTGGTGCCGGTCGCCCAGGCGCCCATCGAGAACGCGTTGATGCAGAACAGGCGCCGAGTCCCGAAGAGCAGCGTCACGTAACCCGCGACGTTCTTGTGCACGGTGTCGAGCTCGCACTTGGACCGCATCCAGTTGTAGGGGGTGCCGCTCGACCCGCTCGACTCGTCGACCACCGTGCCCACGGTCACGATCTCGCCGTGCCAGCACCGCTCCTCCTCGTCGTAGCGGTCGACGTACTCGTGCTTCGACGTGGGGCGGTAGTTGCGGAGGCTCCACCAGCGGAACGAGAAGCCCGACTCGTTGAGGTACGCGCGGTACGCGGGCACGTCGACGTACGCGCGCTGGCACACCATCCAGGCGTTCAGCCGGGCGAAGGCCTCGAGCGCGGGGTGGTAGTGACGGGCGGTGAACCGCCAGAGCGCCGGATGCAGGCGGTACACGCCGTAGATCGCCGTGACCAGCGCGGTGGCGAGGCGGAGCGCCGCGCGCTGCGCCGCCTTCGTCGTCCTGCTCGGCATGATGTGACTCCTGCTCGATCCCCCGGGTCATCTCAGTCTGCCTCACCGGGCTCGGCTGAGCGATACTGGAGGCGGGCCGTGACCGGCCCTCGCCCGGCGATCGACGTGGATCGGAGAAGCGATGGACTCCAGCCAGTGGCTCGCGCTGCCCGAGCGCCGCCCCGTGGCTCGTCCGCGCGCGGTGGTGGTCGAGTCGTGGGACAGGGCTCGGCGTCGGCACCTCGACCCGGAGCGTCTGCTGCCGGACCTCGAGGTCGCCGAGGACACGCTCGTCGACGTGCGCACCGGACACCCGCTCGCCGCGGTGCTCCCGGTGATCCGCCGGCTGCTCGTGCAGGACGCCGAGGGTTCCGGGCTGTTGGTCGCGGTCGGCGACGAGCACGGCCGTCTCCTCTGGGTCGAGGGCGACCCGGATGCGCGGCGCCGGGCCGAGGAGATGCGATTCGTCGCGGGGGCGGGCTGGGCGGAGGACCGGGTCGGCACCTCGGCGCCCGGGACGGCCCTCGCGCTGGACCACGGCATCCAGATCCACGACGACGAGCACTTCAACCGGCTCGTGCACGGCTGGAGCTGCACGGCCGTGCCGGTGCACGACCCGGAGACCCGGCGCATCCTGGGTGTCATCGACATCACGGGGGACGAGCGCGCCGTCGACCCGCACACCCTGCCGCTGATGGAGGCGACGGCGGCCGCCGCCGAGGCGGAGCTGCTCGTGATGCGGCTGCGGCAGCGTGCGGCCGCGGCGCCCGGCGCGGCCGTGGCGATCCCGCTCGGGCCGACGACGGCGTCGGGGACCGTCTCCGCGCCGGCCGGGAGCGCCGTCGACCGGGCGCGCACGGCGTCGCGCCGAGACACCCGCGGCCGGGAGGTGCTGCACGTGCTCGGGCGCGACACCGGCGAGCTCGAGCTGCCCGACGGCGGATCGGTGGAGCTGAGCGCCCGTCATGCCGAGATCGTCACCCTGCTGGCCTGGCACCGGGAGGGCTTCGCCGCCGACCTCCTCTGCGATCTCGTCTACGGGGAGGGCGGCTCGGCCGTCACGCTCCGTGCGGAGATCGTCCGTCTGCGGCGAGCGCTCGAGCCGACCGGGATCGAGCTCGCCTCGCGTCCCTATCGCCTGGAGGGCGCCCTCGAGCTCGACCTCCACCGGGTCGTCTCGCTCCTCGATCGCGGCGCGCACAGGGTGGCGCTCGCCGGATACCTCGGGGGCCCGCTGCCCGGATCCGACGCACCCGGAGTGGCCGAGATCCGTGCCGACGTCACCGCGCGGATGCGGGAGGCCCTCCTCGCCGCCGCTTCGCCCGACGTGCTGCTGGCCTACACCGCGACCCGCGAGGGCGCCGACGACGTCGAGGTGCTGCGCGAGCTGCTGCGCGTGCTCCCCCCGCGCTCCCCGCGGCGGGCTGCACTCGTCGCGCGGTTGGAGCAGCTGGAACGCAGCGAGCCCTGAGCCCGCACCCAGCCGCCGCCAGGGAGCCGATGCGAGACTGCGGGGGTGGCGATGGGACGGGGCGGGATGCGGGCGAGCCTCACCGTCCTCGCGGTGGGCGCTGCGGTGGTGATGAGCGGCTGCGCGGCCTCGACGCCGGTGAAGACCGACATCGGGGTGCGCGACCAGCCCGACACCGTCGACTCCGAGCCCGCCCCCGCTCAGACGATCGCCAGCGGCCACCCGGTCTCGCTCGTCACCATCGGGGACTCGATCATGACGGGCAACGGCCTCGATCCGGAGCAGGCCTGGCCCGTGCTCCTGGCCCACCACGAGAAGTGGGACCTCACGAACCTGGCGGAGGACGGCGCCGGCTTCCTCTCGGTGGGCGACGACGGCGGCGTCTTCGCCGATCAGGTGGCCGAGGCCGAGCTGCTGCCGGATGCGCCCTCCCTCATCGTCGTCTCGGCGAGCAGCAACGACCTCGGCGAGGATCCGGACGAGATCGAGGATGCCGCCCACTCGGCCTTCGCCTCCCTCCGGGCCGCCTTCCCCGACACCCTCCTCGTCGGCATCAGCGCGATCTGGGGCAGCGACGAGCCCGACGAGGGTCTCGCACCGCTCAACGCGGCCGTCGAGCGGGCGGCGCTCGACGAAGGCGCGCAGTGGATCGACGTCGGCGAGCCGCTCCTCGGTCGTCCCGACCTCATGCAGGACGACGACGTGCACCCCACGGCGAAGGGTCTCAAGGTGATGGCGCGGGTCCTCGAGGAGGACCTGCGACCCTTCCTCGACCGCGACGCCCGCTGATCGGGCCCGTGCAACGGGGTGCAACCTCGCGCGGCGTACCGTCGACCGCATCCGAGGGCCGCGCCGGCCCCGGACGTCCTGGACAACGTCGTCGAAGGGATCACGACATGACCATCATCGATCGGCCCGAGACGGAGGAGGCCCCGGCGACCCCGGGCTCCACCGTCTACGCCAACCCCGGGGCCGCGGGCTCCGTCGTCTCGTACCGTCCGCGGTACGACAACTTCATCGGCGGGGAGTACGTCCCGCCGGCGAAGGGCCAGTACTTCCAGAACGTCACCCCCGTCACCGGGCAGGTCTTCACCGAGGTCGCCCGTGGCACCGCCGAGGACGTCGACCGCGCCGTCGAGGCCGGGTGGAAGGCGTTCGAGTCGTGGAAGAGGACCTCGCCCACCGAGCGCAGCAACATCCTCCTCAAGATCGCCGACGTGATGGAGCAGAACCTCGAGCTGCTCGCGGTCGCGGAGACCTGGGAGAACGGCAAGCCCGTCCGCGAGACGCTCGCCGCCGACATCCCGCTCGCCATCGACCACTTCCGCTACTTCGCGGGAGCCCTGCGCGCCCAGGAGGGCGGCATCTCCGAGCTCGACCACGACACCATCGCGTACCACTTCCACGAGCCGCTCGGGGTGGTCGGGCAGATCATCCCGTGGAACTTCCCGCTGCTCATGGCGACGTGGAAGCTGGCGCCGGCGCTCGCGGCGGGCAACTGCGTCGTCCTCAAGCCGGCGGAGCAGACCCCCGCGTCGATCCACGTGTGGCTCGACCTCGTGAAGGACCTCCTGCCGGCCGGCGTGCTCAACATCGTCAACGGCTTCGGCATCGAGGCGGGCGCGCCGCTGGCGTCGCATCCGCGCATCCGCAAGGTCGCCTTCACCGGGGAGACCACGACCGGACGCCTCATCATGCAGTACGCGTCGGAGAACCTCATCCCGGTCACGCTCGAGCTCGGCGGAAAGAGCCCCAACGTGTTCTTCGCCGACGTGGCGGAGCAGAAGGACTCCTTCTACGACAAGGCCCTCGAGGGGTTCAGCTTCTTCGCCCTCAACCAGGGCGAGGTGTGCACCTGCCCCAGCCGTGCCCTCGTGCAGCGGTCGATCTACGACGGCTTCGTCGGGGATGCGCTCGAGCGCGTCAAGAAGGTCAAGCAGGGCAACCCGCTCGACACGTCGACGATGATCGGTGCGCAGGCGTCGAACGACCAGCTCGAGAAGATCCTCAGCTACATGGACATCGGGCGCCAGGAGGGTGCGAAGGTGCTCATCGGCGGCGACCGCGCCGACCTCGGCGGCGAGCTCTCGGGCGGCTTCTACGTCAACCCGACGGTGTTCGAGGGGCAGAACTCGATGCGCATCTTCCAGGAGGAGATCTTCGGCCCGGTGCTCTCGCTGACCTCGTTCGACACGTTCGACGAGGCGATCTCGATCGCCAACGACACCCTCTACGGCCTGGGCGCCGGGGTGTGGAGCCGCGACGTGAACACGCTCTATCGGGCGGGCAGGGCGATCGAGGCCGGTCGCGTCTGGTCGAACACGTACCACCAGTACCCCGCTCACGCGGCGTTCGGCGGGTACAAGCAGTCGGGCATCGGGCGGGAGAACCACAAGATGATGCTCGACCACTACCAGCAGACGAAGAACCTCCTCGTCTCCTACGCCGAAGGGCCGATGGGGTTCTTCTGATGCCCGAGCCGACAGCGCTCTCGCGGGTCGACGTGACGGCTGCCGCAGCGGACATGCTGCGGCAGCTGTCGGGCACCCACGGGCAGCTGATGTTCCATCAGTCGGGCGGCTGCTGCGACGGCTCGTCACCCATGTGCTACCCGGTCGGGATGTTCCGGGTCGGGTCGTCCGACGTGCTGCTGGGCACGCTCCAGGTCGAGGGCGCGTACCCGATCGAGGTGTACATGTCCCGCTCGCAGTTCGAGTACTGGAAGAACACCCACCTCACGATCGACCTCGTCGACGGGCGGGGCAGCGGCTTCTCCCTCGAGGCGCCCGAGGGCAAGCGGTTCCTCATCCGCTCCCGGATGCTCACCGACGACGAGCTCGTCGCCTTCGACCTCGCCCCCGCCGCCCCCGCCTGAGCCGCGGGCGTCCGTGCCCATCCTGATCCGTCACTTTCGGCTAGTGCGCGGCCCCGCGACTAGCCGAAAGTGACGGATCAGGAGGGTGGGGGCGCGCTCAGGGGCGCGAAACATGGGGGACACGCGGTGGGCGTAGGCTCGCGGCGTGTCCCGAGTGTCTCCGTACCAGGTCTGCGTCGCCTTCCTCCTGCGCGACGGCGCCGACGGGCCCGAGGTGCTGCTGGGGAAGAAGAAGACGGGGCTGGGCTCGGGCAACATCGTCGGGCTCGGAGGCAAGATCGAGGCGGGGGAGACCGCCGTCGACGCGATCGTGCGCGAGATCCACGAGGAGTCGGGGCTCGTCGTGGCGCCCGACGACGTGTCCGAGCGCGGACTCGTCCGCTTCGCGTTCCCGTACCGCGAGAACTGGAGCCAGGACTCGACGGTCTTCGTGGTGACCCGATGGACCGGCGAGCCGGAGGAGTCGGACGAGCTCACCCCCGCCTGGTACCCGGTCGACCGCCTGCCCCTCGACGGCATGTGGGACGACGCCCGCTACTGGCTCCCGGGCGTGCTGGCCGGGGAGCGGATCTTCGCCGACTTCGTCTTCGGCGAGGACTGCACCACGGTCTCGGGCCACGAGATCCACGACGCCGCCCTGCTCTGAATCCGCCCTCGCGTCCGGCGCATCCGCGTTTCTATGAATCCGCCGCAACACGCGGCGTGGCGGATGCACGATGCCGGGGCCACGACGGGCGCTCGTCTACTCTGGGCGCATGTCGACGCTCCGCAACCCGGTGGGCCCGCTGCCGAAGAAGGTGTACCTCCGGCGTCGACTCACCGTGCTGGCCGTCCTGATCGCGCTGATCGCGATCGTCGTGCTGGTGATCGTGCGGCCCGGATCGAACGACGGCCCGCCCGCTGCGGCCGGCACCCCGACGCCCACCTCGACCGCCGGCGCGGCCGAGGACCAGGCCGCGGCCGATGCCGCCGCAGCCGCCGACGACCACGCGACCGCCGCGCCCACGACTCCCGCAGCCGATCCCTCGCCCACCCCCGCGCCCGCGGTGGTCGAGGCCTCGTCGCCGGTCGCCTGCGATCCCTCGGTGCTCACGATCACGCCGATCACCGACTCCGACTCCTACTCGGCCGGCGCCCAGCCGCAGCTCTCGTTCTCGATGACGAACACCGGGTCCGTCCCCTGCACGCTGAACGCGGGCACGTCCCAGCAGAAGTACACGATCACGAGCGGATCGGACACCTACTGGACGTCGACCGACTGCCAGGTGGGGGCGAGCGACACGATGGCCCTGCTCGAGGCGGGCCAGACCGTCACGAGCGCACCCTTCGCCTGGGACCGCACGCGCTCCACCCCGGAGACGTGCAACATCGCTCGCGAACCCGTCCCCGCGGGCGGCGCCAGCTACCACGTGCACGTCGACGTCGCAGGCATCCCCTCGAAGACCGACGCCCAGATCCTCCTCTACTGAGGTCCGGCGGCGCAGCCTGTCCAGCCCCCGGATGCGGGGATGAGGCGATGGCGACTCGCTCGATACCGTGTCGACGTGGTCTATCTCCTCATGAAGAATCGCAAGCAGCAGTCCCCTCGGACGAGCTTCGTCGCCGTCGGCATCATCTACGTGGTGGCGCTGGCCGACGTGTTCCAGCTGATCGCCCACTGGGCGTTCATCGACCAGCTGGGACCGTGGCTCGTGGTGCTCGGCATCGCCAGCGTGGTCGCCCTGGTCGCGGTGGCGACGGTCGTCCTCATCCGGACGCTCATCACCGTGCGGCACCTCAAGCAGGGCGGAGTGATCTCGGGCTCGTGAGCGAGGACGCGCCGGGACGCCTCAGGAGCCGAGGTGCTGCGCGGCGGTGGTCGCCATCCAGAGCGTGAGGCCGACGAAGACGACGATGATCACGGCGGCGAGGGCCAGGCCGAGGAGACCTCGCCCGGTGCGCCACCACGGGGTCTGGTCGCCGCGGGTCACCCGACCAGCCTACGAGGACCTCGCCGCACGGTGTTCACCCGGCGCGGCTAGCATGCGGCGGTGACCCTCTCGACGCGCCGCCTGTCGCCGCCTCGCGGGACGCCGCCGCGTCATGACGTCGAGGTCACCGGCGGGATCGTCCGGGGCGTGCTGCGGCGAGGTCTGCGGATGTGGCGAGGGATCCCCTATGCGGCGCCGCCGGTGGGAGAGCGACGCTTTCGCGCTCCCGCGCCGGTGGAGCCGTGGCACGACGTCCGCGACGCCTCGGAGTTCGGCGCCATCCCCATCCAGTCGCGCAACGGCGCGTTCGTCGGGGCGGCGCGCGACGCCGCGATGTCGGAGGACTGCCTCACCGTCAACGTGATCCGTCCCGACAGCGACGAGACCGGGCTGCCCGTCATGGTGTTCATCCACGGGGGCGCCTACATGGTGGGGTCGTCGGCGGAGCACCGGCGCAACGGGGAGGCGCTCGTCGCGGAGGGCGGCGTCGTCTACGTGAGCTTCAACTACCGCCTCGGAGCGCTCGGCTACCTCGATCTCACGCGCTACTCCACGCCCGAGCGCCCGATCGAGTCGAACCTGGGCCTTCGCGACCAGGTGGTGGCCCTCGAGTGGGTGCGCGACAACATCCGGGCCTTCGGCGGGGATCCGGCACGGGTCACGCTCTTCGGAGAGTCGGCGGGCGGCAACGCGGTCACGACGCTCATGGCCGTCCCCGCGGCGCACGGGCTGTTCGCCCGGGCCATCGCGCAGTCGTCCCCGGCCAACGCCATCTACCCGCCCGAGGTCACGGCGGTGTGGGCGCAGGAGTTCGTGGCGATCCTCAGCGACCTCGTGGGCGACCGGGAGGTCGAGGCGACCTCCGACGACGAGGGCGGCGCCGTGCTCACCGCGGCGTCGGCAGAGCAGCTCGCGGAGGCCACCGTGACCCTGACGCTCCGGACCCCGGATGCGCATCCCGGCACGATCGCGCTGTCCCCGGTCATCGACGGCGAGCTGCTGCCGGAGCGTCCCCTCGACGCCTTCAAGGAGGGCCGCGCGGCGCCCGTCCCCCTCATCATCGGCACGATGGATCGGGAGGGGGCGCTCTTCACGGGGCGACTCGACATCCTCGCGACGACGCCCTCCCGCATCCGCGCGATCTTCGCGAACACGAAGAAGAAGGCACGCAAGGCGATCAAGGCCGAGTACCCCGGGCTGCCGGCCCGGCGCCCTGCCGCGGACTTCGGCGGCGACTACGCCTTCTGGTTCCCGAGCGTGAAGGTGGCGGAGCGGCACTCGCAGTTCCAGCCGACGTACTTCTACCGCTTCGACCTGGCGCCCCGCCTCGTGCGCTGGATGGGCTTCGACGCCACCCACGGGCTCGACCTGTTCGCCGTCTTCGACCGCATCGATCGCCCGTTCGGCCGGCTCATGACCGCCCTCGGCGGTCGCCGCGCCTTCCACGCCACGAGTCGGCGGATGCGCTCCCGTTGGCTCGCCTTCGCCCACGGCGAGCTCTTCGACGAGTCGGACTGGCCCCGCTACGAGATGGAGGCGCGTCGCACCCTCATCATCGACGAGGAGGACCGCATCGAGGCGGATCCCCGCGCCACCCGCCGCCACGCCTGGCGCCTCTTCGTCCCCCATGTCTGACCCGCTCGCGCGCCCGCTCCTCGCCGAGCGTGTCGGGGTCCCGTCGAGCGGCGAGAAGTGGCCCGTTCGGGCTCGCGGGAAGGGCGCTTCCTCGCCGGTCGGCAGATGCGCGAACGCGGGTGTCTCCGGGCCCTTCGTCGAGCGGCGAGAAGTGGCCCGTTCGGGCTCGCGGGAAGGACGCTTCCTCGCCGGTCGGCAGATGTGCGAACGCGGGTGTCTTGAGCCCCTTCGTCGAGCGGCGAGAAGAGGCCCCTTCGGGCTCGCGGGAAGGGTGCTTCCTCGCCAGTCGACGGATGCGCGCACGCGGTGTCTCCGGGCCCCTCGTCGAGCGGTGAGAAATGGCCCGTTCGGGCTCGCGGGAAGGGCGCTTCCTCGCCAGTCGGCGAATGCGCGGCGTGCGCGGCGCGGGCGGGGCGCGGCGCGGGACGCGCTCGCGCGCTAGGAGAAGGCGCGGCCCAGGGCGCGGCCGAGGTGGCGCGCCTCGTCGTCGACGAGGGTGGTGAAGCCCAGGCGGCGGGCCTCGGCGGCGCGGATGCGCGCGGAGGCCACCGGACGCACCTCCCCGGCGAGGCTGATCTCGCCGTACGCGGCCAGCGCGTGGGCGAGCGGGCGGTCCTGTGCCGCCGAGGCCAGCGCCAGCGCGATCGCGAGATCGGCGGCCGGCTCGACCAGCTTCACCCCGCCCACGGTCGAGACGTAGACGTCCTTGTCGCTCAGCGTGAGACGCGCTCGCCGCTCCAGCACCGCGAGGATCATGGCCACCCGCGAGGAGTCGACACCGTTCGTGACCCGCCGCGGGTTGGGCGACGGCGTCGCGACGACGAGAGCCTGCACCTCGACGGGCAGGGCCCGACGCCCCTCCAGCGCGACCGTGACGCAGGTGCCGCTCACCGCATCCGACCCCCGGGAGAGGAACAGGCCCGACGGGTCGGGCACCTCGCGGATGCCGTCGCCCGTCATCTCGAAGCAGCCCACCTCGTCGGTGGGGCCGAAGCGGTTCTTGAGCGCGCGGACGAAGCGCAGCGAGGTCTGGCGGTCGCCCTCGAACTGGCAGACCACGTCGACCAGGTGCTCCAGCAGTCGAGGGCCGGCGATCGACCCGTCCTTCGTGACGTGGCCGACCAGCAGCACGGGCAGCGACCGCTGCTTGGCGATGCGGATGAGGGACGTCGCGACCTCGCGCACCTGCGTGGGGCTGCCTGCCGCGCTGTCGAGCGAGGAGGACGACACGGTCTGCACGGAGTCGACGATCAGGAGGTGCGGCTGGACCGCGTCGATCTGCCCGAGCACCGTGCCGAGGTCGGTCTCGGAGGCGAGCATGAGCGTCGGAGACAGCGAGTGCGTCCGCTCCGCGCGCAGCTTCACCTGCGACGCCGACTCCTCGGCCGACACGTAGAGCACCCTCAGGTGCTCGGACGCGGCCTTCGCCGCGACCTCGAGCAGCAGCGTGGACTTGCCCACGCCGGGCTCGCCGGAGAGCAGGATGGCGGCGCCGGGCACGAGCCCACCGCCGAGCACGCGGTCGAACTCGCCGATCCCCGTGGCCCAGTGGGACGCCGCATCCGAGTCGATCTCGGTGATGGGCCTGGCGATGCGCGCCTCGTCGACCACCACGGGCTTGACCGTGCGGAGGATGCCCTCCTGCTCGGACACGGCGACCACGGTGCCCCAGCTCTGGCACTCGCCGCAGCGCCCCGCCCACTTCGCCGCCTGCCACCCGCACTCCGTGCAGCGGAAGCCGCTCGTCGTGCGCGCGGATGCTCTGGTCGCCATGCCTCACACCCTAGGTGCCTCCGCCGACATCGCGACTCGGCCCCGCCGTCCTGGGGACAGCGGGGCCGAGAAGCGCGACGGTGCGGGAGCCGACAGGCTCAGTTCTCCGACTGCGCGGACTCCTGCGACGCGGCACGCGCGGCCCGGCCCTGGGCCGCCACGGTGGCGGCGCGCTCGGCGAGGCGGTGTCGCACGTCGGCCTGAGACTCCTCGACGAAGGCGGGGTCGAGGGGCGCGGACGGGAAGCGCGGGTCGCCGTGGTACTTCTCGATGTAGGCGTCGAGCGCGGGCCCGGACTCCCACGACGCGATGAGGCAGTAGCGCGGCGACGAGCCCTGGTGCCACACGGCGTGCCAGAAGCGCTGGGTGTCGACGATGACCTGGCGGCCCGCGGGGAGGGAGATGCGCACCTCGGTCTCGGGGTCGAACCGGTCCTCGCGGAGGATGAGGTAGGAGTCGGGGTCGTCCGAGAGGTTGAAGAACGCCCGCACGATCCAGCCCGTGCCGTCGGGGTTCAGGCGGTTGTTGTCGTCCTGGTGCAGGTTGTAGAGGGCGGTGGGGTACGTGTCGGCTTTGAGCTCGATCACGCGGCAGCGGCCGATGTTCGTGCCGGGCTCCTCGGCACGGGCGCGGAGCACGGGCGCCTTGGCGGCGTTGGCCTCGACCCAGACCCCGTCCTTGTCGGTGCGCGGGGGAGTGTGGTTCCAGAACCCGTCGCACTCCATCTCGCCGAACGCGCTCGTCAGCGGGGCGAACCGGGTGTCGCCGGAGGACTTCCAGTCGACGTACTCGAGGTCGAGCCACTCCTGCGGATCGGCGGCCTGGTCGTGATCGTCGAGGACGACGTAGCCCGTCTCGTCGAGGGCCTTCGAGGTGATGTAGCTCATCGTGGGGACGATGCCCTTTCAGGTGGGGGAGCGGCGCGATCCCGCTCTCTGCTGAGGTCAGGCTAACACCTTGAATACAAGCGTTTCAGGGTCGCGGCGGCGTTCGCCGACATCCGGTCGAAACATGGCACGGCGTAGAATGGAACGTCTGGCGATGGCGGCAGGAGAACCACACAGAAACGACCGATTGGAGGCGACCGTGTCCGACGACGTCCGCGGAGTGAACCCCCCTCTTCTCGAGTCCCTGGCGCAGACGGCGCCACCGGTCCTGATGAGGTCCGACCTTCTGCTCTCCAAGGGGGAGCTGACGCTCGACGTGGCGCGCACGACGCCACGGGAGTCGATGGTCGCCGACCTCCTGGCGGTGGCGGATGCGCTCGACTCGGCGAACATCCCCTACCTCCTCATCCGGGGCAACGACGACCGCCCCGTTCTGGCGCTCCAGGCGAAGTCGCGGAAGGCCGTGCGCCGTGCGCTGACCGCGGCGTTCGCCGACGAGCCCTTCTATGCGAAGGCCCCGGGAGAGCATGCCCACCTGGTGGCCGACGGCGACGCCTTCGCGGGCAAGCCCCGCGTCGTGCGCATCTACCGTCCGCGGCTCGACCGCACCGGACACCTCCGCTACGGGGCGGAGGGCGCGGTGCAGCTCGAGTTCTGGCGGGTGTCGAACAACACCATCACGACCCCGGTCGAGAACTCGCTCACGCGGACGACCATCCCGCGCGACGAGGTCGTCGAGTCGACGGTCGAGCTGTACGGCCGCAGCTGGCGGACGATCGACGGCATGTTCCAGCCGCTCGCCTCCGACGTCGACTTCGACATCGACATGGTGTTCTCCTGGGTCGACGGCACGGACATCGAGTTCCAGCGTGCCCGCGCCAAGCGCATGGCGAACTACGTGGTGGGCGACGGCGACGACTCCGAGGCCCGCTACCGCCAGATCGACGAGCTGAAGTACGCCCTGCGGAGCGTGTGGATGTACGCGCCGTGGGTGCGTCGCATCTTCATCGCCACCGACTCCCCGGCGCCCGCGTGGCTCGCCGACGACCCGCGGGTCACCATCGTGCGCAGCGAGGAGTTCTTCCGCAACCCCGACGACCTGCCCACGCACAACTCGCACGCCGTCGAGGCGCAGCTGCACCGCATCCCGGGCCTGGCCGAGCACTTCCTCTACAGCAACGACGACATGTTCTTCGGGCGTCCGCTCAGCCCCGACATGTTCTTCTCGCCCGGCGGGGTGACGAAGTTCGTCGAGGCCACCACACGCGTCGGTCTCGGCGGCAACGACCCCTCGCGCAGCGGGTTCGAGAACGCCGCGCGGGTCAACCGCGCCCTGCTCCAGGAGCGCTTCGGCCGGATCACCACGCGGCACCTCGAGCACAGCGCCGCGCCGCTCCGGAAGAGCGTCATGTTCGAGCTGGAGGACGAGTTCGCCGAGGCCTTCGCACGGACGACGGCGAGCCCGTTCCGCTCGGCGACCGACATCTCGGTCACGAACTCCTTCTACCACTACTACGCCCTGATGACGGGCCGCGCGGTGGTGCAGACGCAGGCGCGGGTGCAGTACATCGAGACCACGCTCCGCTCGGCGCTCAAGGCCATGCGCCGGCTCCTCAAGCGCCGCGACGCCGACATGTTCTGCCTCAACGACGGCTCGAAGCCCGAGATCGGGGTCGAGGAGCGCACGACCGCGGTCATCGACTTCCTCGAGCGCTACTTCCCCTTCCCCGCTCCGTGGGAGAAGGAGTCGCGCGCCGAGGTCAGCGTCGGGTCGGCAGAAGGACCGGCATCGTCATCGGGGGCTCTGGCGCAACCCGTGGGCTGACCGCCTCGGCGATCCGGACGCCCTGCGCGGCCAGTCGGCGAGCCGACTCCTCCGCGGTGATGTGGTCGAGCGCGGGGAAGCTTCCGAGCGGGACGACCGAGTGCAGCACCGTGTGCTCGTAGACGTGCACCAGGTTGAAGCCCTGGGCGCCGTCGCGACCCCTCGTGCCGCCGGTCTCCACGTTGAGGTCCTGCGTGTAGCAGGTGGCGGAGGCGACGGAGACCGGGATCCCGGCGAACGTCGCCGTGGTCGAGTAGTGCAGGTGGCCGGCGATGATCGACCGGATGTCGCTGCCCTCGACGACCTCGGCGAGGCTCCGCTGGTCGCGCAGCTCGACCGAGACCGCGAGATCGAGCACGCTGGGCACGGGCGGGTGGTGCATCGCCAGGATGGTGCCGTGCGGGGCCGGGATGGCGAGCTCCTCGGCGAGCCAGTCGAGCTGCTCGCCCGACACCTCGCCGTGGTGATGGCCCGGGACCGTCGAGTCGAGGGTGATCACGCGCAGGCCGTTCACGTCGTACACGCGATCGACCGACTTGTCGGTCGGCACCTCGCCGAAGAGCCCAGCCCGGAAGGCGCGGCGCTCGTCGTGGTTGCCCATCACCCAGATGACGCGGGCGCCGAGCCGCTGCGCGGCGGGCTCGACGATCGCCCGCAGGTTCCGGTACGCATCCGCCTCGCCCTTGTCGGCGAGGTCGCCGGTGAAGACGATCGCCTCGGGCCTGCCGCCGGAGGCCTCGAGCTCGTCGAAGAGCTGCTCGAGGTAGGCGGTGCTGTCGACGCGGTCGTACAGCTTGCCGCGTCGGGCGAGGAGGTGCGTGTCGCTGATGTGGAGCAGGAAGTGGTTCGGCCTCGGGTATTCGGCCGTGCGCATGGTCACTGATGTCCCGTTTCGGGTCGGTTCGACGTGTCGGTGGTGCGTACTGCTTCACACGACCCAATCACGAAAAGGTGAACGTCAGGCGACAGGAGTCCGCGAGTCGGGCCAACAGACGATGATGCCCCACGAGCCCGTCTCCGTCGACCCCGCGTGCGGGGGTCAGTCGCGGGACCGCTCCGCAGGCGTCCGACGGATGCGTTCGCCGAGCACCGACACGATGGTCGCCGTCGCGACGCCCACGATGACGATGCCCCCGGCCATCAGCATGACGGCGAGGATGCGGCCGAGCGCGGTGACGGGGTAGTAGTCGCCGTATCCCACCGTGGCGATCGTGACACATGCCCACCACAGGGCGTCGCCGAAGGTCTCGATGTTCGCTCCGGGTGCTCCCCGTTCGGCGGCGAGCACGCCGAGGGAGATGGAGTAGACGAAGAGGACCGCGAACAGAGCGGCGTAGCTCACGACGCGCCCGCGCACGGCCGATCCGGACCGGCCCCGGAGGGCGGGGATGCGGTGGAGGTACGACAGCAGGAGCAGAGGCCGGAAGACCGGGACGATGACCGCGAGCAGCTCGACGGGGGTCTCGCGGACGAACCGCGCCTTGCGCGGGGCTCGCAGGAAGCGGACGAGGTACTCGACGACGAAGAGCGTCCAGGTGGCGGAGATGAAGAGGGTGAGCGCCGTCCGCTCGTCACCGGTCAGGTCGGTCGCGAGCACCTGAACGCTGTACGCGACGAGGAACGCGAGCGACAGGCAGAGGAGGAGGCTCCGGGTGGCGCGCACCCAGCCGCGCTCCTGCTCGGGATGCGGCGCGTGCGGCTCGTCCGACGCGCGCGGTTCCTGCGGCGCGCGCGGCACGTGCGGGCTGCTCTCGGTCATGTCGGCACCACGATCCCACGGGCCGACGGGAGCAGACGGTAGGTTGGTCGCGTGTCAGACTCGGGGGCAGAGGCCAGACGCGTCGCGGTGGCGCGCGACGAGAGTCTGCCCGATGTCGACTGGGCCGATCCTCCGGCGGGGACGGTCGTCTCCACCTTCCTCGCTCCGAGCGGCCGCCTCGCCACCTGGTCTCTCGGCGATCCCGCGCATCCGCGGGTCGTGCTCGTCGCGGGGGCGACGGGTTCCAAGGAGGACTTCCACTTCCTCATGCCCGAGCTCGTCGCGGCCGGGTATTTCACGCAGAGCTACGACCTGGCGGGGAACTTCCAGTCGGCGGGCGCCGGCCCGTGGAACCTGGAGCCGCCGGAGGACCGGTACACGCTGCGACTCTTCGTCGACGACATGATCGCGTTCCTCGAGGCCGGCACGACACCGGCGCACCTCCTGGGGTACTCGTTCGCCGGGGTGGTGGCCGCGGTGGTCGCGGTCCAGAGACCCGAGCTGGTGGCGAGCCTCACGTTCCTCGGCACCCCTCCCGACCCCGGGCAGAGCTTCGCCGGGGTGAAGCGGCTCGGCCCCTTCGCCCGGCTCGCCACCCCCGGCGCGGCCGCGGCGCTCATGCGCTGGGGCGTCCAGGTCAACGTGCTGCACGTCAAGCCCGGGCGGCTGGCGTTCGTGCGCGACCGCTTCCGCTTCACCAGGCGCGATGCGCATCGCGACATCATGCGCATCATGATGGAGGCGCCCGACGTTGAGTCGCGGTTGCGGGCGCTGAGCATCCCCAAGGCCGTCGCTGTGGGCGAGCACGATCTGTGGCCGCTCGAGCGGCACGCCCGCTTCGCGGAGGCCATCGGGGCGAGCATCAGCGTGTACCGCACCGGGCACAGCCCCTGCGAGGATGCGCCCTACGAGCTGGCCGCCGACATGCTCGCGCTGTTCGAGAAGGCGGATCCACCAGCGCCGTCGGCCTGAACCCTGCCGCGCTAGGGTGGGATCACACGTGACACGGGGTGCCCTGCGGGGCTGAGAACACACCCGTCGAACCTGATCTAGTTCGTACTAGCGAAGGGATGTCGCTCTTGACGCGCACGCCTGACCATCTGCTCGACCTCACCTGCTCCGCGCTGGAGGAGGTCCGCGCACGCACGCCGCTCGTGCAGTGCATCACGAACAGCGTGGTGGTGAACGTCACCGCCAACTCCCTGCTCGCCCTGGGCGCCTCCGCTGCGATGGTCGACATCCCCGGGGAGGCCGGGCCGTTCGCGACGGTCGCCTCGGGCCTCCTCGTGAACCTCGGGACCCCGACCTCGGAGCAGCGGGAGGCGATGCTGGAGGCGGTGGCCGCAGCGAGCGAGGCGGGCACGCCGTGGGTGCTCGACCCGGTCGCGGTCGGGGCCCTGCCCGTGCGCACGGCGCTGGCCGGACGGCTCGTCGACCTCGGCCCCACCGTGGTGAGGGGGAACGCCTCCGAGATCCTCGCGGTGGCGGGCGCGGGAGCGGGCGGCCGCGGAGTCGACGCGTCCGACGGAGTCGAGTCGGCCCTGCCCGCCGCGCGATCGCTGGCGGAGCGGACCGGGGGAGTGGTCGCGGTCTCGGGGCCCGTGGACGTCGTCACCGACGGACGCGACGTCATCCGGATCGCGAACGGGCATCCCCTGCTCACGCGGATCACGGGCGGGGGGTGCGCGCTGGGGGCGGTGATGGCGGCCTTCGCCGCGGTCGACGACGACCGCTTCGCGACCACGGTCGCGGCGATCACCGTCTACACGGTCGCGGCCGAGCTCGCCGCGGCCCGTGCCGCGGGCCCGGGGAGCTTCGGCGTCGAGATGCTCGACGCCCTCGCCGCCGTCGACGCCGACACGATCCGCCGCCTCGGGATGCTGTCGTGAACGCCGATCTCTCCGTCTACCTCGTGACGGACTCGCGCCTCGCCGCCGCTGCCGGCCACGACCTCGTCGAGCTCGTGCTCGCGGCGGTGGAGGGCGGTGCCACCGCCGTCCAGGTGAGGGAGAAGGATGCACCGGCTCGCGAGTTCCTCGCCACCGTGACCCGGCTCGGGCGGGCCCTTCCCGAGGGGGTCGCGCTCCTGGTCAACGACCGCGTCGACGTCTTCCTCGCCGCGCGCGGGTCGGGAGCGCGGGTGAGCGGTGTGCACGTCGGCCAATCCGACCTGCCCGTCGCGACGGTGCGGGAGATGATCGGGCCGGACGCGCTGCTCGGTCTCAGCGCGTCGACGCCCGAGCAGCTGAGGGAGGCGGCCGCGCATCCGTCGCGGGTCGACTACGTCGGGATCGGGGCGCTGCATCCCACGACGACCAAGAGGGACGCGCCCGCCGCCCTCGGGCACGACGAGTTCGCGCGGCTGGTCGCTGTCGGCGACCTGCCCGCGGTGGGCATCGGGGGCGTGACCGAGGCGGACCTGCCGCGGATGCGCGCGGCGGGTGCGGCCGGCGCCGCGGTGGTCTCGGCGATCTGCTCGGCACCCGATCCCGCGGTCGCCGCTCGACGCCTCCGCGCGGCGTGGGGAGCGAGCTCGTGACCGCGCTCCCTCCCGTCCCCCGTGTGCTCAGCATCGCCGGGACGGACCCGACGGGAGGCGCGGGCATCCAGGCCGACCTCAAGAGCATCGCCGCGAACGGCGGCTACGGGATGGCGGTCGTCACGGCGCTGGTGGCGCAGAACACCCACGGGGTGCGCTCGGTGCACGTCCCGCCCGCGTCGTTCCTCGCCGAGCAGCTCGAGGCCGTGTCGGACGACGTCGCGATCGACGCGGTGAAGATCGGGATGCTCGGCACCCGCGAGGTCGTCGACACCGTCCGCGGCTGGCTCGAGCGCACCGACCCTCCTGCGGTCGTGCTCGATCCCGTCATGGTCGCGACGAGCGGCGACCGTCTGCTCGACGCCTCCGCGGAGCAGGCCCTGCGCGACCTCCTCTCCCTCGCCGACGTCGTGACCCCGAACATCCCCGAGCTGGCGATCCTGGCGGGGGAGGGCGTCGCCGCGGACTGGTCCGCCGTGCTCGCTCAGGCGGCACGCGTCTCCGAGCGCCACGGCGTGATCGTGCTGGCGAAGGGAGGCCACCTCGCCGGCGACGACGTCCCGGACGCGCTGGTCGACGCCACGGGCGGCGCGGTGTCCGTCTCGGAGTACCCCGGCGCCCGGATCCACGCGAGCAACACGCACGGCACAGGATGCTCGCTCTCCTCCGCGCTCGCGACCCGGTACGCCCGATCGAAGGACTGGGGGGGCGCCGTGGCGGAGTCGAAGAGGTGGCTCGCCGAGAGCATCCGGGAGGGGGCCGATCTCGGCGTCGGCTCCGGTCGTGGGCCGGTCAGCCACTTCGCCGGGCTGTGGGCCCGGGGTGGGCTGGACACCCGACCGCTGCCGGGAGAGGTCGAGGCCGACTGGTGGGAGCACATCCGGGGCGTCCGCGAGAGCATCGACGAGCTGCCCTTCGTCCGGGGTCTCGGCGACGGCACCCTCGGGCGGGAGGCCTTCGTCTGGTACCTCGCTCAGGACGCGCTGTACCTGCGGGACTACTCGCGGGTCCTCGCGATCGCCAGCCGCCTCGCACCCACGACGGCGGAGCAGGCGTTCTGGGCGCAGGCCGCCCACGGCGCCATCGCCGCCGAGCTGCAGCTGCACGAGAGCTGGATCAGCGAGGACGACCTCCGGGACGTGCGTCCGGGCGCGACGACCACCGCCTACCTCGACCATCTGCTCGCGGCGGGCGCACGCGGGGACTACGCCGTCCTGATCGCCGCGCTGCTGCCCTGCTTCTGGCTCTACCACGACGTCGGGACGCGCCTCCATCCGCTGTCGCACGACGCGCATCCGTACCGGTCGTGGCTCGACACGTACGCCGACGTCGCGTTCGAGACCTCCACGCGGCGCGCGGTGGAGCTCGTCATGGCAGCTGCGTCGGAGGCGGACCCGGCACGGCGGAGTTCGATGCGGCAGGCGTTCCGGCGGTCGGCGGAGTTCGAGCACGCGTTCTTCGCCGCCCCGCTCCGTGAGGAGGGGACGCCGCGCGACTAGCTCCGACGTCGGGCGCGCCGTCGGTGCGACCACCGCTGCCATGGCCATTGCCCGGGCGCGTTCACGGCCATCGTGCGGAATCCCCACCCGAGTCGGCGGCCGAGCCCGCTCGCGGTGTGGAAGGGGCGGCCCGAGATCGGCATGACCAGGGTGCGGTCGTACCGGACGGTCATGTCCGGCGTGAGGTGGTAGGCGATGTCGAGGTCGTCGTGCACCCGGCGCTCGTCGCGGTGCACGGTGTCGCGGATGCGGAGCCACGCGTCGCGGGTGAGGGCCAGGTTCGAGCCGAAGAGCGGGGCGTGGCCGAGGAACAGCGTGAGCCAGAAGCGGTAGCCGCCGAGGTAGAGGTGCTCACCGGCCCAGGCTCCGGCACGGGAGATCTCGTAGAAGCGGCCGGGCCCGGTCAGCGCCGTCGGCGCCTCCGGCCCATCGAACGCGGCGGCGACGCGGGCGAGCCAGTCGACGGGTGGGATGGAGTCTGCGTCGATGCGCGCCAGGACGTCGCCGGTGGCGGCATCGAACCCCGCGGCGGTGGCACGGAGGATGCCCTGCACCGGCTCCTCGACGACCCTCGCCCCGTGGGCGCGAGCCACCTCCGCGGTGTCGTCGCTCGAGCCATTGTCGACCACCACGATCTCGTCCGCGGGCCGGGTCTGGCGCGCGAGGGCGTCGAGCGCCGAGGCGAGATAGGGCGCGTCGTCGCGGCACGGGATGACGACCGTGATCGTGACACCCATGCGGCCAGGATATCGGCGCCCGCCCGACGTCCCGCCGATTGGCGTCCGTCGCGACGCTCGCGTACACTCGACCCCGGTACCGTGTCCGAGCGGCCGAAGGAGCATGTCTCGAAAACATGTGTGGGGGTGACTCCACCGTGGGTTCAAATCCCACCGGTACCGCTCTCGAGAAGCCCCGGGTCCTGAAGGATCCGGGGCTTCTCGCCTGTTCGAGGCGTTCCTTCCTCGATCGGCCCCCACTGATCTCCCTCGCAGGCGTGACGGATGTGACTGCTGTGACCTATGATCATCGAGAGGTGAGGGAACGTTGTCTTTGGTGGTTCGTGCGGTCGCAGTGATCGGTGTGCTCGCAGCCCTCATCGCCGCGCCGACGCAGGCCTCCCCGGTCGGGGCCGCGCAGGTCGCCGCCGTCGCCTCCGCGCCGAGCAGGAGCACGGTGTCCGCCGCCTCGGCGCCGAGCACCGGTGGCGCCGCCTCCGCATCGAGCACCGCGTCCGCCGCGTCCGCGCCGAGCACGGCGACGACGGCGACGCCCGCATCGGCAGAGGCGCCCGCGCTCGCGTCCGCTCCGAGCGTCGCTGCAGCTCCGACCGACGCCGCCGGATGCGGGACCGCGTGCACCGGGATCTCCGCGAGCCCGCGCGAGCTGGCCCAGTGGCTGCTCACGGCCCGCGACCAGGGTCGCTTCCAGGTCGACCCGACGATCGACGAGATCTGGGCGAACGAGATCGCCCCCATCGCCAACGGCACGGTCGACCCGCGCTGCGACATCGATGGGCGGGTGCTGCAGCTGCTCGTGGTGTCGATCAAGCAGTTCGGCACGGTGAAGATCAACGACCTGAACCGGTGGTGCGCGAACGACGGCGAGTACAACTGCACCGGCGAGTTCCACCCGCCGAGCCCGTGGCACTGCCGCATCCCCGCGGTCGCCGTCGACTTCGGGCGGGTCGGATCGCAGCGGACCAACGGGTGGGGCGACGGCAGCAACTCGCTGATCGCCTTGATGAACCAGTTCATGCCCGCCAACACCCATCTGGGTCAGAAGGGGTGCTTCGGCCGGCCTTCGATGGCGTCGCTCGGCTACAGCTACCTCACCAACGAGTTCAACGACACCTGCAACCACCTCCACGTGGACATCGGCCAGTCGAACACCGGCCTGCGCGTGACCGCGAACACCGGACTGCCGATCGGCTCGTTCGACCAGGCCTACGCGCAGCCAGGGGGCGTCGTCGTCCGGGGCTGGGCCGCGGACCTGGACACCACCCAGCCCATCCAGGTCGACATCACGCTCAACGGCGTGGTCACGTCGACCGTGCGGGCCGATGGTCCGAGGCCGGACGTCGAGGCGGCCTATCCGGGCATCGGGCAGTCGCACGGGTTCGGCGTGACCGTGCCGGCCTCGCCGGGGGTCTACCAGGTCTGCGCCGTGGCCGTGGACCCCACGGACGGGACTCGCGCGCAGCTCGGCTGTGCGACGACCACGGTGATGGCGGGAGCGCCGGTCGGCTCGCTCGACACCGCGATCCGGGCCGGGACCAACATCGACGTCAAGGGATGGGCCTTCGACCCCGACACGACCGATCCCATCGACGTCGTGCTCACCCTCAACGGCACGGTGAAGGCGACCGTGCCGGCGAAGTCGGCACGAGCGGACGTCGCCGCCGTGTACCCCGGGTACGGCGCCAACCACGGATACACCGCGTCCTTCGCGGTGAGCCCCGGATCCAACCAGGTGTGCGCGTACGGGGTCGACTCGTCGACGAAGCTGCGCGGTCCCTCGATCGGCTGCATCACCGTCGACGTCTCGGGCGATCCGATCGGCGGCTTCGACAGCGCGTCGGCGAACCTCACCACGGCCACGCTGGTCGGCTGGGCGGCCGACCTGGATCAGCCCACCAGCCCGGTGACGGTCCACGTCTACGTGGGCGGCCCGTTCGGCGTCGGGACCATGGCGGGGGCGTTCGTCGCCAACATCGACCGCCCCGACGTGGCGTCCGCGTATCCCCCCCTGGGCTCACGACACGGGTACTCCGTCAGCGTCCCCGTCCCGACGGGCACGACGCAGATCTGCATCTACGGCATCAACGTCGGACAGGGGGCCAACTCCCTGATCGGCTGTCGAGAGGCGTCGACCCCGTCCGGTCCGCCCGTCGGCAACGTCGAGGACGTCTCGATCTCGGGCAGCATCGTCAGCCTCAAGGGCTGGGCGGTCGATCCCGACACCAGCAGCAGCATCGCGGTGCACCTCTACTACGGCGGGCCGTTCGGCACGGGGACCTTCGGGGGCTCCTTCACCGCGAGCGCCTCCCGCTCCGACATCGCGTCGGCGTTCCCGGGCTACGGCGCCGCTCACGGGTTCCAGATCAGGACGCCCATCGTCCCCGGGTCACGATCCGTCTGCGTCTACGCCATCAACGTCGGCGGCGGCGACAGCGTCCTCCTGGGATGTCCGTCCATCACGCCGCCGACGGGGCCGCCGGTCGGGAACATCGAGAGCGCGACCCTGTCGAAGGGCCAGCTCACCATCAAGGGCTGGGCCCTGGACCCGGACACCGCGGCGAGCGTCGACCTCAACGTCTACCTGGGCGGCCCGTACGGCTCCGCCTGGTGGGGCAGCGCCTACGTCGCCGACGTGCAGAGGCCCGATGTCGCCAGCGCCTTCCCGGGGTACGGCGCGAACCACGGGATGCAGCTGACCGCCCCGGTCCCGGCCGGGATCGGTCGCACCCAGGCGTGCGTCTACGTGCAGAACGTCGGCGGGGGCTCGACCACGCTGCTCGGGTGCCCGACCGTGACCGCCACGTCCGGTTCGCCCTTCGGGACCTTCGAGGAGGCCTCCGCCACCAACGGCTCCGCCAGGGTGAAGGGGTGGGCGATCGACCCGGACACCACCGGGAGCATCTCCATCAGGGCGACGGTCAACGGCAAGACCGTCGGGACGTATCCGGCGTCCTCGTCCCGCCCCGACGTCGGAGCGGCCTACCCGGCCTCCGGGTCGTCGCACGGCTTCGCGGTCAGCGGGATCCCCATCCCGGTCGGGACGAGCGACATCTGTCTGTACGGCGTCGACAAGACCGGAGGCGACGGCGAGGGGCCCCTGGGTTGTCAGACGGTCTCGACCCAGTCGGGTCCTCCGCGAGGCAACATCGACGCGGTCGCCACCGGTCCGGGCTCGCTGACGGTCTCCGGGTGGGCGCTCGACCCTGACACTCCGGATCCCATCGACGTGCACGTGTACGTGAACGGCGTGATGGCGGGCAAGGCGACCGCCACGGCGTCGCGCCCGGATGTGGCGGCCGCCTTCCCCGGCTACGGCGCGGCGCACGGCTACTCGATCCAGGTGCCCGCGACCGGTGGGCCCGCCCAGGTCTGCGTGTACGGGATCAACGTCCGCGACTTCGGGAACCCGCAGCTCGCGTGCCGCACGGTCGACATCCCCGGAGGCAATCCGTTCGGCAACCTGGAGACCGCCACGGTGAAGGACGGCAAGGCCACGGTGGGCGGCTGGGTCATCGATCCCGATACCGCGCAGTCGGTCACCGTGCACGTCTACGTCAACGGCGCCTTCTCGGGGAGCTTCGTCGCCGACGGCGCGCGCACCGACGTCGGAGCGGCCTTCCCCCAGTACGGGTCCGGACACGGCTACTCGATCGCGGTGCCCGTCCCCGCCGGGACGAGCCAGGTCTGCGTCTACGGGATCAACCAGGGCACCGGATCCTTCAACCCGCAGATCGGGTGCAAGGCGGTCACCCGATGACCACGAGCGAACGACGACAGGAGCACTCCGTGATCACACGAGCACGACCGCGACGAGCGACGACGGCGGGAGCGGGGATCGCCGGCATCCTCGCCGTAGGCCTCCTGCTGAGCTCCTGCGCCAGCGGCTCCGGAGACGCGACCGGGTCCGCCACGGCGACCCCCGAGCCCAGCGCCTCGGTCACGGTCACCCCCACGCCCACGTCGGAGCCCACCGCGGAACCGACGACCGAGCCCACGACGGAGCCTCAGGATCCGGATGCGGCGATCACGGCGGCGTGCGACACGCTGAACACCGGATACGACCAAGGTCGTGACGGCTGGCTCGCCGCCCGCACGCAGGCCGCGGCGCTGACCGCGCAGGCCGCCCCCGCCGGCGGACGCTACGCCCAGGCGGACAGCACCATGCAGGCGTTCGCGGCCACCACCTACCCGGGCGCGTCCTCCAGCGCCGACGAGGTCAACGCCTATCTCGACTCGTACCTCACGGTGGTGTCGATGTGCGCCGACTTCGGCGTCACGCTGAAGACGGAGTGACCCGGGATCCGTCCCGGACCCTGGCGGCCCTCGGCCCCTCTTAGGAGGGCCGGGGGCCGTCGTCGTGTCGCCCGGAGCGCGACGAGGAGCGCGACCGGGGAGGGGACGAAGAGCGTGAGCGTTGCACCATAAGCGATTATCGATTATTGTCGGACGCGGCGTCACGGAGGTCGTGCGCGGGAGAGGATCAATGATGATCGGCAGGCGAACAATGATCGCGGTCGGCACCGTCGCGGTGGTCGGCCTGGGGCTGGGCGGCTGCGCCGCCTCCTCCGGCGGAGGGGACGACGGCGGGAAGCAGACCGTGAGCCTGCTCGTCAACGTCACGCCGAACCTCACCGAGGAGTGGTGGAACGAGCTGGTGAAGCCGTTCGAGGAGGCCAACCCCGACATCGACGTGCAGATCCAGAACCCCGGCGCCGAGGGTGTCGCCGCGGCAGTCCCGCGCCTGCTCGCGGCCGGACAGGCGCCCGACGTCGTCGAGTCGCTGCCGCCGTCGACCGAGCTCGCGCCGGAGCTCGTGGACCTCTCGCAGTACGACTGGGCCACGCAGGCGCCGCTGGCCGATCAGTACACCATCGACGGCAAGTACTACATGGCCGGGATCGGCCTCCAGGTGCAGAGCCTCTGGTTCTACAACAAGGACGCGTTCGCCGCCGCCGGCATCACGGAGACCCCCACCACGGTGGAGGAGCTCTCCGCAGACCTCGCGAAGCTCAAGGACGCCGGCTGGACCCCCATCCAGACCGGCGGCGACTGGATGTCGAGCTACGCGCTGCAGACCGTCGCGCTGCCCACGGTGGTCGCCGACAACGACGACTGGTACCAGCGCATGAGCGACGGCGACCTCACCTTCAGCCAGACCTACGGCGACTCCGTCAGCGAGTACGCGGACTGGATCTCGAAGGGCTACGTCAACGACGACGCCCTGGGCATCAAGTACGCCGACGCCGAGCAGAACTTCCTGTCCGGCAAGTCCGCGCTGTATCCGATGGGCAGCTGGTTCGTCGCGAGCGAGACCGCGGCGTCGTCGCTGGCGAACATCGGGGTGTTCCGGGCTCCTGCGTTCAAGGGCACCGATCAGCCCGCCATGGGCGCCAACATCGCGAGCCCCTACGTCATCATGAAGTCCTCCGAGCATCAGGATGCGGCGGCCAAGCTGGTGGAGTGGCTGGTGACCGACAAGGACGCGATCCTCGACCAGCTCAAGGTCGACGGCAACTACCGCGCCGGCTACGAGTACGAGATGGGCGAGCTCGGCACGGAGCTGCTGCAGATCGTCTCCGACACCCCCGACGAGGCCTACACGCCGACCGGTCAGGGCTACGGCGAGCGCACTCTGCCGAGCGGCTACTCGACCGAGATCAACGCTCAGACCCAGGCGCTCCTCGGCGGGACGTCGGCCGCCGACGTGAACAAGGCGATGGACGACTGGTTCGCCGCGAACGCCCGCTGAGACCGCCATGCTGACCGACGACGTCCTGACCAGCGCCCCGCGGGCGCGGGTCCACGATGCCGGCGCCCGCCGTCGCCCCAGCGTCCGCTGGGGCGACCGGGTGGCCGGCGTGGTGATGGCAGCCCCCGCGGTGATCGTGTTCATCGCCATGTTCATCATCCCGATGATCCTGGCGTTCGTCTTGAGCCTGACCGACTGGAACGGGTACAGCCTGCGGTTCGACTTCATCGGGTTCGAGAACTACCAGTTCGCCTTCCGCAACCCGCGCACCATCGACGCCGCGATCTTCACGGGCATCGTCGCCGTGGTCGGCACGGTCCTCTGCAACGGACTCGGTCTCGCACTGGCCGCGCTGATCTCCGGCGCGGGCCGCGCCAACACCGTGCTGCGGACCATCTTCTTCTACCCGTACATCATCAGCGCGTTGATCATCGGCTTCCTCTGGTCGGCGCTGCTCTCCCCGCACGGCGCGGTGAACGGGCTCCTCGGCGGGATCGGCATCGGCCCCGTGCCGTTCCTCACCGACCCCACGTTCGCCAAGGCGACCGTGATCATGACGATCGTCTGGGCGCACTTCGGCTTCAACATGATCCTCTACATCGCAGGGATCAAGTCCGTCCCGACCGAGTTCTACGAGGCGGCGACGGTCGACGGGGCGAGCAAGTGGCAGCAGTTCCGCAGCGTGACGGTGCCCATGATCGCACCCGTCGTGACGGTGAACCTCGTGCTCACGCTGGTCGGCCTCCTCAAGGTCTACGACGTCGTGCTGGCCCTGACCGACGGGGGCCCCGCCGCCTCGACGCAGACCATCGTCTACCAGATCCTCAAGGACTCGTTCGCCCAGTCGAAGCTCGGGCTCGGGGCCGCGCAGTCGGTGGTGCTGCTTCTCATCACGGCCGCGATCGGACTCGCGGTGACGTTCGCCCGGAGGGGCGCGGAGCGGAAGGTGACCGACTGATGACGACACCGCTGCAGGACACCCCCAACCTCGGAGCGGAGGCTCTGCTCACCGAGGTGCCGGCGACGGCATCGACGCGCGGGCCCGAGAGGCGCGCGGTGTCCCGAGGCACCGGACGCCGATCGCCGATCGGGACGATCGTGAGGTGGGTCGCGCTGGGCGCGACCGCCCTCGTGATGCTCGTGCCGCTCTACGTGCTGGTGATCAGCGCCTTCAAGCCGCAGGAGGAGATCGTCCAGAACCCGCTGGCGATCTCCCCGACCACCTTCACGCTGCAGTACCTGGGCGAGGCGATCACGAGCAGCAAGTTCAACGTCATCGCCGCCTACGGCGTGACGCTGCTCTTCGTCGTGCTGGTCAACCTGTTCTGCATCCTGCTCTCGGCACCGGTGGCGTACGTCATCGCCCGGGGGCGGAGGAAGTGGCACCTCGGCCTCCTGCTGCTCTTCGTCTCGGGTCTGTTCATCCCCGGCCAGGTGACGCTCATCCCCGTGGTGTTCGTGCTGAGGGTGCTGGGGCTGATCAACACCATCCCCGGCTTCATCCTGTTCGAGACGGCGGCGACCCTGCCGGTGACGATCTTCCTGTTCAGCGCCTACCTCCGCACCGTCCCACGCGACATCGACGAGGCGGCGGCGCTGGACGGCGCGGGACGCATCCGCACGTTCTGGTCGTGCATCTTCCCGATCATGCGTCCCGTGGTCGCGACCGTGGTCGTGCTCAACTCGATCGGGGTGTGGAACGACTTCGTGAGCCCGCAGATCATCCTCGGCACGGGGTCGGGCATCTACACGGTCACGACGGGCGTGTACGCGGCGGTCGGGGAGTTCTCGACCGACTACACCGTGGTCTTCCCGACCCTGCTGCTGGCGATCGCGCCCATCATCGTCTTCTTCATCATCATGCAGCGCCACATCATCGGCGGCCTCGTGGCCGGCGCGACCAAGGGATGACCATGGCGGACATCACCATCCGAGGTCTCCCGCTCGACTCCGTGCCCGCCTGGGCCGTGCTCGAGCGCAGGCTCTTCGCCGACATCGAGGAGGCCTGGCGTCTCTTCTCCCGCAGGTACACGGGCGACGACGGAGGCATCCTGTTCCCCGCCGTCTTCACCGATCGCGACGGCGTCGACGACCTGTACGAGCCGTTCTTCAACTGGCCGGCGTTCTACCTGCTCGGCGGCAGCGACGACGTGCTCGCCGCCGCGAAGCGCCACTGGGAGGGCGTGACGGCGCAGCTCGAGGCGGCCGGGATGCTCACGGACGAGTACGAGAACGGGTACGACTGGTTCCACCAGGGCGAGTCGCTGCTCTTCTTCTACGGGCTCTGCGCCGCCGATCCCTCCGACGAGGCCTTCGCCCGCCGTGCCCGCCGCTTCGCGGAGCTCTACACCGATCCCGCCCGCGGGAACTACGACCCGGAGCACCGCATCATCCGCGCCCCCCACAACGGCGCGCTCGGCCCGCGTCCCGGCCTCGGCGACACGGTGGAACCGTATCCGGCCGCGCCCGTCGAGATGGAGCGGTACGGGCTCCCGCTCGAGGGGGTGCCCGGCATCACGACGTGGGCCGACGTGCTCGATCCCGCGAACGCGCTGGCCATGGCGGAGGCCATGCAGCAGGCGGCGGAGGGCGACGTGGTGGTCAACCTGGCCGCGACCTCGCTCGTCGCCAACCGTTGGCTCTACGACGGCGACCCCGTCGCGGCGGATTGGATCACCGCGTACGTCTCGGCCTGGTCTGAGCGCGCCGAAGCCAACGGGGGACTGGTGCCCGACAGCGTCGCCCTCGACGGCACCGTCGGCGGCCTCCACGGGGGCCGGTGGTACGGCGGACACTACGGGTGGACCTGGCCTCACGGCCTGCCGTCCGTAGGGATGGCGACGATCGTCTCCGGGCTCAACGCCGCCCTCGTCACGGGCGACGACCGGTACCTCGACATGGGCCGCCGCGTCCTCGACGCGGTGCTCGAGCAGGCGATCGTGGCGCCGGTCACCGAGACCACGTACAGCCTGAGGGGAGGATGGCTGGCGCGGCTGGGCGCCGACGCCGCCAGGCCGGCGCTCCTCGTGCCCCATCGGTTCGGCGCCGCGGGCTGGTTCGACTTCGCCCCGATGCCGCTCGAGCTCCCGACCTGGCTGTGGTGGTGGTCACGGAGCGAGGCCGACCGCGCCCGCCTCCAGCGGGTGCGGGACGGACTGCCCGCCACGACCGAGCCGGTCAAGGCGTTCCGCGACAAGGCGGAGGCGGGGCACGAGGCGCCGTGGCTCGACTTCCTCGACGGACGCCTGCCCGACTACCCGGAACGCGCTCTGGAGATGGCGCTCGGTCAGGTGGCGCGCAGGATCGCGCTGATCCTGGCCGACGACAGCGACCCCGCGACCGTGCACCTGCACTTCTGGCAGCGGGTGAACCCGGTCGTGACGGAGATCCTGACCCAGCTCGTCTCCGGCGCGCCGCAGGTGCTGTACAACGGCGGCCTGCCCTTCGCGGCCGTGGACTACGAGGACGCGGAGCGCCGCCGTCCGGGGCTGCCGCCCGACGTCGCCGCCCTCGTCACCGCGGTGGAGCGCGACCGGGTCGCCGTCGAGCTCGTCAACACCTCGCCGATCCACTCCCGTCGCATCGTGGTCAGGCCCTCCCGGTCCCGAGGCGATGCCCTGGTCGGGCTGCGGTACGAGACGGAGCCCGGCGCGGTCTTCCCGGGGGCGAGCACCGCCTACGCCGCGACGAGGGCGGCCCGACGGACCGAGAGCCTCGAGGTCGCGGGCGACGGCGTGGAGGTCGATCTCCCGCCCGCGCACCACGCCCGGATCGAGCTCGTGCTCGCGGTCGGGGCGGCGCGACCGCGGCACCGCGGGACGTCCCCGGACAGCGACCAGAACGACACGATCGACCCCGTCGAGCAGATGAAGGAAAGAGCATGACAGACACCACGGGCGCGCTTCCGCACCCCGACTTCACCCTCCCCGTCCGTGGCGACGCCTACCGGCGAGCGGATGCGGACACCCTCGCGGGCTTCGACACGATCACCTCCGCCACGGCCTGCGCCAAGCTCCACGGTATGGGCATCACCCGCTCCTGGGTCGACGGACCGGTGCCGTTGAGCCCGGGCCAGCGCGTCGTCGGCTCGGCGATCACGCTCCAGTTCATGCCGCAGCGCGAGGACCTCGCGTCAGGGCTCGGGCAGGAGTACGTGGAGCGGCATACGGCGCTCTGGGCCGTGCTCGAGCAGGTGCAGCCCGGCGACGTGCTCGTGATCCAGGCGTACGGGAGCCGCTTCTCGGGATGCATCGGCGACATCCTCGCGCGCTACTTCCTGCGCAAGGGCGGGGCCGGCATCGTCGTCGACGGTCGCATCCGCGATGCAGCACGCATCCGCCAGCTGGGGCTTCCGGTCTGGTCGACCGGCACGACGCCCCACTACGCGTCTCAGACCGAGCTCTTCCCCTGGGCCTACGACGTTCCGGTCGCCGTGGGTGGAGCCCTGTGCATGCCCGGCGACGTGGTCATCGCCGACGACGACGGCCCGGTGATCGTGCCGCAGGCGATGTCGAACGACGTGATCGACGCCGCCCGCGACCACGAGGAGTGGGAGACCTTCAGCCGTCGGCGCCTGGACGAGGGCGCCCGGCTCGGCGACTACTACCCGCTCACCCCGGACACGCGAGAGGAGTTCGAGGCGTGGCGTTCCGCACAGGCGTTCGCCCTCTGACGCCGACGCCCGGCGCCTCCGCGAGCGTCGGTCTCGGCTGCGCCCCCATCGGCAACCTGTACAGCGACGTCGACGAGGGCGCCGCCGAGGCGACCGTCGTCACGGCGCTGGAGCGCGGCATCCGGTTCTTCGACACCGCGCCGCACTACGGGGCCGGGGTCAGCGAGCGGCGGCTCGGCCACGCGCTGAGGGGCGTCGACCGCGACACCGTCTCGATCGCGACGAAGGTCGGGCGCGTGATCGTCGACGACGACGGCGAAGCGGCCCCGATCGGCGGCACGGGATCGAGCACCGTCGGCGACCTGAGCGCCGACGGGGTGCTGCGCAGCGTCGAGGGGAGTCTCCTCAGGCTCGGCACCGATCGCATCGACCTCCTGCACCTGCACGACCCGGCCGACATCGACGAAGCCCTCCGCGGGGCCGTGCCCGCGTTGGTGCGACTCCGCGAGGAGGGCGTGGTGCGTGCGATCGGAGCCGGCATGATCTGGGTGGAGCCCCTGACCCGGCTGGTGCTCGAGGCCGATCTCGACGTCGTGATGATCGCCGGTCGCACCACGCTCCTCGACCGCTCGGCCGAGGCGACGCTCCTGCCCGCGGCGGCGGAGCGCGGAGTGGGTGTCATCGCCGCCGGGGTCTACAACTCGGGGATCCTGGCCGACCCGGACGGCAGCCCGTACTTCGACTATCGGGAGGCGAGCCCCGAGCTGCGGGAGAGAGCCCTGAGGATGCGCGAGGTCTGCGAAGACCACGGAGTGACGCTCCCCGAGGCGGCTGCTCGGTACCCTCTCCGGCTTCCGGCGGTCGAGGCGGTGGTCATCGGGGCCAGGACACCGGCCGAGGTGGCGGCCTTCCCCGACACCGAACGGGACGACATCCCGGAGGGGCTGTGGTCGGCCCTCGACGCGCTCTGAGTCGGGGAGCGCGATGACGACGGGGGCCGTCGATGCTCACGTGCATCTGTGGGACCTCGGGCGGATGCGTCTGCCCTGGTTCCGCGATGACCTCGGTCTCCCGTCCGTCGCCGATGTGGAGGATCTCGGGCTCGCGTCGGCGGACGCGGAGACCCCGGTCGGACGAGTCCGGTCGGCGATCGCCGTCCAGGCCGGAGACACGCGGGAGGAGCTCGACTGGGTGACGGCGCTCCGGCATCCCCTCCTCGCCGGAGTGGTGCGCCAGTACGTTCCGGACGAGCCGGTGCGATCGGGCCGGGGAGAGGAGTCGACACCCGTCGTCAGGGGGGACCGCCTGCGCGGCGTGCGCGTGGCGGTGCCGAGTCGCCGACCGGATCTCTCCGACGTGCCGGGTCTGGACGAGCTGAGCGAGCGCAGCGGCGCCGACGGCGCCGTCGTGGAGTTCCTGATCCGCCCCGAGCAGCTTCCGGCCGTCGCGGCGCTCGCAGCGCGCCATCCCGGCGCGCACTACGTCCTCTGCCATCTCGGGCTCGGAGCGGCGGACCCGGACCCGGTGTGGGAGGACGGACTGCGGATCGCCGCTGCGCGTCCGAACGTGCGCGCCAAGGTCTCCGGCCTCGTCACCGGTCCGGCCGGCTCCGCGGATGCCGAGCGACGGCTGAGGCGCTGCCTGGCCATCGCGGTCGACGCCCTCGGTGGCCGACGGCTGCTCTTCGGCAGCGACTGGCCGATGTCGGCCCGGATCGCCCCCTACGGCGGGATCGTCGAGCGTCTGCGCCGGGCACTGCCTCCCCTCGGGGCCGAGGAGACCGTCGCCCTGTGGGGCGGCACCGCGCGCGAGCTCTACCGGCTCTGACCCTGGCCGTCCTCCAGGAGCGTGCCGGCGGCGTGCGCGCGGAAGAGGTCGGAAGCGGCCTGGGCGTCGTCCCCGTCCAAGCGGTCGAGAAGGCTCCGGTGCCACTCGGCGACCTCGTGCCAGTCGCCGGCGAAGCTCGGGTCGCCGAGCACGTGCATGGAGCGAAGGCTCGGTTCGAGGATGTCCCACATCTTCGGGAGGTAGCTGTTCCCGCTCGCCTCGACGACGCTGCGGTGGAAGGTGAAGTCGAGCTCGCGGAAGGCGTCGAGGTCGCCGGCCTCCGCGGCCCCGTGCATCTGCTCGATGAGATCCGACAGGCGGGAGCGGTCGGCGGGGGAGAGGGCGCCGCAGGCCAGACGCCCCGCGATCGCCTCCAGCTCGGCTCGCGCGGCCTTGGCCTGCGCGAACTCCTCCTCGGAGTAGCTGGCCACGAAGTTCCCGAGGTGGCGCACGTGCGAGACCAGCCCCTCGTGCGAGAGCTGCTTGAGCGCCTCGCGCACGGGCGCCTGGCTCACCTGCATCCGCTTCGCCAGCTGCGACTCGACCAGCTGCTCGCCCGGGGGCAGCGTGCCGTCCTTGATCATCGACTTCATCAGCTCGTAGATCTGGTCGGAGAGCAGGCCCCGCTTGAGCCCCGCCAGCGAGGTGAACGGATCGGTCATGCGCGTGCCCTCCCGAGAGCGGCGTCGAAGGCGGTCAGCCAGGCGTCCGCGATGAGGCGGGATCCTGCCGGGGTCGGGTGCACGCCGTCGGGAGCCACGGCCGCAGCACCCCGCGAGGCCGCGGCCGCGGTCATGGCCTCGTGCAGCGGGACGAACCGAGCGCCTCTCTCCTCGGCGAGACGGGCCACGGCCGCGCGCTTGGGATCGAGGTCGGTCAGCCAGTCGCGCTGCTCGGGACGGGCGATCACGAGGTAGGGCTCCACGAGCAGTACCGTGGTCGCCGCCGGCACCGTGTCGAGCATCCTGCGGCAGGTGGCCTCGAAGTCCTCGACGCTCGTGGGGTCGTCGCTGTCGAAACGGCGCCAGGTGTCGTTGACGCCGACGTACACGGTGAGGACGTCGGGGCCCTCGGCGAGCACCTCGTCCGCCCATCGGCGCTCGAGGTCGACCGCGCGGTTCCCGGCGATCCCCCGATTGAGCACCACCGCACCCTCGTCACGGCGGCGGAGCTCGTCGGCCACGAGCGAGACGTACCCGTCGCCCAGGGACTCGTCGTCCGCTCGGTCGCGACCGGCGTCGGTGATGGAGTCGCCCGCGAAGACCAGGCGGTGGGTCATGGGTCTCCTTCGTCCTCTGCCTCCACCGGGCGCCTCCGGCCCACGTGGGGATCGCACCAGCATAATCGATAATCGCTGGATCCGGGCCGGGCCGGGCCGGGCCGGGAGGGACGGGACGGGACCGGCGTCCCGCATCCCGCCCCTCGCGCTCTCCGGTGTCAGGGTCGAGCACCCGCCGTCCACGGCGCTGCGCCGTACTGGAATGCCCCGAGGCTCGGCACGGCATCGGTCGAGCCGTCGTTCACGCCCGGCAGCGGGATCGCCGCGCCGCGCGCGGGCGACGAGGCCTGCAGCCGGTAGTCGTGCGCCGCGGCGTCCACGAACAGCGGATCGACGTCGACGAGGTTGTTCGACAGCTCCAGACCGCCGTCGGTCGCCCCGGCCAGTCCCGTGATCGGCCCGATGTTGTTGTAGATCTTGGTCCCGGTCGACTGACCGGGCTCCTTGACGTAGAACAGCGTCATCCCGCCGGTGTTGTTGTACACGAGGTTGTCGTGCGATCCGGTCCCGAGTCCGTTGAGCTCGACCGTGCCCTCGTGGTTGCCCCACCCGACGTTGTTGTCGATCTGCATGTCGCTCATGCCGTTGTCGGCGTAGATGCCCGAGATGCCGAAGGGGTAGACCCCGCCGGGCCGCGGGGTCGGGTCGTGCAGGACGTTGTGATCGACCCTCGTGCCCTCCATGTACGCGGAGCAGCAGGAGTAGATCGCCGCGGTGTCGACGGAGAGCGTCGCGTGGCCCGAGATGTCGTTGTACGCGATCCGATCCGGACCCGCCGTCGTGCCGGCCACGCCGTTCCACTGCAGGTTGATGCCGCTGCGTCCCATCCGCGCCATGGTGTTGTGCGTGACCGTCTGGCTGTGCCCCTGCACCGCGACCGCTGCGGCGTAGGTGCCGGCGTAGTCGACATCGGTGATGACGTTGTCGATCGCCGTGTTGCCGTATCCGCCGAGCGAGATCCCGTTTCCCGCGCTGTACTGCAGGTGGCTGTTCTGCACGGTGTTGCCCGTGCCCTTGATGATGATGCCGCTGGTCGTCACTCCGCGCGTGACGTTCGCGCCGCAGTCGGTGGCGCCCTGGGTCACATCCCAGTAGTGGCTGAGGTACCGGCCGTCGATCCCGTCGAGCACGACCCCGGTGCTGGTGTCGCCGGTGCGGATCGTCGCGCCGAACAGTCCGATGCCCTCCACGCGGATGTGGCTGGCCGCCGACAGGTCGAAGGCGAGATCGCGCACCTTGGCCTCGATCGTGTGTCCTGCCGGGTCGTCGTCGCTGTAGACGTACAGCCGCTTCGCGTCGGCGTCGTAGAAGTAGGAGCCGGGGTGGCCGAGCTCGCCGATCTTCCCCGACAGGCGGAACCACGTCTCGGTCGGCTCGACCTTGTGCACGCACGGCGGCGCGGTCGTCAGCGTGACCGACCCCGGCGACGACGAGGCGACGCTCCCGGTCGCGGTGACGTACCAGTACGACGTCAGGGCGCGTGCGCCGTCCCAGTAGCCCGCGGGTCGGGTGAGCGTGGAGTCGACGATGGTCGCGTTCGCGGTCCCGGCGTCGGCGCGCTCGATCACGGGATCGAGCAGGTCGGTCCCGGGGAACGGGAACGACGCCTCGATGTCCATCGAGCCATCGGTGAAGATCTGCGCCTCGCCTCCGGCGTCGCCGAGATCGACGGCGACGCTGTACGCCTTCCCCGCCGCGACAGCGTCGCTGAACAGGGAGTCGGCAGCAAACGGGTCCGTCGCGATGACACCCGCCAGCTGCGTCTGGTCGACGGGGGTGAAGCCGCTGAGGACCTCGGTGCCGCTGACGACGACGTCCGCGTCAGGCGCGGCCTGGAACGTGACGGGTGAGCCGCTTGTGCCCGACTGCGCCGGCGTGACGGTCTCCTCGTAGCGGCCCGTCTCGATCAGGCAGGTGTCGCCTGGCCCGGCCACGTCGGCGCAGGCCTGGATCGAGGAGAACGCGGACTGCACCGAGAGTCCGTCGCCTCCCTGGGCGGCGTCGGCGGACACGTGGTACGTCGTGCCCGAGGTGAGGCGGAGCCCCGGTGGCGCGGCAGCCCCCGCGGGGACGGCGGTGCCTGCGACGAGAGCGGAAGCGGCGAGGGCGGTCCCCGCGAGTCCGAGGACGCGACGGGACCGGGGGGAGGGCGACGGGATGGGCATCATTGCTCCAATCGATCGTTGATTATCGATAACTTATGAGCGACGCTCCGTCCCGTCAAGAGGGGACAAGGGCTCAGACCCGGACGCGACTCCGGCCGGCACCGGGCCATCGGACGTCGACCACGGTCTCTCCGTCGGGCCCGCGGACCAGGTCGGCGAGCGGAGCCGGGGGAGGGTCTGCTCGTCCGAGCCGCACGGCGACCGCCACGACGTCCGTGGTCTCGAGGGCCTCGAACTCGACCCAGGGCACGGCGCTCACGGCGCCCATCGGCGAGGTGCCCCGCTCGATGTGGACGCCCGTCCGGCCCGCACCCTGCAGGACCCTCAGCTCCGAGAAGGCACCGCCCGACCGCACGACCACGCGTCGGGAGCCGTCCATCCCGGGCTCCGTGCGGGCATCCACGAGCGGCCATCCGCTCACCCGCAACCGGACGGGCTCGTCGCCCTCGTCGGCGACCAGCCGGCGCACCACCCGCACCTCCCAGGGTCCGCGCACGACCGAGACCGTCCGCAGGGTCGGCCCGTCGGTGGTGGTGCCCCGGTATCCCCAGCCCACATCGAATCCGCCCTCCTCGACTTCGACCCAGTGCGTCCGAGCGGTCGAGCCCGCGATCGCTGCCAGACCGTCGTCGATCAGGTCCTCGGTGACGAACCCGGAGCGATGGGTGAGCCGCCCGCGCGGGTCCACGGCGCCGACGGCGTTGTCGACCGGGGACGACCGGGTCGTGCCGAGGAGCGGAGGGAGCGTCGTCGTCGAGTACCCGAGACGGGTGTAGAGCGGCGCGTCCGCGGTGACGAGCGCCGGCGAACCGTGGTCGGTGCCGTGGTTCACGACTCGGACGACGCCGTCGGCGACCGTCCCGCTGACGACCCACCCCGCGGGGCGGATGATCCGCCGTACGTCCTCGATCTCGACCGGAAGGGGCTCCTCCACCGCGGTCCACACCTCGTGATCCGCCCCGAGCGCCAGGCCGAGGAACCCCTTCGCCGCCCAGTACGGCGAGGCCGACCCGGAGTAGGACTGGGCGATCGCGGGCCACGCGTCGAGGAGGCCCACGGAGAGCAGGCCGTGGCGGTCCACCGCGCCCCTGTCGAGGAAGGCCCGGAGCATGCCGGACGCGCCTCGCCGGAGCACGCCGGGTCGCACCCGGCTCGCTCCGGTGAGGGCACCCATCCAGAGCGGCGCGGCGGCGGCGAAGCGGTAGGCCAGGCTCCGGCCCTGGAGCAGGGGCATGCCGTCCGCGCCGATCAGGTGCACGTAGTCGTCGAGGTAGTCGGCGAGCCGGTCGCGGAACGTGCTCCGCCGTTCGGCGGCGCCGAGCTCCTCGGCCCCGGGGGATCCGGCCCAGAGCATCGGGTAGAGGTGCATCGCCCACCCGCAGTAGTGGTCGAACGCCCGGAGCGGACCGTCGGCGTACCACCCGTCACCGCGGTAGTACGACTCGACGTCGGCCAGGTCCGCCTCGAGGAGACGCGGGTCGTGAGGCCGGCCCTCCCCGGCGAGGAAGGTCTGGACCGTGATGCGGAACCAGCGCCAGTTGTTGTCGGGGTACGCGCCGTGGGGGACGTCCGCGAGCCAGTCGAGCACGCTGTCCCGCTCGTGAGCCGACAGCGTGTCCCACAGCCAGGGCCTCGTCAGCTGGAGTCCCACGACGATCGAGGCCGCCTCGACCTTGGCCTGCGGCACGTCGAGGGGCGACGGCCAGCGCTCCGGACCGCCGGCCGCGCAGCCGGCGAGGAGGCCCTTCCGGTACCACTCCGTGAAGCCCAGCGGATCCGCTCCGCTCTCGCCGCGCATCCGGAACGCGAAGAGCAGGAACGACCGGGCGAATCCCTCGAGCCCGTCGCTGTCGCGTCCGTGCGCTCCGGTGATCCCCGGCAGCAGCAGACGGCTGTGCGCCGGGGTGGCGTAGGGGCGCAGCGCCAGGAGGAGGTGGTCGGCGACCGCCGCCCAGTGCGCCCTGGTCCAGCCCGTGCTCGGGGAGACCGTGAGGTCCTCCGGCGGCAGGTCGATGTGCGCGGGGTCGAACGGCGTCACTCGGCTCCGTCCTCGGTCCACGTCGTCCCACCCTCCGCCTCGGCGACGGACGCCGGATCGATGGCGCTCGGCAGCGACGACCGCCTCACGTGGAGCTCCGGTCCGAGCCGCACCCGGTGGGTGGGACGGACCTCGTCGGCTTCGATCCGGGACACCAGGAGGTGCACGGCCTCGCGACCCACCGACTCCTTCGGCGGACGGATCGCCGTGATGGCCGGGTCCCCGAACCGTGCGACATCGTCGTCGTACGCGACGATCGCGAGATCGTGCGGCACGCGGATCCCGCGGTCGAGTGCGTGCTGCTCGAGCGCGAGCGCCTGGGGATCGGGGAGGACGACGACCGCGGAGGTGCGCGTGCGCTCCAGGAGCTCGAGAGCGTCGTCCATCGCCTCGTCGCGACCCGGCGCGTCGAAGCGGATGCCGTCGAGCCTGGCCGCATCCGCGGGCAGCCCCAGGGTCTCGAGAGCCGACCGCCAGCCCGCCTCCACCGGCCCGCGACTGGGGTTGTCCCGCTGCGTGAACAACCCGATCCGCGTGTGACCCGCCTGGTGCAGATGTCGCACCGCGAGGCCCGCTCCGACCTCGTGGTCCGAGGCGACGGAGTCGAGCCGCAGCTCGGCGGCCTCAGCGGGCACCCGGCGTTCGGCGAGGACCACGGGGACCGGGAGCGCGTCGAGCCAGCGCAGGGTGTCGAGCGCCTCATCCCCGCTCGTGTCGGGCGCGACGATCAGACCGTCCAGGGCCGGGGTGCGGAGCAGGGCCTCCACCTGCCGCCGCTGATCCCGGGCGTCGTAGGTGGACGCGCGGAGCAGGATCGTGGTGCGGAGCCTCGCCGCCTCGGCTCGGGCGCCGTTCACGACCTGCGGCCAGTAGTAGTCCAGCGAGGGCACCACCATGCCGACGACGTACCGCGGGGCAGGACCGCTCGCGGCGATCCGCGTCGTGTCGAGGATGCTGCGCAGCGTCGCGCCGCCGTGCACGCGCGTGACGAGACCCTGCTGGGCCAGCGTGTTCACGTCGCGCCTCACGGTCAGCTCGCTGACGCCGAGCTGCCGGGCGAGCGCGCTGACGCTGACCGATCCGTTCTCGCGGAGCTGGGCCAGGATGCGCTCCCTGCGCTGGACGCCGTACAGCGGCTCTCCCGTGCTCACGACACGGCCTCCACCACGGTGGTCACGGATCCGGAGGGCTCCTGCAGCGGGTACCGGAGCCGCGTGAGTCGCGCTCCCCACACCGCCACCAGCTCCGGGTCGTCCAGGCGCCACTCCTCGAGGGTCGGCACGACCCCTCCGGAGCTGATGCTGATCGCCCGATCGTCGGAGCGCACCACGACGCGGTCGTCGACGATCCGCACGTCCCCCGCCGCCACCAGATGGAGGAAGGCGGCCGGAGCGCCGCCGGCGGGCTCGAGCCGCCAGGTGTCGACCACCTCGATCCGGCTCTCGCTGACCAGGTCGAACGATCGGAGCCATCGCTCGTCCTCGCCCAGCGGGTAGGCGCCCGTGAGGTCGAGACGCACTCCGGCACGAGCCGATCGGTCGACGCCCGTCGCGACGCCCGCCGTGACGAGCGGCTCGCCGTCCGGCGGGACGCCCTCCACTCTCGCGCCGACGTCGCGGCCCTCGCCCTGCTCGAGTCCGTGTGGCGCGGGGACGTTGTGCCAGCCGCTCTGCATGGCCCGGATGCCGTACCTCCCGGCGCTGAACGTCTGAGCCGTGTAGGTGGGCTTCCCGACGTCGACGAGGAGAGGCCGGCCCCCCACCGCGACGAGGAACGATCCGACGTCCTTGTGATTGTGGCTCTCGCCGTTGTCGCCGCCCTTCACCGCCAGCGTCAGACCGGAGGGATCGCCCTCGCGCTCGCGGCAGACCAGCACCTGCACCGAGGGCAGCCAGACCCGCCGCGGATACGGTGGCGCGGACGGCACGGCCTCCCGCCAGGAGGCGTCGACGAGCGCCCGCACGAGGCGCGGCAGCCCGCCCGTCGCGGAGGCGACGGGGTGACCAGGGCGCCGGGCGCCGCGAGCCCAGTCGACGACCCGTCGATCGTCCAGGACACGGCCCCAGTGGAACGCCACCTGCCAGGGCTCGCCCCCGCGGCTCCGCGCCCGGCCGTCGCCGACGTTCACGTACCAGTCGTCGCCCAGCTGCATCCGGAGCGGGAAGCGCAGCAGCTCGGCGACCAGGGGAAGCGCCGCGCCGTCCAGTCCGCCGAGCGTGACGCGGGACAGCAGGTCGAGGGCCTCGAGCATCCGCGCCGCGCCGTTCCACCAGTAGGTCACGCCCTCGTCGATCGCTCCGTCGGCGGGGAGCGTCGCGACGTAGCGGTCGAGGCTCTCGAGTGCTCGCGCGGTGAGGCGGGCGAACCGGTCCGCGTCGTCGAGGAGGAGCACGGCCGCCAGCAGCACGTTGCCGAGGATCCACGGGTTCCAGTTGTTGACCTCGCGGGAGTAGCCGAGCCACCACAGGTCGTCGCGCGACTCGAAGGGCGCCAGCACTCGCGTCTCGACCTCGTTCCGGATGCGGGCACGGAGTCCCGGCCAGCGGAGGTCCCAGTCCTCGCCGAGCAGTCTGTCCGCCACGGCGAGCTGCGCGGCGATCTCCCCGGCGCCGAGGTCGAGCGTCGGTGCCGACACGTCCGGCAGCAGGTCCCCTGTGCGGCCGTGGGTCTCGTCGTGGGCCGGGAGGCACCAGGTGCTCTGCTCGCAGAGCACCACGACCCCGTCCGCCGCCTCGTCCACCCAGGCGTCCGCGCGGGTGACGGCGGCGAGCACGGTGGCGCGAGTGAGCCTCTGCTGCCGTGCGTCCACCGCGCGCTCGTACTCCGTCCGGTCTCCGTCGCGGACGAACCGTGCGAACAGCGAGGCGGTCGGGTCGGACCACGGGTTCGTCCGCTCGGTCTCCGCCTCGTGCCGGATCCG
This sequence comes from Cnuibacter physcomitrellae, assembly GCF_014640535.1. Taxonomy (NCBI): domain Bacteria; kingdom Bacillati; phylum Actinomycetota; class Actinomycetes; order Micrococcales; family Microbacteriaceae; genus Cnuibacter; species Cnuibacter physcomitrellae. Next base: position 3,543,229 of record NZ_BMHD01000001.1, read on the forward strand.
GTCCAGGGTCGCGCTGTCGACCTCCTCCCACGCCCGGCGGTCGGCGGACGACGGCAGCCCTGTCCGGTCCCGCAGGCGATCCATCCCCACGGCCGCGAAGGTCGATCTGAGGGCAGGCTCGCGCATCCGCCCGCCCCACAGGGCGTAGAGCGGACCCCGGTGGGTTCCGGGAGGAGCGGGGTGTCGAGGCCGCGTCACGGAAGGCCTTTCTGCTGATCGGTCGATGATGTTCATGTTCGACTCTGAACGAATGATGTCGATCGGGCGGGACCGAGTATGGACTGTCTGGCGGGCCCGGGCAACCCGCTCCGGCCGGATCCGAGGACGACGGGGGTGACGGTGTCGATCGACGGCAGCAGACTCGCGGCGCTCGTGGTGATGGACCGGGACGCCTTCGACCGGCAGTTCGACGAGACTCGGCTGGCGCGCCTGGGAGGGCTCGCGTGCCTGCCGGACCCGATCTTCGTCGACGACCTCGACGATCCTGCGCTCGAGCGCCGGCTCGCCGAGGTCGAGGTGCTCCTCACCGGGTGGGGAGCACCCTGTCTCGATGCCGCGCGACTCGACCGGATGCCCCGTCTGCGCGCGATGCTGCACTGTGCGGGCAGCGTCAGGCCCCAGGTCTCGGAGGAGTTCTGGCGGCGCGGCATCCGCGCCACCTCCGCCGCCGAGGCCAACGCGGTGCCGGTCGCCGAGTACACGTTCGCCGCCCTCGTGCTGGCGGGGAAGAAGGCGCCGTTCATCGCCGCCGACCCGGCGGTGCGGCGCGACGACAGCAGGAGCATCGGGCGCTACGGAGAGCTCTCGAACGAGGGACGGACCATCGGAGTGGTGGGCTTCAGCCGCGTGGGCCGTCGGGTGGTCCAGCTCGTCCGGCAGCTGCACGAGGCGACCTGCCTGGTCGCCGATCCCGTCGCCGGCCCGGAGGACATCCGGGCCGCCGGAGGGGTCCCGGTCCCGCTCGAGGAGATGCTCCCGCGCGTCGACGTGCTGACGCTGCACGCTCCGGCCCTTCCCTCGACCCGGGGGATGATCGGCGCCGAGCAGCTCGCCGCGCTGCCGCCGCACGCGACCGTGATCAACACCGCGCGGGGAGCGCTCGTCGACACGGCGGCCCTCGAGCGCGAGTGCGCGTCGGGGCGGCTCAACGCGATCCTCGACGTGACCGACCCCGAGCCGCTTCCCGTCGACTCGGTGCTCTACCGTCTGCCGAACGTCATGGTGACCCCGCACCTGGCCGGCTCGCTCGGCTCCGAGACGAAGCGGATGACCGACGCGGCTCTCGACGAGCTCGAACGGTACGTCTCGGGCGAGCCGCTCCGCTTCGAGGTCACACGCGACGACATGAGGTTCAGCGCGTGAGCGAGGGCTCCGGACGGTCCCAGCGTGCCCTGCTCCTGTGCGGGGCGGGCCGGTACGCCGACCCGTGGCATCCGTTCGACGTCACCGCCGGTCGACTGGCCGAGCTGCTGTGCGATGAGGGGCTGACGGTCGAGGTCACCGGTGAGGTCGACGATCGGATGGCGGCCCTCGCCGACTCCGACGACGTCGACCTGCTGGTGCTCGACATCGGCGACCCCGCGCTCGCCGGCCGACTCGATCCCGAGGCGGACGAACGGGGGAGGACGGGGCTGCTCGCGTACCTGCGCCGAGGCCGGCCGCTCCTGGCGATGCACGTGTCGTCGACCTCGCTGCGGGGTGTCCCCGAGTGGGAGGAGATCCTCGGCGCGGTCTGGGTGCGGGGCCGCAGCTTCCACCCCGAGTACGGCGAGGGGCGGGTCCTGGTGCACGGCGACCGTCACGAGGTCGCGACCGGACTGTCCGACTTCGACGTGGTCGACGAGCTCTACACCGAGCTCCGGGTGCGTCCTGACGTCGTGCCCGTTGCCACCCACCTGCACGACGGCCGCGAGCATCCGCTGATCTGGCCGCGCACCTTCGGGGACGCCCGCGTCGTCTACGACGCCCTGGGGCACGACGCCGCGTCGTTCGACGCCCCGGTGCACCGGGAGATCCTGAGCAGGTCGGTGCGCTGGCTGCTGGATCGCCCGCGATGACCCGATCGCCCACCACGAGAGGAGCCGACCATGGCGATGTTCCACGCCGAGCCCGTGCGGCCCGAGCACTACCGTCGGTTCGAGCACACGGTCCCGAGCTGGTTCACCGACGCGAAGCTGGGCGTCTTCGTGCACTGGGGACCGTACTCCGTGCCCGCCTGGGCCGAGCCCATCGGCGAGCTCGGGACCATCCAGGAGGGCTGGTACGCGCACAACCCCTACGCCGAGTGGTACGCCAATACGATCCGGATCCCGGGCAGCCCGGCCGCCGAGCACCACCGGAAGACGTACGGCGACGCCCCGTACGACGACTTCCTCGACGCGTGGCGACCCGATCGCTTCGACGCGGAGGACCTCCTCGCGCTGGTGGCGAGCACCGGCGCCCGGTATCTCGTGCCGACCGCGAAGCACCACGACGGGGTGACGCTCTGGGACGCTCCCCACACCGGCGGGCGCGACACCGTGTCCCGCGGTCCCCGGCGCGACCTCGTCGGCGAGCTCGAGCGCGCGACCCGCGCCGCGGGACTCCGCTTCGGCGTGTACTACTCGGGCGGACTCGACTGGCACGCCTCCGACCTCGGCCCCATCGTCGAGGACACGCACGGGTTCCTACGCCCCGTGGACGCCCGGTACGCGGAGTACGCCTACGACCAGGTCGTCGACCTCATCGAGCGCTACCGGCCCGATGTGCTCTGGGGCGACATCGACTGGCCGGATGCGGGCAAGCCGAGCGGGCCGTTCAGCCTCGAGCAGCTGTTCGAGCGCTTCTACCGAACCGCCCCGGAGGGAGTGGTGAACGACCGCTGGGGCGAGACGCACTGGGACTTCCGCACCAGCGAGTACCAGCTGGGCGGCCGGGTCGAAGGCGCGGCGGCGTGGGAGCACTGCCGGGGCATCGGGCTCTCGTTCGGGCACAACACGCAGGAGGACGAGACGCACACGCTGAGCGGTCCGGATGCGGTGCGGACGTTCGTCGACATCGTCTCCCGGGGCGGCAACCTCCTGCTGAACGTCGGACTCACCGCCGCCGGCTCGGTGCCCGACCTGCAGCGCCGCACCCTCGAGCACCTGGCCGCGTGGAACGCGGTGAACGGCGGCGCGGTGTTCGGCAGCCGACCCCTCGACCCCTCGATCGCCGCTCCCTCGGACGCGCCCTGGGCGCGCTGGACGCGCAGCACGGAGGGCTCGGCGGACACCGCCCACCTGATCGTCGACGGCGTCGGGCCGGTGCGGCTCGGTGGCGTCTCCGATCGGATCGACGTGGCGAGCGCCCGGCTCGCCGACGGCACGCCCGTGCCGGCCTCGCGGGACGGCGAGGCGATCCTGCTGGTACTGCCGACACCATCCCTCGAGGGGCCCGCGCTCGTGAGCTTCCCGATCGTCGGCGAGAGCTGAGCCCCAGGGGCGACCGTGACCCTCGCAGGGCCCCCGAAGCGTCTCCGCGCCTCTCGCGGGAGAGGGGTCGGCCTCTGTACGCTGGGATGACGAGCGAGGAGGGCCTGATGGGCGTCATCTCACGGGGATTCGGTTCGAGGCGGCGGGAGAGCGATCCGCACCTGCCCCCTGGGCAGTACCTGACCGAGGACTTCCCGGTGCTGTCGGCGGGCCCCACGCCCGCGATCGACACCGCCGACTGGAGCTTCACGATCGTCAACGAGACGGGCGACCGCACCTCGTGGTCGTGGGCCGACATGATGGCGATGCCGATCGACGACATCGGCACCGACATCCACTGCGTCACGCGCTGGTCGAAGCTCGGCACGCACTGGCGCGGAGTCTCCCTCGACCACTTCTTCGAGAAGGTCAAGACGAGCGACGCGTACACGATGGTGCACTCGTACGGCGGCTACACCACGAACGTCCCGCTCGAGGACCTCCTGGACGGCAAGGCCTGGATCGCCTTCGAGTTCGAGGGCGAGCCGCTCGACCCCGAGCATGGTGGCCCCGCGCGTCTGCTCGTGCCGCACCTGTACTTCTGGAAGAGCGCGAAGTGGGTCAACGGCATCCGCATGCACTCGAACGACGATCCCGGGTTCTGGGAGCAGAACGGGTACAACATCTACGGCGACCCCTGGAAAGAGCAGCGGTACTGGTAGTGGCGATCGTCTCCGACTGGTCCACGGGCACGGTGTCGGGCGGCGAGAAGATCACCCCGACGGGGCGCATCCTCCGACTCGACGTGCCCTCCTGGCCGGGCAACCTGCCCGGGCAGCACCTCGACCTCCGGCTCACGGCCGACGACGGCTACCAGGCCGTCCGCTCCTACTCGATCGCCTCGTACGGACCGGGCACCACGGTGGAGCTCGCCGTCGACGAGCTCCCCGACGGTGAGGTCTCGCCCTACCTCGTGGAGGACGTCCAGCCGGGCGATCAGCTCGAGGTGCGGGGCCCGATCGGCAACTACTTCGTCTGGCGCGAGCAGCAGACCGAGCCGGTGCAGCTCATCGCGGGCGGGTCGGGCATCGTCCCGCTGGTCTCGATCGTGCGGGCGCACCAGGCGTCGTCGAGCGCGGCGCCATTCCGGATGATCTATTCGGTGCGAGCCCCGGAGGACGCCTACTACGCCGCTGAGCTCGACTCCTACTCGGGCGACCGCTTCAGCCTCGAGTGGGTCTACACGCGGACGACGCCGGCCGGATGGGCGCGGCCGGCCGGCCGCATCGACCGGGCCGTGATCGAGGCGTCCGCGCTGCCCGCCTCCGACGACCCGACCGTGTACGTCTGCGGACCGACCGGCTTCGTGGAGGCCGTGGCCCGCATCCTGGTCGACCTCGGGCACGACCCGGGCCGCGTGAAGACCGAGAGATTCGGAGGGGCGTGAGATGCCGGCGATGCATCCGAGGACGGGCGTGGTCGACGTGGGGCGGGTCGACGGCAACGCCGCCGCGGGGCCGCTGAGCGAGCTGTTCTGCTTCGACGTGACGATGGCCGTGGGGGAGTGCGGGCACTGCGGCGACCGCAGCCCGCTGGCCGAGGCGGTCGCCGAGCTCGACGACGAGGGCGTCATCGTGATGTGCCGGGCCTGCGGCCACACCATGCTCACCTACGTGCGCTCCGCCGCCGGTCGCTCGCTGCAGCTCACGGGTCTCCGCTCGCTCACCGTCTCCTGACGCGCGTCCTCCCGTCGCTCGTCACGGAATCCGGCGAAGCGGTGCCCCTGGGGGCGTCGCTTGCGCGTCTCCCGTTATGAACGACGTCGGTAGGTGACGAAGCGGTAGCGCATCCCGCCGCTCGACTCCTGCCAAGCGCCCGCCTCGGGCGTCCACTCGGGGCCGATCGCGGGGGCCACCGTGTCGCCCTCCACGGAGGCGTCGACCTCCGTCACCTCGAGCACGTCGGCCGAGGGGAGAGCCTCGCGGTAGATCTCACCGCCGCCGATCACCCAGACGTCGCCCCGGCGGCCGGACAGCGCCTCCCCGACGGAGTGCGCCACCCGCGCACCCTCGGCGCTCCAGGAGCGGTCGCGCGTGACGACGACGTTCTCGCGCCCCGGCAGGGGACGGAACCTCGGGGGCAACGAGTCCCACGTCCGGCGCCCCATCACGACGACGGAGGAGCCGGTGACCTCGCGGAAGTGCGCCATGTCCTCGGGGATCCGCCACGGGATCCCGCCGTCGGCGCCGATGACCCCCTCGCGGGACTCCGCCCAGACGAGCCCGATCACGTTGGACGCGCCCAGGGTCAGACCGCGACCGCAGCGCGGATCGCGGGGTGGTGCTCGTAGCCGACGACCTCGAAGTCCTCGTACTCGTAGTCGAAGATACTCGGGCGCTCTCGCGAGATGACGAGGCGGGGGGAGGCGAAGGGGGCGCGCGACAGCTGCGTCTCGACCTGCTCCACGTGGTTGTCGTAGATGTGGCAGTCGCCGCCGGTCCACACGAACTCGCCCGGCTCGAGACCGGTCTGCGCGGCGACCATCATCGTGAGCAGCGCGTAGCTGGCGATGTTGAACGGCACGCCGAGGAACATGTCGGCGCTGCGCTGGTAGAGCTGGCACGACAGCTTGCCGTCGGCCACGTAGAACTGGAACAGGGCGTGGCAGGGGGCGAGCGCCATCGAGGGGATGTCGGCGACGTTCCACGCCGAGACGATGATGCGGCGCGAGTCGGGGTTCGAGCGCAGCTGTTCGATCACCTGGCTGATCTGGTCGATGTGCTCGCCGTTCGGCGTGGGCCACGACCGCCACTGCACCCCGTAGACCGGTCCGAGGTCGCCGTTCTCGTCGGCCCACTCGTCCCAGATCGTGACACCGTGCTCCTGGAGCCAGCGTGCGTTGCCGTCGCCCCGCAGGAACCAGAGCAGCTCGTACGCGATCGACTTGAAGTGGACCCGCTTGGTGGTGATGAGCGGGAAGCCCTCGGCGAGGTCGAATCGGATCTGCCGACCGAACACGCTGCGTGTGCCGGTGCCCGTGCGATCGGACTTGTGCGTGCCGTTGGTGTAGACGTCGCGGAGGAGGTCTTCGTAGGGCGTCGGAATGCTGCTCATCCCTTCAGAGGGTACGTGCTGACGCGCCGCCGCGCCATCTTCGCTCGGGTGTCGGCGCGGCTCGCTACGCTGAGGCGTCAGGACGACGGATCGGAGTGCCATGAAGCGGGTCAACATCTTCTACGGAGGGCGTCAGTACTCGTTGTCCGACCGCGAGATCGGCGAGCTGCAGGCCGAGATCGCCGCCGGGATCGCGTCCGCTCAGCCCGCCTGGCTCGAGGTGAACGTGGGGGAGGGGCGCTACCAGCCGGCGCATCTCCTGCTGACTCCGGGCGTCGACCTCGTGCTGGTGCCCATCGAGGGCGAGTGACCGCTCCGCACGGGCCGTCGCGGCAGGCTCCGCCCCTCCGGCGGATGCTGCACGAGCAGGACTGGCAGTCGCTGGCCTTCCTGCACTGGCGCGCCGATCCGGCCGTCGTCGCGCCGCTCCTTCCCGCGGGCACCCGGCCCGACGAGTTCGACGGCTCGACCTGGGTCGGGCTCATCCCGTTCCGCCTGGCCAACGCCACCGCGCCCGGCCTGCCCGGGCTCGGGCCCATCCCCGTGGTGGGCACGTTCCCCGAGGTCAACGTGCGGCTGTACTCGATCGACGAGCGGGGCCGGCACGGCGTGGTGTTCCGCTCGCTCGAGTCGTCGAGCCTCGGCGCCGTCGTCGCGGCCCGGGTGCTGTTCGGGCTGCCGTACCAGTGGGCCGACATGTCGATCACCACGGATGCGCGCGGCGTGATCCGCTACCGCTCCGTCCGGCGGGGCCAGGGCGGTCTGGGAGGCCGTCGCGGTCCCGCATCCGCCGTCGACGTGGTGCCCACCGGGAGGGATCGCAGCGAGGACGAGCTGGCGGTCTTCCTCACGGCGCGCTGGGGTCTCCACATCGAGCGCCGGGGGAGGACGCTCTTCATCCCGAACGAGCATCCGCCGTGGCGGGTCGAGACGGCCGAGCTCGAGCACCTCGACGACGAGCTGCTGGCCGCCGCAGGCCTGCCGGGGCTCGCCGAGCGGGCGCCCGACTCGGTGCTGTTCTCGCCGGGCGTGCACACCCGCTTCGGCCGCGCGCTGCGATGAGGTGTCTGGTGGCTCAGGCCTCCGGGTCGCTCGTGGTTTGAGAGGATGGTCACGATGATCGATCCCACCGACCTCGGCCTGCTCCTCGACCTCGACGGACCGGTCGCGAGCCCCGTCCACCGCCGCATCGTGCACGACTCGATCGCCGACGACATCGTCGCCCTCGTCGATGCCGGCGCCGTCGTCGTCTTCAACACCGGGCGTTCCGACGCGTTCGTCGCCGAGGTGATCGTGCCCGCTCTGGCCGCTCGCGGCATCCGCCCCGGGCGACGGGTCATCGGGGTGTGCGAGAAGGGCGGCGTCTGGTTCCACGTCACCGCCGACGGGATCGGGGAGCTCACCACCGACGAGGCGTTCCGCCCTCCGACCGCGGTGGTCGACGGTGTCGACGCGCTCGTCACCGAGCGGTACGCGGGCACGATGTTCTTCGATCGCACGAAGCGCACGATGATCTCCGTCGAGCAGCGCACCGACGTCGAGTCCGCGGACTACCTCGCCGTCCAGCCCGCGTTCGACCGCGACGTGCTCGAGCTCTTCCGTGAGCACGGCACGGGCGTCGAGCTCGGCGGCGATCGCGCGCCGGATGCGGCCGGCGAGGTCGACTTCCGCATCGACCCCACCATCATCTCCACCGACATCGAGTCCGTGAGGGTCGGCAAGGACCTCGGCGCCGAGCGCGCGGTGAGCATGCTCGAGGCCGATGGCCTGCCCGTGCCCCGCCGCTGGTTCTCGATGGGCGACTCGCCGAGCGACTACCGCATGGCCGACTGGATGCACGACACCGGCCGCGAGGTCACCCACGTCGACGTCCGCCCCGTCGCGGTCGTCGAGAAGCCCTACGAGGTCCTGCGCCCCGAGGACGGCCTGGTCAACGACGACGCCGGCGCCCACTTCCTCCGCCGCATCCGCACCGCCGCCCTCGGCTCCCCCGAGTCCTGAGGGTCCGGCCGACGTCCGACCGCGGCCAAGTACCCGTGCCCCATCCGGACGAGCGGCGCGGGGCGGGATGGGATGGGCGTCGAAAGGTACCGTCAGCGCGAAGGTGACGCGATATACGCGCTGTGTGTGCTCTCAGGCGACCTTTCGACGGTCACCCGCGGCCGCGAGGGCCGCGGCCGGGAGCCCCCTCGACCTAGCGGAGAGCGCTCAGGTGCGGCGGATGACGGCGAGGGTGCCGCGGGTGGCGGCGAGGAGGTCGGCGGGGGCGAGCTCGAGGTCGAAGCCGCGGCGGCCTCCCGAGACGAACACCGTCTCGAAGCCCGACGCGCTCTCGTCGAGCACCGTCGGCAGCGGCGTGCGCTGGCCGATCGGGCTGATCCCTCCGACGACGTAGCCCGACTTCCGCTCCGCCACCTGCTGGTCGGCCATCGCGGCCCGCTTCGCCCCGAGCGCTCCGGCCAGGGCCTTCAGGTCGAGCAGGTCGCCGACCGACACGATCCCGATCCCGAAGCCCGCGTCCGTCTCGACCATCAGCGTCTTGAAGATCCGGGCGGCATCGACGCCGAGCTCGCGGGCGGCCTCCGCCCCGAAGTCGGTGGCGCGGGGATCGTGCGTGTAGGTGTGCGCCACGTAGGGCAGACCCGCGCGGACCAGCGCCGTGGTCGCCGCGGTCGTCGGCCCTGCGGCCGCCTTCTTCGCCACGTCAGCGGGCGAGGCGGAGGGCCGAGGTGAGGAAGGCGGCCACGTCGCCGAGCTCCTCGCCCGAGATCGAGTGGGCGATCCCCGGGTACTCGCGCACCGTCGCGCTGAAGTGGCCGGGGAGGAACTCCGCCGTCCGGACCACCGCCGAGTGGGCGATGATCGGGTCGTTGCGGTCGAAGCCCCAGAACAGCGGAGGCTTCGTCTGCGCGAGCACCTCGTCGCCGGGGAACGTCGCCGAAGCGGAGAACCCCGAGAGGTTCACCCCGGCCGAGAGGCGGTCTGGCGCGCTGCGCAGGAGCTGGATCGACATCGCGCCGCCCTGCGAGAACCCCATCGCCGCCACCGCCGGGGGTGTCCCGTACGCGGACTCGACCCGGTCGAGCCAGGCGAGCACCGCATCCGCCGCCGGGACCAGGACGTCGGCGGAAGGGTCGCCGGGGACGCCGATCGGGAACCACTCGAACCCGTTCACGACCGGCTGCGGGCTCACCAGCGGCGCGCGCAGCGAGGCGTAGACGGCGCCGGCGGGCAGGTAGCCGAACAGCCCGGCGAGATCGCGCTCATGCGACCCCTTGCCGTGCATGACGATCACCAGCGGATGCGTCGCGAGCGTCTCGCGGCGAGCGTCGGCCGGAACCGACCACACGACCAGGTCGTCGTCGATGAGAAGCGGAGTCGAGTCAGCCACCCTCCGACCCTACCGGGGCACCGACGCCCGCAGCGCACCGGGAGGAGTGCCTCAGCGCTGGCAGTGCGGGCACCAGTAGGTGTCGCGCAGCTGCAGCTCGTTCGCCCCGGTCTGGTCGTGCCGGATGCGCGTGCGGCATCGTCGGCAGGGGCGGCCCTCGCGGCCGTAGACCCAGTCCTGCATCCCGGGACGGGTGTCGCCCGTGAAGGTGCGGTCGACGCGGTCGCGGTTGGCGAGGATGACGCGCTGGGCGAGCTTCACGACCCCGGCGAGATCGGGCACCTCGCCGATCGGGCGGTGCGGGTCGATGCCGCGGAGGAAGCACACCTCGTTCGCCAGCTCGTTGCCGAGCCCTGCCAGGTTGCGCTGATCGAGCAGCGCGACGACGACGGGACGCGCGGGATCGGACGAGAGGCGCAGCAGGGCTTCGCCCTCGTCCCAGTCCCGCCCGAGGAGGTCGGGTCCGAGATGGCCGACGACGTCATCCTCCCGATCGCGCGGCACCACCTCGACGATCCCGAGGTCGAATCCGACCGTGACCCAGTCGGCGTTCTCCAGCACGATCCGCGCCGCGTAGGCGGGACGGCGCCACTTCGTGCCGTGCTTGTAGATGTGCCAGCTGCCCTCCATCTTGAGGTGGGTGTGGATGCTGACGTCCCCCACCCGCGTGAGCAGGTGCTTCCCACGGCTGACCACCTCGTCGACGGTCTGCCCGACCAGGTCGACGGTGGCGAAGGTCGGCACCCTGATGTCGCTCACCGTCAGCGGCCGACCGGACAGCGCCTGATCGAGGTGCACCGCCGTGCGGTAGACGGTGTCTCCCTCAGGCACGGAGCCTCAGCCCCCGGGGCGTGCCCGTGAAGCCCGCCGCGGCCAGGGCGTCTCCGACAGGGGTGCCGAGCACGAAGTCGCCGTTCGCCCGCTCGACGGCCAGCCGGTCGATCCTGCCGCCGCGCACCGCCTCGGCCACCGAGGAGGCGGCGAGCGCGAGCACAGCAGGGTCGTCGCTGAAGGAGAGCATGCTCTTCCCTCCCCGCTCGAGGTAGAGCGCGAGCTCGCCGTCGACGAGGGCGACCAGGGCGCCCGCCTTCCTGCCGGGTCGGTGACCCTCGACGGACGGCCACGGCAGGGCAGCGCCGTACGGATTGGCGGGGTCGGTCGCGGCGAGCGTGAGCGCCGTCGGTGCGTCGTCGCGCAGACGGTCTCGCCCGATCGCGTCCGGAGCGAAGCCCCGCAGCCGATCGATCGTGCCGCCGGTGGCGAACTGCGCGGCGCCGAGAGTCTCGATGAAGTAGCCGCGACGGCAGCGGGCGCTCTCCTCAAAGCGGCTCAGCACCCGGTACGCCAGAGCGAACCCGCCCGGAAGGCGCTCGTTCATCACCGAGCCCCGTGTGACGACCCCGTAGCGGTCGAGCAGCAGCTCGGCGCTCGCGGTGGCGCGGATGGTCGCGTCGCTGGCCGGCTCGGGCAGCAGCGACCACCGCCCTCCCGCCGTCGGTGGACCGACCCGCGTCTGCATCGTGGCGCGCGGGATCGCCCGGCCCCGGTACATCCGCGACCGCGGAGCCGCGCGGCGGGTGCTGTGCGACGACGAGCCCGAGCCGGTGAGCGTGCGGAGCGGCGCGACCGTGTCGTTCGTGACGAGGCCCGCCCAGACGAGGTCCCAGAGCGCCTCGACGATCGCCGCGTCGTCGGGGACACGGTCGGGCAGCTCGGCCGCGACGTGGTCGGCGAGGCTCCGGAAGAAGTACGCGCCCCCGCGAGCCAGGGCGGCGAGCAGCGCCCGGTGCACCTCGGTCTCGTCGATCTCCTCGGGAGCGACCGCGGTGACCGGCAGGGAGTCGTAGGTGTGCAGCGCCACCCAGCCGTCGCTGCCCGGCAGCGTGCCGCGGCCCGTCCACACCACCTCGCCGGAGGCGGTGAGCTCGTCGAGCATCGCGGGCGAGTAGTCGCGTACGCGGGCGGGCAGGACGAGGGTCTCCCACGCGGAGGCGGGGACGGGCACACCGGCGAGCTGCTCGATCACCGTGAGCACCCCGTCGACGCCGCGGAGGCTCCCGCCGACGTGCTGCCACGCCGGGAGGAAGCGTCCGAACGTCGCGGTGTCGACGGGCTCGATCTCGTGCCGGAGCGCCGCGAGCGAACGGCTGCGGAGGCGACGCAGCACCTCGGCGTCGCACCACTCCGTCGCGCCCGCCTGGCCCAGGCGCTCGGCGTCGGCCGAGACACCCGTCGGCCGGAACTCACCCTCGACCAGTCGGCGGTCGCTGGCCAGCCGACGCAGCGCATCCTGCACCACCGACACCCCGAGCCCGAATCGGGTCGCCGCCTCCGTCGCCAGGAACGGGCCGTGGGTGCGGGCGTAGCGGCTCACCAGGTCGAGCACCGGTTGCTCGACGGGCGCGATGAAGGCGTCGGGCACGCCGAACGGGATGGGGACGCCCAGGGCATCTCGGAGGCGGCCTGCGTCCTCGATGGCCGCGACCTCGTCGCGCCCGGCGATGCTCACCCGCAGCGCGCGGCGGGAGGCGACCAGCTCGTCGACGACCTCGCCCACGCGGGGAGCGAGGTCGTCGAGGCTGCGCTCGGCGATCTCGGCCTCAGAGAGCGGACCGAGCAGACGCAGCAGGTCGGCCACGCCCTCGAGGTCGCGGGCGCGCCGGTCGGGGGCCAGGCGTTGCAGCTCGCGCTGGGTCTGCTCGATGACGTCGGGGTCGAGCAGCTCGCGCAGCTCGGCTCGGCCCAGCAGCTCGGAGAGCAGGCTCGGGTCGAGGGCCAGCGCTGCCGCCCGCCGCTCGGCGAGCGGGCTGTCGCCCTCGTAGACGAACGAGGCGACGTACCCGAACAGCAGGCTGCTCGCGAAGGGCGACGCGGTCTGGGTCTCGACCTCGACCACCCGGACTCGACGCGACTGCACGTCGCGCGCCAGGGCGAGCAGCGACGGCAGGTCGTAGACGTCCTGCAGGCACTCGCGCACCGTCTCGAGGATGATCGGGAACGTCGGGTACTTGCGGGCCACCTCGAGCAGCTGCGCGGACCGCTGGCGCTGCTGCCAGAGCGGTGAGCGTCGTCCCGGGTTCTGTCGGGGGAGCAGCAGCGCGCGCGCCGCGTTCTCGCGGAAGCGCGAGGCGAAGAGGGCGGATCCGCCGACCTCGTCGGTCACGATCTGCTCGAGCTCGGCCGGTTCGAAGAGGAACAGCTCGGCCGTGGGCGGGTCGCTCTCGGTGTCGGGCATCCGCACGACGATGCCGTCGTCGCTCGCCACCGCGTTCGCCTCCACCCCGAAGCGCTCGCGCACGCGGGCGTTGATCGCCAGGGCCCAGGGCGAGTGGACCGGCATCCCGTAGGGGGAGTGGAGGACGACCCGCCAGTCGCCGAGCTCGTCGCGGAAGCGCTCGACGACGAGCGTCCGGTCGCTGGGGACGCTGCCCGTCGCCTCGCGCTGCTGGCTCACGAACGCCACGAGGTTGGTCGCCGCGCGCTCCTCGAGCCCTGCGGCGCGGGCGCGCTCGAGCGCGGCCTCCGGTTCGTCGGCCGCGATCGTGCGGGTGAACTCGCCGATGGCGGCGCCGAGCTCGGCCGGGCGGCCGAGGCCCTCGCCGCGCCAGAACGGGAGGCGCCCGGGCTGCCCGAACGCGGGCAGCACGAGCACGCGGTCGTGGGTGATCTCCTGGATGCGCCAACTGGTCGCACCGAGGGCGAAGACGTCGCCCACGCGGGACTCGTAGACCATCTCCTCGTCGAGCTCGCCGACGCGTCTGCCCGGGGCGGAGCGCGCGGGGGCGGGGGACTCGGGACCGGCGTCCGTCGGCTCGCCGCCGACCATGAAGACGCCGAACAGGCCGCGGTCGGGGATGGTGCCGCCGCTCGTCACCGCGAGCCGCTGCGCGCCCGGTCGCCCGGTCAGGGTGCCGGCGTCGCGGTCCCAGACCAGGCGCGGCCGCAGCTCGGCGAACTCGTCGGAGGGGTACAGCCCCGAGAGGAGGTCGAGGGTGGCGTCGTAGGCCGAGCGCGGCAGACCCGCGAACGGAGCGCTGCGACGCACGGTGTCGAACCACTCCTCGACGTCGATCGACTCGAGCGCGCACGCCGCGACGGTCTGCTGCGCGAGCACGTCGAGCGGATTGGCGGGGATCGCGATCGACTCGATCAGCCCCGACGTCATCCGCATCGACACCACGGCGCTGTGCAGCAGGTCGGCGCGATGCTTCGGATACAGCAGGCCCTTCGAGATCTCGCCCACCTGATGGCCGGCGCGACCCACCCGCTGCAGGCCGCTGGCCACCGACGGGGGCGCCTCCACCTGGATGACGAGGTCGACGGCGCCCATGTCGATGCCCAGCTCCAGGCTAGAGGTCGCCACGACGCAGCGGAGCCGACCGGACTTCAGGTCGTCCTCGATGAGGGCGCGCTGCTCCTTGCTCACCGAGCCGTGGTGCGCCTTCGCGAGCACGAGCTCGGCGCCCGCCGTGCTGCCGGCCTGGCCCATCAGGGCGGCGGGCGGTCGGGTGGTGGCGGGTGCGGCCGCCCCGCCGGCCGCGGCGTCCGGGCTCAGGCTCCGGCTTTGGCTCGGTCCGCTCGGCGACAGCTCGCGCAGCTCGGCGTCGGCCTCCTCGGCGATGCCCAACCGCTCCGTGAAGATCTCGTTCAGCCGGGCGGTCAGCCGCTCGGCCAGACGCCGGGAGTTCGCGAACACGATCGACGAGCGGTGCTCGAGGATGCGGTCGACGATGTCCTCTTCGACGTGCGGCCAGATCGAGCCCTGATCGGGTGCCGAGGCGCCCGCCGCCGACCCCTCGAGGGTGTCGAGCGAGGGGATCTGGGTCATGTCCTCCACCGGCACCACGACGCGGAGGTCGAAGGTCTTGGTCGAGGGCGGAGCCACGATCGACACCGGCCGCCCGCCCGAGAGGAAGCGCGCCACCTCCTCGCGCGGTCGCACGGTCGCCGAGAGGCCGATGCGCTGGGCCGGGGTCTCGAGCAGCGCATCCAGTCGCTCCAGGCTGAGGGCGAGGTGCGCGCCGCGCTTGGTGGCGGCGACGGCGTGGACCTCGTCGACGATCACGGTCTTCACCGACGCGAGCGACTCGCGCGCGGCCGACGTGAGCATGAGGAACAGCGACTCGGGGGTCGTGATGAGGATGTCGGGCGGCGTCTTCGCCAGCGTCCGTCGCTCCTGGGCCGGGGTGTCGCCCGAGCGGACGCCCACCGTGACGACCGGCGGTTCGGTGCCGAGCCGCTTCGCCGTCTGCGTGATGCCGACGAGCGGCGACCGCAGGTTGCGCTCGACGTCGACGCCCAGCGCCTTGAGCGGGGAGATGTAGAGCACGGACGTGCCGTGCCCCTCCTCCCGCTTCTCGGAGGTGAGGCGGTCGATCGCCCAGAGGAACGCGGACAGGGTCTTCCCGGATCCCGTCGGCGCGACGACGAGCGCATCCTGCCCGCCGGAGATCGCCTCCCAGGCGCCCTCCTGCGCTGGCGTCGGCTGCGAGAACGCGCCACGGAACCACTCCCGCGTGGCGGGGGAGAACCTGTCGAGCACGTCGCCCATCCCTCCATCCTGGCCCGCACCTCCGACACGGCCACCGCTGTTCGCCCACAGCGGGTCGCCCGCGTCGGGTAAGAATGGAGCATGACGGTGCGCACTCCAGACCCCAACTCCGGATGGCTGAGCGACAGCGAGCTCGAGGAGGTCCGGCGGCGGATCCCGCTGCTCTACGTCGAGGCGGTCCCCGTGCGCACCGACGGCATGGGCCAGGTGATCGAGGTGGGCGTGCTGCTGCGCGTGGGTGCCAGCGGCACCATCGCCCGGACGCTGGTCTCGGGTCGGGTCATGTACGGCGAGACCATCCGCGACGCCCTGTTCCGCCACCTCGAGAAGGACCTCGGGCCGATGGCGTTCCCGCAGCTGCCGGCGAGCCCTGTGCCGTTCCAGGTCGCCGAGTACTTCCCGCTCCCCGGGGTCTCGACCTACTACGACGAGCGCCAGCACGCCGTCGCGCTGGCCTACGTCGTCCCCGTCACGGGCACCTGCGAACCGCGTCAGGATGCGCTCGAGCTGACGTGGATGACGCCGGCCGAGGCGGCGTCGGATGCGGTCGCCGCCGAGATGGAGGGCGGCCGCGGAGCGCTGCTCCGAGCCGCGCTCGCGTCCGTGGGCCGGCTGGCCTGAGGCCGACGTCGTGCCCGCGTACGAGGAGCGGCGCTTCGCCTCAGCGGCCGAATGGCGCGCCTGGCTGGAGGAGCACCACGACTCGGTCGACGGGATCCGCATCATCCTGGCCAAGAAGGGGGCGCCTCAGCCCTCGGTGACGCACGCGGAGGCGATCGACGAGGCCCTCTGCTTCGGCTGGATCGACGGCATCCGGAACCGGCGCGATGAGGAGTCCTTCCTCCAGACGTTCACCCCGCGCCGCGCTCGCAGCATGTGGTCACAGGTCAACATCGGCCATGTGGAGCGTCTCACCGGAGCGGGCCGGATGCACGAGGCCGGCCAGCGTGAGATCGACCGCGCCAAGGCCGACGGCCGCTGGGACGCCGCGTACGCGCCGCCCAGCCGCATCGAGGTGCCGGACGACCTGGCGGCGGCCCTCGCCGCCGACCCGGCCGCGCAGGCGGCGTTCGCCGGCCTCGACAGCCAGAACCGCTTCGCGATCCTGTTCCGCATCCACCAGGCGAAGCGCCCGGAGACCCGGGCCCGCCGCATCGAGCAGTTCGTCGCCATGCTCGCCGCCGGCGACACCCTCTACCCCCGCAAGTCCTGACCCCCGTCACCGCCAGCCGTCACCCCGACACCGATCCGGCTGAACCTCGGCCGTGTTCGCCGGGCTTCCCCTTGTTCGGTGTCGAAGCGACGGTAGTCGCTCGTCCGGGGCGTCGCCCCGCGGCGTCGTGGTGCGGGAGTCATCGTCGCCTCGACACCGATTCCGCCGAACCTCGTCCGTAGTCGTCGGGCTTCGCCCTGTTCGGTGTCGAAGCGACGGCGGTCGCTCGTCCGGGGCGTCGCCCCGCGGCGTCGTGGTGCGGGAGTCATCGTCGCCTCGACACCGATTCCGGCGAACCTCGTCCGTATTCGTCGGGCTTCGCCCTCTCCGGTGTCGGAGCGACCGTGACGGGCGGCGATACGAGGTCGCCCGTCACGAGATACGGCGAAGCCCCGTGAATATCGCGGGGCTTCGCCGTATTCCGTGATGACGGTCGTGCGTCAGCGACCGCGGCGGCGTCCGCCGCCCGAGGAGGCGGAGAAGTCGGCGGCCGAGCTGTGCCCGCCGGTCGAGGTGCTGTACGTCACGCTGCTGCCCGAGCGGGTCGAGCCGCCCCCGCGACGCGCCTGGCCGGAGCCGCCGCCGGCCCCACCGCGGGTGCGCGCCGGGCGCTGGCCCTGGCGACCACCCTCCGCCGAGCCCGAGCCCGAGCCCGAACCCGAGCCGGCTGCGGCACCCGCCCCGCCGCGTCCGCCGGAACGACCCGACGACGAGCGACCCGAAGCGGCGCCCTCAGCCGAGCCCGCACCCGATCCGCCCCCGCGGCGAGCGCGCTTCCGCTGCGCGTTCGCGCCCTGCGACCCACCGGGCCGCGACGGCGCCTGCTGCACCGGCGCCTTCTTCACGGGCGCGACGTAGGCGGCCTGCTCGCCGACGAGCGACAGCACCTCGGGCGAGGTGGCCGTCACCTTCTGCGCGGCGACCTTGATGGCGGCCTTCCGCATCATGTCGGCGACGTCGCGGCGCTGCTCCGGCAGCATGATCGTCACCACGTCGCCCTCGCTGCCCGCGCGAGCCGTACGACCCGAGCGGTGCAGGTACGCCTTGTGCTCGGTCGGCGGGTCCACGTGGACGACGAGCTCGACGTCGTCGACGTGCACGCCGCGGGCGGCGACGTCGGTGGCGACGAGCACGCGCACCTCGCCCGACCCGAAGGCGGCGAGGTTGCGGTCACGGGCGTTCTGCGACAGGTTGCCGTGCAGGTCCACGGCGGGGATGCCCCACTCGGTGAGCTGCTTGGCGAGCTTCTTCGCGTGGTGCTTGGTGCGCATGAACAGGATGCGGCGGCCGGTGCCCGACGCGAGCGCGCGGACGAGGTCCTTCTTGGCATCGGCGTCCGCGGCCTCGAAGAGGTGGTGCGTCATCGCCGCGACGTGCGAGGTGGCCTCGTCGACCGAGTGCAGCACCTGGTCGTGGAGGAAGCGCGCCACGATCTTGTCGACCCCGTTGTCGAGGGTCGCCGAGAACAGCAGGCGCTGGCCGCGCTGAGGCGTGGCGTTCATGATGCGCGTGACGACGGGCAGGAAGCCGAGGTCGGCCATGTGGTCGGCCTCGTCGAGCACGCTGATCTGGACGTCGTCGAGCTTCACGAAGCCCTGCTTCATGAGGTCGTCGAGGCGTCCGGGGCAGGCCACGACGATGTCGACGCCGGCCTTGAGTGCGGCGACCTGCTTGTTCTGCGAGACGCCGCCGAAGATCGTGGTGACCGAGAGGCGGGCCTTGCTCGCCAGGGGCTCGAGGGTCGCGGCGATCTGCGTCGCGAGCTCACGGGTGGGGGCGAGGATGAGGCCGCGCGGGCGACCCGGGACGCGCTTCGCGCCGTCCTGCGCCAGGCGCGCCACCATCGGGATGGAGAACGCGAGGGTCTTGCCGGATCCGGTCTTCCCCCGACCGAGCACGTCGCGGCCCGCGAGAGTGTCGGGCAGGGTGTCGGCCTGGATCGGGAACGGGGAGGACTTGCCCTGCTCGACGAGCACGTCGACGAGAGGGGCCGGCACGCCGAGCGCGCCGAAGGACAGGGTGTCAGAAGACAAGGGGGAGCCTTTCAGGCTGAAGATGGCGAAGGCGCCGGTCGGCGCATCCGTTCGCCGTGAGAAAGTGTCGCCGCACCGGCCAGAGTGGCGGATGCGCGAGGAAGCGTTCTACGACGCACGCGGCTCATCGTGGAGCCTGCGTCCCTTCAGCCTACAGGATGCTCAGTGAGCGCCTTCGTAGCGTTCGCCCACGGGGATCTCCGAGGCGACCGTGTCGCCCGCCGGCGCCAGGGGGCACGCCCACGCGGGGTCGTAGGCGCACGACGGGTTGTAGGCGAAGTTGAAGTCGAGCACGAGCCGCCCGTCGGGGTCGCCCAGGTGCGCGCCCTTGATCGTGTCGAGCAGGTACCGCCCGCCGCCGTAGGTCCCTCCGGGCTTCCCGGCGAGCCCGTCCTTCACCGGGAGGAAGAGCCCGCCGCCGTAGGACGCGAGACGCCACACGTCGAGGTCGCCGACGCCAGGCACGTGGGAGACGCCGAGCAGCTCGAACGGGACGAGCCCGTCGGTCCCGGTCTCGAACTCGAACGACGCCGGCTCGGCCGGCTCGGCGAGGTCGACGACGAACCGCCACGCGGGGTCGTAGTCCGCAACGGGCAGGCCGCGGAACGAGGCCCTGTCCTCGGGCAGCAGGGGAGTGGCGGGATGCGTCGCGAAGAGCTCGTCGCGGGCGGCGCGCCACGCCGCGTGCGCGGCGGCGGGGTCGACCTCGCTCACCCGGCGCACCTCGGCGTAGAGAGCGAAGACGCGCTGACGCCAGTCAGCCGTCTCGAGCGCGGTGCGGATGCTCACGCCGGCTCCTCCTCATCGCGGGGCAGGTCGTACGCCCAGGTGGGCGCGAGCTCCTTGAGCTTGTGCCCGCGCCACTGCCAGAACGCCCACAGCGAATACCAGACCGCGGGCGTCAGCAGCCCCGCACCGATGGTGAGCTGGTCACGATAGAGCGTCTTGCCCGTCCCCTTCGGGTCGGGGGCGACGGCCATCCGATGGTCCCAGAGCGTCACGGCCGTGAGTGCTCCCGTGACCGGCTGACCCGAGTCGTGCAGGATGCGCACGTCGCCGTGCTGACGGGTCTGGACGCTCAAGCGGATGATCTGCTTCCCCAGCGGCACGATCCCGCCGCCGCGGATCTCGACCGGGTGCTGACCCGGCTCCCACACCGTGGGGAACCCGTCCGCGGCGAGCGACTCGATGTCGAGCAGCGGGCTCGACACCTCGCGGAAGACGGCGGGACTGCGGATGGCGCGCCAGGCCGCGTCCGGGTCGCAGTCGAGGATCAGCTTGAGCAGCACGCGCATCCACCCAGTCTGTCCGGATGCACGGGGCCGGCAAAGGCGTAGCGTGGTCGTCACAGTCTCACAGGAGGATTCAGCATGAAGGCAGTGGTCGACGGAACGGTCATCGCGGAGGCGCCCAAGGAGGACCTCATCGCCATCGAGGGCAACTGGTACTTCCCGCCGTCGAGCGTGAGGTCGGAGCTGCTCAGCGAGAGCGACACCCCCTACACGTGCCCGTGGAAGGGCGAGTGCCAGTACTTCGACGTCACCGTCGACGGCACCTCGCTCCACGACCGCGCGTGGTCGTACCCGAACCCGTACGCCACCGCGTTCGACCGCGTGGGCAAGGACTTCTCGAACTACGTCGCGTTCTGGAAAGAGGTCGAGGTCACCGAGTAGGAAGTACTCAGGTCCCCTCCGACGCACCCGCCCCCATGATGGGCGGGTGCGTCGTCTCCTCTCCTTCGCCGCCGCGTCCCTCACGACGACGGCACTGATCTTCGTGTCTCCCCTCGTGGCCGACGCGCGTCCGCCGGTCGCCCCGCCGTCTCCCGGCTCGCACGTCCTCTGGCACGACGTCGCGCTCCCTCCCGGCGTTCAGCCGAGCGTCATCACGACGGCGGCCGATGGCACGGTCTGGTTCGCCGACGGCGCGTCATCCCGCCTGCTGGCCTACGACCCCGCCACAGGGTCGCTGGCCCCGTACCCCCTCGCGAGCGACGCGTTCGTCGTCTCGATCGTGGAAGCGGCCGACGGGGCGATCTGGTACTCCGACCCGACGGCCGAGACGGTGTCGAGGCTGGACCCCGACACCGGGGTGATCGACGAGACCCTCATGCCCGCGGGCATCCGTCCTCTGGCGCTCGCGGCGTCACCGGACGGGTCGATCTGGTTCGGCACCTCCCTCGCCGACGAGGTGGGGCACGTCGCGCACGGCGCCCCGCTCGAGCTCGTCACGCTCGCGGGCAGCGGCGGGATACCCGTCGACGTCACCTGGGGGCCAGACGGGCGGCTCTGGGTCGCGCAGTACGGCGTCGGAGCGATCGACGCCTACGACCCCGTCTCGACGCGCACGACGAGCTACCCGATCTCGGCCTTCGCGACGAGCGAGATCGAGGCGGGTGCCGACGGCGCCCTCTGGCTCGTCGACAACAACTCGCTCCACCGCGTGGGTATCGACGGCTCCGACGAGACCTTCATCGTGCCCGCGTCGTCGATCGCCTTCCCGTTCTCCCTCACCCGAGGCGGCGACGCCGTCCTCTACGCCGACACCGAGGGGCGGATCCTCTCCGTGGCGTCCGATGGGGCGTTCACCCCGCTCGGCCCCGGTGGCGCCGGCCATCTGCCCCAGGCCATCGCTCTCGCGCCGGATGGCTCCCTCTGGTACACCGACCCGTTGCGCGCTTCGCTGGGGTGGGGATGAGGGTCCGCGCGCCGAGGTTCCGTGGGCCGAAGGCCCTCGCCGTCGCGCTGGGCGTCGGCCTGGCGACGGTGCTCGCGTCGTCCGTCGCCTCGACCCTCGAGGGGGCGCATGCGACGGTCCTCCTGCCGGTGGCGCCGCATCCGTCGGACTGGCTCGTCCAGTGGCGCGAGCTGCCGGAGCCGGCCGGAGGCCGCCCGCGGACGCTCCTCGTCGCGTCCACGGGCGTCGTGTGGTTCGACGACGAGTCGACCGGCACGCTGAACTCCTACGACCCGGTCTCGGGCACGTGGGCGGTGGTCCCCACGACCGCGACCTCGCCGTGGCGCGTGAGCCTGCTCGTCGAGTCGAGCGACGGCGCGATCTGGTTCGCCGACCCGTCCGACTCCGTCCTGCACCGGTACGACCCGGCCTCCGCGGCGGTGTCCGACCTCGCTCTCCCCGGCGCCGACCGTATCACCGACCTCACCGCAGCCCGAGACGGCTCCGTCTGGTTCGGCACGGCGACCGCCTCCGTGGTCGGCCACGCGCGTCCCGACGGATCGATCGACCTCGTCACGATCACGGGTGGAAGCGGCGGGATCCCGGAGAGCGTCACGTGGGGCCAGGACGGGCGGCTGTGGATGACCCAGTTCGGGTCCTTAACTGTCGATGCACTCGACCCCGGGACGGGCACGGTGACGAGCCTCCCCTTGTCGTCGAGGTGGGCGTCGCACCTCGAGTCCGGTGCCGACGGCGCTCTCTGGATGCTCGACGGCTCCGACCTGCTGCGTCTCGACCCCGCAGGCACGGAGGACAGGTTCCCCGTGCCGACCACCCCGGCCGGTCTCGCGCTCCCTACCGTCCTCCGCCCGGGATCGCAGGGCGTCATCTACGCCGACACCACCGGCCGGATCGTCTCGGTCGACCCGCGCGGCCGTTTCACCGTCCTGGGCCCGTCGACGCCCGGCCTCCTCCTGGGCTCGATCGACGTCGCCCCGGACGGCTCCATCTGGTTCACCGACCCCCTCTCCGGCCGCCTCGGCTGGGGATGAGGCAGCCGAAGCCGGAGGCCGGCAGAGGAGGCCTCAGGCTGAGCGGCGAGCCTGAGCGCGGGCGGGCGACACGTCGCGCCGCGTCCACTCGATGAGGTGGGCGGCGCTGAAGCGGCGCGAGCACCGGCTGCAGGACAGCCGGGTCGTGGGCCGCCGGTGCCGGAAGTACGAGTGCCCGGCAGGGCAGACGCCGACCCACGGTGCGAGGTCGTCGGCGCGCTCGCCGTCGTGCAGACGCGACCCGACGTAGCCGATCGACGACGCGACCGTCTTCCACCGCACCCCGTGGCCGGCGCCCGCGCCGGCGAGCGCGTGAGCCACCTCGTGGAGCAGCACCTGGTGGATCTCGTCGTCCTCGTACCTCGACGCGAGGTAGCGCGACACGGTGATCCGTCGAGCGGTGTAGTTGCACTGTCCGGCGCGTGTCTTCGCGTTGTCGAACCCGAAGGTCCACGAGGAGTCGAGGTGCATCGCGATGAGGGCATCCGCCCACCGTGTGACCCGCGCCAGATCGGCCACGATCAGGACCCGAGGTACGATTCGGTCACGGCGACCGCCACGAGCGACGACTCGAGCTGGTCGAGCGAGGCGCCGAGCTTCTCCATGAGGAAGACGGCCACCTTGAAGTCGACCAGGGCGGCCGGGTAGTCCTCCAGCTCGAAGTGCACCTTGCCGCGGCTCAGCGTCGACACGGCCTCGAGGGTGCCCCACTCGTGGTTCTGCGCCTCCTCGACGCACAGAGAGAGCTCCTGCAGCGCTGCGGCGAGCTTCCCCTGGTACTGCATGACCTGCGCGCGGCGGATGCGAGCGCCGAGGGTGAGCTCGCGATCACCCGAGAAGCGCGCCTGGCGCACGGCCTCGTTGGCGACCGTCATCGCCTCGTCGAGCCGCCCGGTGAGGCGCAGCAGCACCACCTTCTCGTTGAGCGCGGTCAGGCTGCGCAGCTGACCGAGCTCCTCGAGCCTCTCGGTCACGGCGTCGACATCGACCTTCTCGCGCAAGGTGGTCATGTCGTACCCGGTGATGATGCTCATGTCCCTCCCAGGGTAACGAGCACCACCGTGCCCGTGCCCGTCGCCGCGCCGTCAGCCGGCCTTCGCGAGGTCGACTCGGTACAGCACGTCGTCGCCGTCGCGCGGTGATCCCCGGCCGTCGGTGTTGTTGGTGAGGAAGAGCAGCGTGTTCTCCGGGCCCGGGGCGACGTCCCGGATGCGGCCGAAGGCGCCGGTGAACCACTCCTGCGAGCGACCGTCGAAGGTGATCGTCCAGAGACGCTCGCCGCCGAGGCCGGCCATGAAGACGGTGTCGCCGATGACCGCGATCCCACTGGGGCTGGCGTCGTCGGTCGCCCACTGGGCGACCGGTTCGGTGAAGCGGCCGTCGCCGGCGAACCCCTCGGCGATCGGCCAGCCGTAGTTCGCACCGGGGGTGATGACGTTGAGCTCGTCGTAGGTGTCCTGCCCGAACTCGGCCGCCCACATCGTCCCGTCGGCGGCCCAGTCGATGCCCTGCGGGTTGCGGTGCCCGAGCGACCACACGGGCGATCCGGCGAACGGGTTGTCCGCGGGCACCTGCCCCTGCGGCGTGATCCGCAGGATCTTGCCGCCGAGGAACTCCACCGATTGCGCGAGATCGCGCTGGTTCGCGTCGCCGACGGTGACGTAGAGCATCCCGTCGGGTCCGAACGCGATGCGCCCGCCGTTGTGGTTCGACGCCTTCGGCAGTCCCGCGAGCACCACCTCCGGAGCGCCGAGCGTGTGCGCTCCCGGCGTCCCCGCGAGCGGCATCCGCACCACCCGGTTGTCGGATGCGGTCGTGTAGTAGGCGTAGAGCCACGACCCGTCGGCGCCCTGCCACGGTGCGAGCCCGAGCAGTCCCCCCTCGCCGGCGGCGGCCACGTCCCCGATCCGGGCGACGTCGACCGCGGTGCCGCCGACGTCCTCCACGATGCGGCCCTCGTCGCGCTCGCTGAGGAGCACGGAGCCGTCGGCGGGCTGCGCGATCGACCACGGCGCGGCCAGTCCGCTGACGAGCGGGCCCGGGTCGCCGAAGGGCACGACCGGCCCGAGCTCCTCCGCGGGTGCGGCGGTCGGGGTGGGGGAGGGCGTGGGCGACGGGGTCGGGGTGCCCACCGGGCTGTAGGTGGCGTACCGCGAGTTCGTCACCTCGGGGTCCGGACCGACGATCCCCGTGCAGCCGGCGAGCCCCACGGCGAGGGCGGCCACCGCCGTCAGCGTCCCTGCTCTGCGCATCCGTCCCTCTCTCCCTCGCCCTCGTCCGGGAGCGCCGTCGCTCAGCTCACCCGCCTCCGCGGGGGACCTGGAACACGCTGCGCGCCGGCGACGGGGAGCCGGTCGCCGTCTGATCGGTCGCGATCGGCGCCCCGGCCGCGAACCGCCCGACGTCCGCTCCTTCGACCAGCCTGCTCGCCACCGGGTCGCCCGCCAACCGCCTGGGCAGCGATTCAAAGGGAAGTCCTGTGTTCGACGCGAAGGCCACGATGTTGCCGAACCGCCGGGCCTTGAGCATCTGCGGATCGGCGGCGAGCGCCACGTGGTCGAACACGTGGGACAGGGTCGCCGCCTGCGACCGCGCGAACGCCAGGCCCGCGCCGTCGGCGACGTTCACGGCCAGCAGCCCGTCGGGCGCGAGCACCTCCGCCACCTCGCGGTAGTACTCCGCGCTCGTGACGTGCGCGGGCGTCCGGGCTCCGGCGAAGATGTCGCTGACCACCACGTCCGCCTGTCCGCGCAGTCCGGCCGGGAGCCGCGACAGCACCTCCCGGGCGTCGCCGTAGCGCACGCGGATGCTCGCTCCGCGAGGCAGCGGCAGTTCGCGGCGGACGAAGGCGGCGAGGTCCTCGTCGATCTCCACCACCTGCTGCCGCGAGCCGGGCCGCGTCGCCGCCACGTAGCGGGGGAGCGTGAAGGCGCCGGCGCCGAGGTGCACGGCCGTGATCGGCTCTCCCGCGGGCCGTACCACGTCGATCGCGTGCCCGATCCGCCGCACGTACTCGAACGACAGGTGCGTCGGGTCCTCGAGGTCGACGTGCGACTGCGGCGTCCCGTCCACGACGAGGATGCGAGACCCGGCCTCGAACGGATCCGGCCGGATGGTGGCCACCATGCCTGACGCCAGCCTGACGGTCGGCGTCTCCGACCTCTCGTCCCCGCGTGCCACGCTCCGACCCTACCCGCGGGCAGCGGGCCCGGCGGGCACCGCCGGCGAAGCGGGCCCGGCGGGCGCTCGCGGCGGATAGACCCACGTCACGAGCACGACCGAGATGATCATCAGCAGGAACCACGACACCAGCTTCGAGATCCCCACCAGCTCCCAGCCGTCCGCCTGTGACGGGTAGGTCCAGGCGTTCGACCAGGTGGCGATGTTCTCGGCGAACCAGATGAACAGCGCCACCAGGAGGAAGGCGAGCAGCACCGGCATCCGGAGCGTGCGGCGGAACACCCGGAAGTGCATCATCGACCGGCCCCACACCACCACGACCGCGGCGACCAGCACCCAGCGCAGGTCCCAGATCCAGTGGTGCGTGAAGAAGTTCGCGTAGATGGCCGCCGCGATCACCGCTGTGACCCACAGCCGCGGATACCGGGTGAAGCGCAGGTCGAACAGGCGGTAGACGCGCACCAGGTACGACCCGACGGCGGCGTACATGAACCCGCTGAACAACGGGACCCCCGCGATCCGGAGCACCCCGTCGGCGCCGTACGTCCACGACCCCACGTCGGTCTTGAACAGCTCCATCACCGTCCCCACGATGTGGAACAGCACGATGACCCTGAGCTCGCGCCACGTCTCGAGACGGGTCGCGATCATCACGATCTGGATGGCCACGGCCGCCAGGGTGAGCGCGTCGTTCCGGGCGAGCCACACGCCGTCCGGGTACCACAGGCGCGCCGCGAGGATGACCGCGAGGAGAGCCGCTCCGAAGAGGCATGCCCAGGCCTGCTTCAGGCCGAAGGCGAGCAGCTCGACGAGCCACGCCAGCGGGCCGCGCCGAGGCGCCCGCCCGAGCAGCCGACGCAGCCAGGAGTCGATCGAGCGTTCGGGCCCGAGGGGCAGCGGAGACGCCGCCGAGGGGTCGGATCCGCTCATCGACGAGAACTTATACCCGAGAATCTCAAAGTGGTCAAGCAAACCACTGGACAGGCGTGTCGAGAGTGCCTATAGTTGTTCTTTGCGCTCCCAGAACATCTCATGCCTTCATATTGCGGTCGGCACCTGTGATGGAGCGGTGTGATCGTCGCCCTTCCGGACGGCTGGACACCCTCGTCGCAGCAACACTCTAGAACCATATGGCGGGTTCTGGCCACATCTGCGGAGTGATCCCACCATCGACCGACAGTGACTCATAGGCCCGACGGGGCCCACGGAGGTTATTTCCTTGGCTGCTGCGCGCAACGCAACCACCAACTCACCCAAGAACGGTCGGGCCCACTCCCGCCTTTCTTTCGCCAAGATCACGGACACGCTCACCGTCCCTGACCTGCTCGCCCTTCAGACCGAGAGCTTCGACTGGCTCGTCGGCAACGACGCGTGGAAGGCACGCGTCGAGGAGGCCAAGCAGGCGGGCCGACAGGACCTCCCGAACCGCAGCGGTCTCGACGAGATCTTCGAGGAGATCTCGCCCATCGAAGACCTCGGCGAGACCATGCAGCTCAGCTTCACCAGCCCGTTCCTCGAGCCGGAGAAGTACTCGATCGAGGAGTGCAAGGAGCGCGGCAAGACCTACGCCGCGCCGCTGTACGTCGAGGCCGAGTTCATGAACCACCAGACCGGTGAGATCAAGACCCAGACGGTCTTCATGGGCGACTTCCCGCTCATGACCGAGAAGGGCACGTTCATCATCAACGGCACCGAGCGTGTCGTCGTGTCGCAGCTCGTGCGCTCTCCCGGCGTCTACTTCGAGCGCGCCCAGGAGAAGACCTCCGACAAGGACATCTACTCCGCGCGCATCATCCCGAGCCGCGGTGCGTGGCTCGAGTTCGAGATCGACAAGCGCGACCAGGTCGGCGTCCGCATCGACCGCAAGCGCAAGCAGTCGGTCACGGTGTTCCTCAAGGCCCTCGGCATGACCAGCGAGGAGATCCTCGAGGAGTTCAAGGGCTTCGCGTCGATCGAGTCGACCCTCGAGAAGGACGCCATCCTCACCAAGGAGGAGGCGCTGAAGGACATCTACCGCAAGCTCCGTCCGGGCGAGCAGGTCGCCGCCGAGGCCGCGCGTGCGCTCCTCGACAACTTCTACTTCAACCCGAAGCGCTACGACCTCGCGAAGGTCGGCCGCTACAAGATCGACCGCAAGCTCGGCCTCGACGCGCCGCTCACCGACTCGGTGCTCACCGTCGCCGACATCGTGGCCACGATCAAGTACCTGGTCGCCCTGCACGACAACCAGACCACCCTCCCGGGTGTGCGTGACGGCCAGCCCGTCACGCTGCGTCTCGACGTCGACGACATCGACCACTTCGGCAACCGCCGCATCCGCGCGGTGGGCGAGCTCATCCAGAACCAGGTCCGCACCGGTCTGTCCCGCATGGAGCGCGTCGTCCGCGAGCGCATGACCACGCAGGACATCGAGGCGATCACCCCGCAGACCCTGATCAACGTGCGTCCCGTCGTGGCCGCGATCAAGGAGTTCTTCGGCACCTCGCAGCTCAGCCAGTTCATGGACCAGAACAACCCGCTCGCGGGCCTGACCCACAAGCGCCGCCTGTCGGCGCTGGGCCCCGGTGGTCTGTCCCGTGAGCGCGCCGGCGTCGAGGTCCGCGACGTCCACCCGTCGCACTACGGCCGCATGTGCCCGATCGAGACCCCCGAGGGTCCGAACATCGGTCTGATCGGTTCGCTCGCCTCGTTCGCGCGCATCAACTCGTTCGGCTTCATCGAGACGCCGTACCGTCGCGTCGAGAACGGCCGGGTCACCGAGCACATCGACTACCTCACCGCGTCGGAGGAGGACGACTTCATCGTCGCCCAGGCCAACGCGCCGCTGACCGCTGACCTCCACTTCGCCGAGGACCGCGTCCTGGCCCGCCGCAAGGGCGGCGAGGTCGACCTCTTCCCGCGCGACGAGATCGGCTACATGGACGTCTCCCCGCGCCAGATGGTGTCGGTCGCGACCTCGCTCATCCCGTTCCTCGAGCACGACGACGCCAACCGCGCGCTCATGGGTGCGAACATGCAGCGTCAGGCCGTGCCGCTGCTGCGCAGCGAGTCGCCGTTCGTCGGCACCGGCATGGAGGGCTTCGCCGCGATCGACGCCGGTGACGTGGTCATCGCGAACAACGCCGGTGTGGTCCAGGAGGTCTCCGCCGACGTCGTCTCCGTCCTGCTCGACGAGGGCGGCACCGAGGAGTACTACCTCCGCAAGTTCGACCGCTCCAACCAGGGCACGTCCTACAACCACCGCGTCGTCGTCTCCGAGGGCGAGCGGGTCGAGAAGGGCGAGGTCATCGCGGATGGCCCGGCCACCGAGAACGGCGAGCTCGCGCTCGGCAAGAACCTCCTCGTGGCGTTCATGCCGTGGGAGGGCCACAACTACGAGGACGCGATCATCCTCAGCCAGAACCTCGTGAAGGACGACGTGCTCTCGTCGATCCACATCGAGGAGTACGAGGTGGATGCGCGCGACACGAAGCTGGGCAAGGAGGAGATCACCCGTGACCTCCCCAACGTCAGCCCGGAGCTGCTGGCCGACCTCGACGAGCGCGGCATCATCCGCATCGGCGCCGAGGTCCGTCCCGGCGACATCCTCGTCGGCAAGGTCACGCCGAAGGGCGAGACCGAGCTGAGCGCCGAGGAGCGCCTGCTCCGCGCGATCTTCAACGAGAAGAGCCGCGAGGTGCGAGACACCAGCCTCAAGGTGCCTCACGGTGAAGAGGGCACGATCATCGCCGTCAAGGAGTTCTCGGCCGAGAACGACGACGAGCTCGGCTCGGGCGTCAACCAGCGCGTGGTCGTCTACATCGCTCAGAAGCGCAAGATCACCGCGGGTGACAAGCTCGCCGGTCGTCACGGCAACAAGGGCGTCATCTCGAAGATCCTGCCGGTGGAGGACATGCCGTTCCTCGCCGACGGGACCCCGGTCGACGTCGTGCTCAACCCGCTCGGCATCCCCGGCCGCATGAACTTCGGCCAGGTGCTCGAGACCCACCTCGGGTGGATCGCGAAGCAGGGCTGGGAGGTCGACGGCAAGCCCAAGTGGGCCGCGCGTCTGCCCGAGCAGGCCCGCTCGGCCGAGCCCGGCACGAAGGTCGCGACCCCGGTCTTCGACGGTGCGTCGGAGGAGGAGATCGCAGGTCTGCTCGACTCGACCATCCCGAACCGCGACGGCGAGCGCCTGATCGACTCGAGCGGCAAGACGCGCCTGTTCGACGGCCGCTCCGGTGAGCCGTACCCGTACCCGGTCTCGGTCGGCTACATGTACATCCTGAAGCTGCACCACCTGGTCGACGACAAGATCCACGCCCGTTCGACCGGTCCGTACTCGATGATCACCCAGCAGCCGCTCGGTGGTAAGGCGCAGTTCGGTGGCCAGCGCTTCGGTGAGATGGAGGTGTGGGCCCTCGAGGCCTACGGCGCCGCGTACGCGCTGCAGGAGCTCCTGACGATCAAGTCCGACGACATCCTCGGCCGCGTGAAGGTCTACGAGGCGATCGTCAAGGGCGAGAACATCCAGGAGCCCGGCATCCCCGAGTCGTTCAAGGTGCTCATCAAGGAGATGCAGTCGCTCTGCCTGAACGTCGAGGTCCTCTCGGCCGACGGCACCGCGGTCAGCCTCCGCGACACCGACGACGAGGTGTTCCGTGCCGCTGAGGAGCTCGGCATCAACATCTCCAGCCGCTTCGAGTCGTCGTCCATCGACGACATCTGAGCCGGCGACCACTGATTACCTTCGGTCTTTCGAAAAGAGAGAAGACAATTGCTCGACGTTACAACCTTCGATGAGCTGCGCATCGGCCTCGCCACGGCCGATGACATCCGCAAGTGGTCCTACGGTGAGGTCAAGAAGCCCGAGACCATCAACTACCGCACCCTGAAGCCCGAGAAGGACGGTCTGTTCGGTGAGCAGATCTTCGGGCCCAGCCGTGACTGGGAGTGCTCCTGCGGCAAGTACAAGCGCGTCCGCTTCAAGGGCATCGTGTGTGAGCGATGCGGTGTCGAGGTCACCAAGTCCTCGGTCCGCCGTGAGCGCATGGGCCACATCGAGCTCGCCGCGCCCGTCACCCACATCTGGTACTTCAAGGGCGTCCCGTCGCGCCTCGGGTACCTCCTCGACATGGCGCCGAAGGACCTCGAGAAGGTCATCTACTTCGCCGCGTACATGATCATCTCGGTGGACGAGGACGGCCGTCACCAGGACATGCCCGGTCTCGAGAACGAGCTCCGCCTCGAGATCAAGACCCTGTCCGACCAGCGCGACGCCCGCATCGCCGACCGTCTCGCGCGCCTCGAGGCCGACCTCGCCGAGCTCGAGAACGAGGGCGCCAAGGCCGACCAGAAGCGTCGCGTCAAGGACGGCGCCGAGAAGGAGATGGCGCAGAGCCGCAAGGCCTACGACGACCAGATCTCCCAGCTCGAGCGTGTGTGGGAGGACTTCCGCAACCTCAAGGTCGGCGAGCTCAAGCCGGAGGACGCCGTCTTCCACGAGCTCCAGGACCGCTACGGGATGTACTTCGAGGCCTACATGGGCGCCGAGGCGATCAAGAAGCGCCTCGAGGCCTTCGACCTCACCACCGAGGCGGAGAACCTGCGCCTGCAGATCTCCGAGGGCAAGGGTCAGAAGAAGATCCGCGCGATCAAGCGACTCCGCGTCGTGTCGTCGTTCCTCGCCACCGGCAACTCGCCGGCGGCGATGGTCCTCGACGTCGTGCCGGTGATCCCGCCGGAGCTGCGCCCGATGGTGCAGCTCGACGGCGGCCGCTTCGCGACCTCCGACCTCAACGACCTCTACCGTCGTGTGATCAACCGCAACAACCGTCTCCGGCGACTGCTCGACCTCGGCGCCCCCGAGATCATCGTCAACAACGAGAAGCGGATGCTGCAGGAGGCCGTCGACGCCCTGTTCGACAACGGCCGTCGCGGTCGTCCCGTCACCGGTACCGGCAACCGCGCCCTGAAGTCCCTCAGCGACATGCTGAAGGGAAAGCAGGGTCGCTTCCGCCAGAACCTGCTGGGCAAGCGCGTCGACTACTCGGGCCGCTCGGTCATCATCGTCGGTCCGCAGCTGAAGCTGCACCAGTGCGGTCTGCCCAAGCAGATGGCTCTGGAGCTGTTCAAGCCGTTCGTGATCAAGCGCCTGATCGACCTCAGCCACGCCCAGAACATCAAGGCCGCGAAGCGCATGGTCGAGCGCAGCCGTCCCCAGGTGTGGGACGTGCTGGAGGAGATCATCCGCGAGCGTCCCGTGCTCCTCAACCGCGCGCCGACGCTCCACCGTCTGGGCATCCAGGCCTTCGAGCCGCAGCTGGTCGAGGGCAAGGCCATCCAGCTCCACCCGCTCGTCTGCGCGGCGTTCAACGCCGACTTCGACGGCGACCAGATGGCCGTGCACCTGCCGCTGTCGGTCGAAGCCCAGGCCGAGGCCCGCATCCTGATGCTGGCGTCGAACAACATCCTGAAGCCCTCCGACGGCCGTCCGGTGACCCTGCCCTCGCAGGACATGATCATCGGTCTGCACCACCTGACCACGGTCAAGCAGGGTGCCGAGGGTGAGGGCCGTGCGTTCACGTCGGTCTCCGAGGCGATCCTGGCCAAGGACCAGGGCGCGCTCGACCTCAACGCGGTCGTCAAGATCCGCATGAGCGACGTGCACTTCGCCGAGGGCGCCGGGCCCGAGGGCTACGTCGACGGGCCCGTGCTCGTCGAGACCACCCTCGGTCGCGCGCTGTTCAACGAGGCGCTGCCGGTCGACTACCCCTACGTGGAGGCCGTCGCCGACAAGGGCAAGCTGTCCGCGATCGTGAACGACCTCGCCGAGCGCTACCCGCGCACGGAGGTCGCCGCGTCGCTCGACCGCATCAAGGACGCCGGCTTCTACTGGGCCACCCGCTCGGGTGTCACCGTGGCGCTGTCCGACATCCTCACGCCGCCGACGAAGCGCGACATCATCGCGAACTACGAGAAGCAGGCCGCCAAGGTCCAGGGCCAGTTCGAGAAGGGTCTGACGACCGACCTCGAGCGCCGCCAGGAGCTCATCCAGATCTGGACGAAGGCGACCGACGAGGTGGCCGCAGCCATGCGCGCCAACTTCCCCGAGGACAACACCATCAACCGCATGGTGACCTCCGGTGCTCGTGGTAACTGGCTGCAGGTGCGCAACATCGCCGGCATGCGAGGCCTGGTGAACAACCCGAAGGGTGAGATCATCCCTCGCCCGATCATCTCGTCCTACCGCGAGGGCCTGACCGTGGCGGAGTACTTCATCGCCACGCACGGTGCTCGTAAGGGTCTGGCGGACACCGCGCTCCGTACCGCCGACTCCGGCTACCTCACCCGTCGTCTGGTCGACGTCTCGCAGGATGTCATCATCCGCGAGGACGACTGCGGCACCAGCCGTGGTCTCGACCTCCCGATCGCCGTGGAGGAGGCTCCCGGCGTCTGGGTCCGCGACGCGAACGTCGAGAACTCGGTCTACGCCCGGTCGCTGGCCGCGGATGCGGTCAACGAGCAGGGCGAGGTCGTCGCCGAGGCCGGCGAGGACGTGGGCGACGTGCTCATCGACAAGCTGGTCGCGGCGGGCGTGCGCAACATCAAGGTGCGCTCGGTCCTGACCTGCGAGTCGGCCGTCGGCGTCTGCGCGGCCTGCTACGGCCGTTCGCTGGCCACCGGCAAGCTCGTCGACATCGGCGAGGCGGTCGGCATCATCGCCGCCCAGTCGATCGGTGAGCCCGGAACGCAGCTCACGATGCGCACCTTCCACACCGGTGGTTCGGCGTCGGCAGACGACATCACGCAGGGTCTTCCCCGCGTGCAGGAGCTGTTCGAGGCCCGCACCCCCAAGGGCGCGTCGCCGATCGTGGAGGCCGCCGGCCGCATCACGATCGAGGACACCGACCGCTCGCGCAAGGTGA
Source organism: Cnuibacter physcomitrellae (assembly GCF_014640535.1). NCBI lineage: Bacteria > Bacillati > Actinomycetota > Actinomycetes > Micrococcales > Microbacteriaceae > Cnuibacter > Cnuibacter physcomitrellae. The sequence continues at coordinate 3,576,777 of NZ_BMHD01000001.1, forward strand.
TCCTCACGCCCGACAACGGTGACGAGCCCGTCGCCTACCCGGTGCTGAAGCGAGCGACCCTCCTCGTCGAGGACGGCCAGCACGTCGAGCTCGGGCAGCAGCTCATCGTCGGCACGCTCGACCCCAAGGAGGTCCTCCGGGTCAAGGGTGTCCGCGAGGTGCAGAAGCACCTCGTCGACGGTGTGCAGGGTGTCTACCGCTCGCAGGGTGTGCCGATCCACGACAAGCACATCGAGGTCATCGTGCGCCAGATGCTGCGCAAGGTCACCGTCGTCGAGCACGGCGACACCGACCTGCTGCCCGGTGAGCTCGTCGACCGGTCGCGCTACACCGAGGTCAACCGCGGTGCCCTCGCCGAGGGCAAGCGCCCCGCCTCGGCCCGTCAGGAGGTCATGGGAATCACCAAGGCCTCGCTGGCGACCGAGTCGTGGCTGTCGGCCGCGTCCTTCCAGGAGACCACCCGCGTCCTGACGCAGGCGGCCATGGAGGGCAAGTCCGACCCGCTGGTGGGCCTGAAGGAGAACGTGATCATCGGAAAGCTGATCCCCGCCGGGACCGGCCTGCCGAAGTACCGCAACGTGTCCGTCGAGGCCACCGAGGAGGCGAAGGCGGAGCGCTACCCGAACCGCATCTTCTCCGACGACTCGGTGTTCTCGGAGGCGGATCTGTCGTTCGTCGACTTCGACAGCTTCAGCTCCGACGACTACACCCCGGGCACCTACAACTAGGTCGTCCCGCGTCACCCGAGAGGCCCTCGTCCACCAGGACGGGGGCCTCTCGGCGTACCGGTCGGCTACTCTGAACCCACCATGAGCGACGACGCCGACCGGAAGCCGCAGGACGACGACGAGGCCGAGCCCGTCGCCGAGGATCCCTCCGACGAGCCCGGCGCCGAGGAGGATCCGGCCGAGGAGCCCGATCCGGAGGCGGGGGAGCGGCACGAGGAGCCCGAGCCAGAGGACTCCGAGGCGAACGCGGAGCCGGATGCGGACCCCGAGCCCGACTCGGACACCGAACGCGAGCCGGCGGAGCGCGACGCGGAGCCGGAGGATCCCGCGGCAGAGCTCGAGGAGCCTGACGCGGTGACGGCGGAGCCCCCGCTGCTCCTGGGGGCGCCCGCCGTCCCACGGCGCACCATGGTGACCTCCGAGGCGCTCGAGAGCGACACCAAGCGCCTCAACCTCGACTGGGTGGTGCCCACCATCGCGATCGTGGTCATCGCCGCCCTGCTCTGGCTGACGATCCTGTGGACGATGAACGGCGGCAACTTCTTCGGCTTCCCCTCGCTCCCCGAACGGACGGACACGGCCGCCACCCCGACCGCGTCGCCGACGCCCAGCCCCACCCCCACGCCGACGGAGGCCCCCGCGCCGGACCCGTCGGTGGCCGCTCCCACGTTCATCAGCTTCGGCGCACCCACGTCGGTCTCGTGCATCGCCCCGAGCGAGGGCGAGGAGGTCGCCGCCGTCGCGTTCGCGCTGTCCTGGGGGAGCCTCGACGCGGAGTCCGCGACCGTCTCGATCGATGGAGGGCCTCCCGCCCAGGCCGACGCGACGGGCGCGTTCGCCGCCACCTATCCCTGCCCCGCCGCCACGGCCAGCTACGTGGTCACGCTCGAGGGACGCGGAGGAACCGCCAGCCGCACGGTGACGGTCGCGAACGTGGGTTACACCGGCTGACGGCGCGCGTCCCCGACGGAGCCCGCGGCCGTTGCTAGAGTGTGCCCCGACGCGAGCCCGGCGGATCCGCACGGGCACGACGTGAGGAGCTGCACGTGAGTACCGACGATCGAGACGACCGCCCCGAGTTCCCGCTGCGTGACGGCGCGGAACCCGCGAAGGCGGGCGGGTCCGGTGACCCCGCGGCCTCGCGCGATCTGCCCGACATGCCCATCTGGCGTGAGCCCGAGTCGTCGACGGATGCTCCTGCCGTGCCGGGTGCAGACGACACCCATGCCCCCGAGGAGTCGGGTGCACGGGACGCCCTCGACTCACCGTCGTCCGCGCGTCCTGCGGCCGACAAGGGTGACCTGCCGGCCGACCCGGCCGTGCACGTCCCCGGTGCCGCCGACGAGCCCGTCGTGGGCGCTGCGGCCGCCTCGGCGCCCGTCGTCGACCCTCGGCCGACCGATCCGGCTCGTGGCTCGGCGACCCACGATGACACCGCGGCCCAGGATGGCTCGGCGGCTCACGACGACTCCGCGGCCCACGCCGACGCCGGAGAGCCGACGACGAGATCCCCGATCGGCGGCCCGTACGTCGTGGACGGCGACGGTGCACCCATCGCGGATCAGGCCAAGGAGGCCTACCGGCCGCGTCCCCAGGGCGGCCCCTATGTCACGTCCTCCGAGCCCGTCGTCGACGAGGCCGGTGTCGTCATGGCCGCCGGTGCCGGCGAGGCTCGGCCCACCGCCTCGCCGTCCGCGGCTCCGCGTACCCCGTACCCCGCAGCCGCGTTCGCCCCCTCGGCGCCGACCACTCCGATCGAGCCGGAGGCCTACCCTGCCCCCGTCACGATCGCGACCCCGCCCGAGCAGCCGCGGATGCGCGGCAACCGCGGCGTCGGCACTCTCATCTCCCTGCTCGGCACCCTCGCGTTCGGGATCGTGTACGCGGGCGTCTCGTTCCTCATCATCTCGGGCACCGTCGGCGCCGAGGAGTACCTCAGCGCCTTCCTCGCCTTCCTGGCCAGCGCGGCGTTCATCGCCCCGGCGGTGATGTTCGCGATCGCGATGATCCTCCTTGTCCTGATCGTCAATCGAGCGGGATGGTGGGCGTACGTCCTCGGAGGCTTCCTCGTGGCCGTCGTCGTGTACTTCGGCGCGATCGCCGGCGCGGTCGGCTACGCCTACCTCACCGGTGTCGCCTCGGGCTGGGGCGCGCAGGACCAGTACGACTTCGTCGCCGCCCTGACGCTCGACCCGCTCACCATCGCCGCCGCGGTCGTCGCCCGGGAGGTCTCGATCTGGACCGGGGCGTGGATCGCCGCCCGGGGCCGCAAGCTCAAGGCGCGGAACGCGGCCGCCCGCGAGGAGTACGCCCGCGACCTCGAGGAGCACGAGCGCACGGTGGCCGAGGCGTCGAGGACGCGGTCCGCTGTCGGCGATCAGCCGCTCACGACGACCGCGTGGTGATCCGGCTCCGGTAGAATCGACGTGGGCGCCGGCCCGCACACCAGAACCATTTGACCGGCGATGGTCGAAGGGCTATGATTTTCCGGGTGTGTGCGCAGGCGCGTGCCCACAATTCTTCGAGCGAGATCCCACCGGAGGCGGCGCGGATCGTGAGCGCTCTGCCAACCAGCGATACCTGAGACATTCTGTACCGCCGGTGGGTCACCATGAGATCGACACGCCCGCGGGCTGTCGGCCCGTGAACGAGGATGCCGAGGGCATCCACAAGAACAGACACCGAGCAGTACGGAAAACCGAGGAGCAAGTCAGTGCCAACGATTCAGCAGTTGGTCCGTAAGGGGCGCACGCCGAAGGTCACCAAGACCAAGGCTCCCGCCCTCAAGGCCAACCCCCAGCAGCGCGGCGTGTGCACCCGTGTGTACACCACCACCCCGAAGAAGCCGAACTCGGCTCTGCGCAAGGTCGCCCGCGTCAAGCTGTCGAACGGCACCGAGGTCACCGCCTACATCCCCGGCGAGGGCCACAACCTGCAGGAGCACTCGATGGTGCTCGTCCGTGGTGGTCGTGTGAAGGACCTCCCCGGCGTCCGCTACAAGATCGTCCGCGGCGCGCTCGACACGCAGGCCGTGAAGAACCGCAAGCAGGCTCGCAGCCGCTACGGCGCGAAGATGGAGAAGAAGTAATGCCTCGCAAGGGTCCCGCCCCGAAGCGTCCCGTCGTCGCAGACCCGGTCTACGGCGCCCCGGTCGTCAGCCAGCTCGTCAACAAGATCCTCCTCGACGGCAAGAAGGCCATCGCCGAGCGCATCGTCTACGAGGCGCTCGAGGGCGTCGCGGCGAAGAACAACCAGGATGCGGTCGCCACGCTGAAGAAGGCGCTCGACAACGTGCGCCCCACGCTCGAGGTCAAGTCCCGCCGCGTCGGCGGCTCGACCTACCAGGTCCCGGTCGAGGTCAAGCCTCACCGCGCCAACACCCTCGCCCTCCGCTGGCTCACCACCTACGCGAAGGCCCGCCGCGAGAAGACGATGACCGAGCGTCTCACCAACGAGATCCTCGACGCGTCGAACGGCCTCGGTGCCGCGGTCAAGCGCCGCGAGGACACCCACAAGATGGCCGAGTCGAACAAGGCCTTCGCGCACTACCGCTGGTAGACCCCTCTTCCCGCCGGGTGAGCGTCCGGTTCTCCGGACGTCTCACCCGTCGTCTTCTGTGAAAGGAAACCCGTGGCACAGGACGTGCTCACCGACCTGAACAAGGTCCGCAACATCGGCATCATGGCCCACATCGATGCCGGCAAGACCACCACGACCGAGCGCATCCTGTTCTACACGGGCATCACGCACAAGATCGGTGAGGTCCACGACGGCGCCGCCACGATGGACTGGATGGCGCAGGAGCAGGAGCGCGGCATCACCATCACGTCCGCCGCGACGACGTGCTTCTGGAACAAGAACCAGATCAACATCATCGACACCCCCGGTCACGTCGACTTCACCGTCGAGGTGGAGCGCTCGCTCCGCGTGCTCGACGGCGCCGTCGCCGTCTTCGACGGCAAGGAGGGCGTCGAGCCCCAGTCCGAGACGGTGTGGCGTCAGGCCGACAAGTACAACGTCCCCCGCATCTGCTTCGTCAACAAGATGGACAAGCTGGGCGCCGACTTCTACTTCACGGTCGACACGATCATCAACCGCCTCGGCGCGAAGCCGCTGGTCATCCAGCTCCCGATCGGTGCGGAGTCCTCCTTCGAGGGCGTCGTCGACCTGGTCGAGATGCGTGCGCTGACCTGGCGCGGCGACGCCAAGGGTGACGTCCAGATGGGCGCCAAGTACGAGATCGAGGAGATCCCGGCCGACCTCAAGGAGAAGGCCGACGAGTACCGTCAGCTCCTCCTCGAGACCGTCGCCGAGACCGACGACGCGCTGCTCGAGAAGTACTTCGGCGGCGAGGAGCTCACGGTCGCCGAGATCAAGGGCGCGATCCGCAAGCTCACCGTCAACTCCGAGATCTACCCGGTCCTCTGCGGCTCGGCGTTCAAGAACCGTGGTGTGCAGCCGATGCTGGACGCCGTGGTCGACTACCTGCCGTCGCCGCTCGACGTGCCCGCCACGCAGGGTCACGACATCCGCGACGAGGAGATCATCGTCGAGCGTCACCCCGACCCGAAGGACCCGTTCGCGGCCCTCGCGTTCAAGGTGGCCGTGCACCCCTTCTTCGGTCGTCTCACCTACGTCCGCGTGTACTCGGGCCAGCTCGAGTCCGGTGGCCAGGTCATGAACTCGACCAAGGGCAAGAAGGAGCGCATCGGCAAGATCTTCCAGATGCACTCCAACAAGGAGAACCCGGTCGACTCGGTCACCGCCGGCCACATCTACGCGGTCATCGGCCTGAAGGACACCACCACCGGTGACACCCTCTCCGACCCGTCGAACCAGATCGTCCTCGAGTCGATGACGTTCCCGGAGCCGGTGATCGAGGTCGCGATCGAGCCGAAGACCAAGGCCGACCAGGAGAAGCTGGGTGTCGCCATCCAGAAGCTCGCTGAGGAGGACCCGACCTTCCGCACGGAGCAGAACCAGGAGACCGGTCAGACGGTCATCAAGGGAATGGGCGAGCTCCACCTCGACATCCTGGTCGACCGCATGAAGCGCGAGTTCAACGTCGAGGCGAACGTCGGCAAGCCGCAGGTGGCGTACCGCGAGACCATCCGCAAGACGGTCGAGAAGTACGACTACACCCACAAGAAGCAGACGGGTGGCTCGGGCCAGTTCGCGAAGGTGCAGATCACCATCGCGCCGCTCGAGGTCGAGGCCGACAAGACGTACGAGTTCGAGAACGCCGTCACCGGTGGTCGCGTGCCCCGCGAGTACATCCCCTCGGTCGACGCCGGCATCCAGGATGCGATGCAGGTCGGCATCCTGGCGGGCTTCCCGATGGTCGGCGTCAAGGCGACGCTGGTCGACGGTGCCTCGCACGATGTCGACTCGTCCGAGATGGCGTTCAAGATCGCCGGTTCGATGGCCTTCAAGGAGGCTGCGCGCCGCGCGAACCCCGTCCTCCTCGAGCCGCTCATGGCGGTCGAGGTGCGTACTCCCGAGGAGTACATGGGCGACGTCATCGGCGACCTCAACTCGCGCCGCGGCCAGATCCAGTCGATGGAGGACGCCAGCGGTGTGAAGGTGGTCCGTGCGAACGTGCCGCTGTCCGAGATGTTCGGCTACATCGGCGACCTCCGGTCGAAGACCTCCGGTCGTGCGGTGTACTCGATGACCTTCGACAGCTACGCCGAGGTCCCGAAGGCTGTGGCCGACGAGATCGTCCAGAAGAACAAGGGCGAGTAACTCCCGACCCGGTTCGAGCGGGCGTCGCTGCTCGCGTACCATAAATACAAACCCCCGCGCATCCGCCGGTCGCAATCCAGTGACCGGGGGTTACGCACGAGAGTCCTGAGGAGGACCCAGTGGCTAAGGCCAAGTTCGAGCGGACTAAGCCGCACGTCAACATCGGAACGATCGGTCACGTTGACCACGGCAAGACGACGCTCACCGCGGCGATCTCCAAGGTGCTTGCTGACAAGTACCCGTCGGCCACGAACGTTCAGCGCGACTTCGCGTCGATCGACTCCGCTCCCGAGGAGCGCCAGCGTGGTATCACGATCAACATCTCCCACGTCGAGTACGAGACCCCGAAGCGCCACTACGCTCACGTTGACGCCCCGGGTCACGCCGACTACATCAAGAACATGATCACCGGTGCCGCTCAGATGGACGGCGCGATCCTCGTGGTCGCCGCCACCGACGGCCCGATGGCTCAGACCCGTGAGCACGTGCTGCTCGCGAAGCAGGTCGGCGTGCCGTACCTGCTGGTCGCGCTCAACAAGTCCGACATGGTCGACGACGAGGAGATCCTGGAGCTCGTCGAGCTCGAGGTCCGCGAGCTCCTCTCGAGCCAGGACTTCGACGGCGACAACGCTCCCGTCGTGCGCGTCTCGGGCCTCAAGGCTCTCGAGGGTGACGAGAAGTGGACGCAGGCCGTCCTCGACCTCATGGACGCCGTCGACGAGTCCATCCCGGACCCGGTGCGCGACAAGGACAAGCCGTTCCTGATGCCGATCGAGGATGTCTTCACGATCACCGGTCGTGGAACCGTCGTCACCGGCCGCGCCGAGCGTGGAACCCTCGCCATCAACTCCGAGGTCGAGATCGTCGGCATCCGCCCGACGCAGAAGACCACGGTCACCGGTATCGAGATGTTCCACAAGCAGCTCGACGAGGCATGGGCCGGCGAGAACTGTGGTCTGCTCCTCCGCGGCACCAAGCGCGAGGACGTGGAGCGCGGTCAGGTCGTCGTGAAGCCGGGTTCGGTCACGCCGCACACCGAGTTCGAGGGCACCGCGTACATCCTGTCCAAGGACGAGGGTGGCCGTCACAACCCCTTCTACACGAACTACCGCCCGCAGTTCTACTTCCGCACCACCGACGTCACCGGCGTCATCACGCTGCCTGAGGGCACCGAGATGGTCATGCCCGGCGACACCACCGACATCTCGGTCGCGCTGATCCAGCCGATCGCGATGGAGGAGGGCCTCGGCTTCGCGATCCGTGAGGGTGGCCGCACCGTCGGTGCCGGTACCGTCACCAAGATCATCAAGTAGTCACAGCTCCACACACCGAAGGGGTCGGGCCGCAAGGCCCGGCCCCTTCGTGCGTTCCCGCACGGCTAATGCGGCAGCGCTGGCGCGGGGCGAGAATAATGACGACGGCTCATCTATAATGAGGGTATGTCATCTCTTGATCCCTTGACGCCTCAGGTCGTTGGCGCGATTGTCGAGGCCGCATCCCGCCCTGATCTCGAGGAACGAATCCGAGCGCTGGACGCAGTCGCCGGAAGCGTAGGCGAATCCGTCTCGCTGTGGGCAGCCGTCTCAGATCGCGCAGATCTCGCGGCGTTGGTCGGGGCTCCCGTGCTCGACTACCTACTCGCCGTCGAACTGGGCAAGACGGGTGACCCTTCTGAATTCATCGAGGCCGCCGTTCGCGCTCTTAGCGGCCCGCCGTTGCCACCGCAGAGGCATGGAGCGTTCGCGCTGACTGTGGCGACAAGTCTCGTGACCGAGGGGCGGGCTCCGGAAGCTATCCGCCTCCTGCACGATGCTCTTCCGCGGCTCGATGAGACGGGAGAGATCTGGGACCTCGTCCTTGCGAACGTCACCCTGAGTGATCTGCGACGCGTGACGAGCGCCAGCGGTGCCAGAGAGTCTGCAGAGGCCGCTCTACAACACGTCTCGTCCCTCGACAATCAGACGGGAGTCATGGCCATGGTCCTCCGTTCCCTCGCCTTAGCTCTCGCCATGGAGGGCGATCCGCGTGCTCGGAACGCTGTCGAGTCGGCGATTCAGATCGCTGAAGCGGAACAGGACGTCCCTGGCTATTGCGACGGTCACGTCGCGGCGGCTCGAGTGTACGGCTTGCTCGATGACGGGAAGAAGGCCGTGAAGACAGCTGCTTTCGGGACCAAGCTCGGTCGCAAGCTAGGACTGGATGTGGTGCAGGCCGAGTCCTGGGCAGTCCTTGCCGCCTCTTACGAGGTCGCCGGCTCGGCCAAGAAGAGCCGTGCCTCATTCGATGAGGCGCTCCGGCAGCTCGATCGCCTGGGCCCGTTCGGTGCACGCTACGCCGACTACTTGCGACGCCATGGCATCGCCTCCGCTCTGCGGTCGGACAGTCATCTCGTCCCTGGGCGGCTTCCCGCCTTCGCCTTCTGACCACGGCCGGACTTGGGGGTCGGCACGTGAGCAGTTCTGCTCTCCGTCCCGGTGGGCGGCGGGGGAGACCGCTAGCGTCTGAGGCGTGAGGGGAACCCATCGCCACGCGTTCTGGCGGCGCGCATCCGTCACCGCCATCATCTCCGGCGTGCTCGTCGTCGGCACAGTCGCTTCGGCTCAGGCCGCGGCGCCCGCAGATCCGCCGGCCGAGCCCGTGCTGACGATCCAGGCACCGTCGTCGGCGACCTCGGCGTGGGTCGAGCTCGAGCAGGCCGGTCTCCGAGGCACCGATGTGGTGGTGCAGGTCGACGCGGGCGCCGGATGGGCCGACGTGGGCATGTCCTCCACCACGTGGGGGCTGCACGGAGAGACCGGGGTGAGGGCGGAGGAGCCGTTCGCCGTCCGGGTCACGGGCAGCTCCTCGCTGGGTGATCTGCGCACGCCCGATCTGGCCGTCACCCTCCTCGACGCCGAGGGCCACCAGGTCCTCGCCGATCAGGCACGGCTGGCGCTGACGCCCGGTGCAGGTGGGATCGACCCCGGCTCCGGCCAGGGAGGCGGTTCAGCCTCCGGCTCCGGCCCTGCGCAGGGCGCGTCCGACGCCCTCAGCGCGACCGGCGCGACGGACGTCGTCCCCGCCGCACTCGTCGCGGTGCTCCTCCTCGCCGCGGGCCTGTCCGTCGTCGCAGGGCGGCGAGCCCGCACCATCCGGGGAAGGGCCTCGACGTGATCCGCTTAAGCAGTCCGCGGTCGCGAGAGAGGGCGCTGTTCACCGGGCTCGCGCTCGTCACCGCCGCGGCCCTCGCCCTGACGGGCGGAGTGTCCGCTGCCGACGCGGCTCCCGCCGGCCCCGAGATCCCCCCGAGCACCACAGCCTCGTCGGTGGCCTTCACCCCGACAGACGCCGACGCGCTGCCGGTCGTCGACTCTGAGATCGGAAGAGGCGGCCGTCTCGCACAGGACCCGTCCACCATCGTCCCGCTCGGGGCGGGCGTGGTCGACGCCACCTCCGCACTCATCCGGGTGTCGGTGCTGTCGCCGGCCGTGGATCTGACGGTCTACGCCACGGGAGCCCCTGCGATCCACGCCGCTGCCGGGATCTCGCAGTCGTCGACCCTCCTCGTCCCCGTCGCCGGGGACGGCGTGGCGCTCTACGCCGACGCCCCGGCGGACGTGCGCATCGAGGTGCTCGCCACCTTCGGCACCGACACGACCACGCCGGGCGCGACGACCGCGCTGCAACAGCCGGTGACCCGGGCCGAGACGGCGGCAGGACTCGCCGGATCCGTCTTCGGGACGAGCCCGATCGCCGTCGGACTCGTGGGTGCGGGGGATGTCCCGAGCCTCGATGTCCGAGCGGTCTACGTCACCGTGGACGTGCAGGTCTCCGAAGCCACCATCCTCCGGTTGGACGGGCAGCACATCCCGATCGGGCAGGGCCGCACGGTCGTGACCACTCTCGTCACGCCCGACGAGGCCGGCCAGACCCTGGCCTCGCTCGACTCGGGCAGCGGGTCGCTGCGCCTCGACGTCCGGGGATGGGTCCGCGACACCGCGAGCAACGTCGACCGGGCCAACGTCGAGGGCGGGTTCGTGCCCGCGAACCGGCCTCGGGTCGAGCTTCCGCACTCCGTCGACGTCACTGACGCGGCCCCGACGCCGATCGACCTCGATCCCCACGCGGATGCCGTCTACACCGTCGCCCTGGTCACGGCGTCCGCCCCCGGAGGGACGACGATGCTCGACCTCGGCGCGCCCTATCGGGGCCGCGCGCGCGGGATGGTGGTCGACGGCTCGGGCGGCGGCGAGGCCCAGCTCATGCTCGTACTGCTCCACGACGGCACGGCGGAGGCGACGCTCCGGCGGGGATCCGCCGAGATCACGATCATCCCGCTGGGGGACTTCCTCGGCGGTGTGGTGCAGGAGCCCGCGAGCGAGACCCCGGGCATCACGGTCGACTCGCACCACGACGGCGAGCGCGTCGACCTCGGCACGAACGGATCGACACGTCTCGGTGGAGTCATCACCACCCCGGGCGCCAGCGTCGACCACGTGGAGATCAGCGGCCCCGACGGCCCGATCGGCAACGCCGAGCTCACCTCGGGCAAGGATGAGCGCCTGACCTGGGCCTATGACGTCGCCTCTCCGGAGGACGGCCTGCAGCACTACGTCGCGACGGTGGTCGACCGCGCCGGGCATCGATCCGATGCGGGGGTCCGTCTCGACATGGAGCCGGTCGAGAAGACCGACACCGTGATCGCTCCCGAGGTGAAGGTGCCGAGCGTCAGCTCGCCGGGAGGCCTGCCGACGATCGTCGGCGGTACCGAGTACGTCTTCCCCGGCGACCCGGGTGTCATCCCGGGCGATATCATCGCCGCAGGGGACTCGGCGGGGACGCCCGAGGGCGCGTTCGCGCGGGTTCTCTCCGTCGACCGCGTCGGCGACGAATGGCGGGTGAAGGCGGAGGTCGCCGACCTCGCCGACGTCTTCCGCCAGGCCGACGTCTACTCCACCCCGTCCCTCGACCAGACCGACCCCGCCGCCATCGACGAGTCGATGCGGGGCGAGCCCACGTCGCCGGAGGGCGATCCCATCGAGGTCCTCCCGGGCGGATTCCCGACGACCGACATCGTCACGGGCTCCGACGTCTCGCTTCCCGACTACCCCCAGACCTCGGATGAGCCCCTCGACATCCCGGGGCTGGACGACCCCTCCGTCGCCGATCCGGACGACTACGGGCTCCCTCCCGAGAGCTCGGGGGTACGACCGGCGGAGCGGGCGGCCGTCGTGGCCGACGACCCCGACTACACCACCGCATACTCGACGAAGCTCAACCTCAAGGTCTCGTACAAGAACGGCTTCAAGCCGTGGGTCGAGGACATCACGAAGACCTCCGCCAGTCCCGACGCCGAGCTGCAGTCCTGGGCGAAGGAGCGATCGCACTCGGGGGAGAAGGGTCTCGCGATCAGCAACGAGACCCAGGCCGCGGTCGATCTCACCTTCCGTCTGAAGTCGCACATGACCTGGCGGTGGGGGGTCATCCCGACGGGGGTCGTGATCGATGAGCTCACCGTCAAGCTGCACAGCAAGGTCACGAACAAGGGGTCGGTGAAGCTGTTCGCCAGCTCGACGACCACGTTCCAATCGTCGGTCAAGCTGGGATCGATCAGCCTCCCGAACGCCGTCGTGCCGGTCGGCCCGGTTCCCATCGTCATCACGAACTCGATCGAGCTCGCGTTCAGGATCTCCCTCAAGTTCGCGGCCAGCGCGACCATTCCGTACGGGATGACCAGGGAGGACACCTACGGGTTCACCTACTCCGATGCCGCCGGGGTGAAGAGCCTGGCTTCGCACCCGTCGCCGACCATCCTGCCGTTCACCGCGCTGCAGCTCGGAGACACCACCCTGCAGGTCAACGTCGAGCTCTCACCCGGGGCCGAGGTGGGGCTGAAGTCGAAGATCTACGGGATCACCGGCCCCGAGTTCTCGCTCAGTGCGCAACTCGCTGGGAAGCTCGCGCTCACGACCCCGCCCAACCTGGCCTGGGGCAGGCTCAGCGTCGGTGCGGATCTCGTGTTCGAGCTCAGCGGCAAGCTCAAGGTCGAGATGCTCTCGAAGGTGTTCGCCGACGTCGAGCTGTTCAAGATCCCCCTCGGGAAGGTGCCGCTGTTCAGCCAGACCGTCCCGCTCTGGGGTGATCCTCCGAAGCCGACAGCGACGGCGGTGCCCTCCTCAGCGTGAACAGCCGACCCCGACGCCGGATCGGGACCCCGATGCCGGATCGGGTGGACGGGTGCAGAGTGTGCGCATGGGAATCGACGACATGACCCGCAAGGCCCAGCAGTTCCTCGGCGACGAGAAGGTCCAGAACGCCCTCAAGAGCGAGAAGGCGGAGGACGTGAGCGACCGCATCCTCGACGGCGTCGCCGGCGCCGTCAACAGGGTGACCGGTGAGAAGCACACCGACAAGGTCGAGAAGGCGCGGGCCGAGGCCGACAAGCGCGTCGGCAACGAGTGACTCGGCTCCGACGTTCCAAGACCGGCAGCAAGGGCTACCGGCGCGTCCGCGCGGGCAAGGGGTTCACCTACCGCGACGAGTCGGGCCGGACCATCACCGACAAGGAGCTCCGCCACTCGATCGAGACGCTCGCGATCCCGCCGGCGTGGGAGGACGTCTGGATCTCGCCCTACCCGAACGGTCACATCCTGGCCACGGGGATCGACGGAGCGGGACGTCGCCAGTACCTGTACCACCCGCAGTGGCGGGAGCAGAAGGACCGCATCAAGTACGACCGAGCGATGAGCCTGGCGGAGTCGCTGCCGGCGGCCCGCCGACAGGTCACCATCGACCTGCGGCGAGACGGGTATCCGAGGGAGCGTGTGCTGGCCGCCGGCTTCCGGATGCTCGACACCGGGAGTCTGCGGGTGGGCAGCGAGCGGTACGCCCAGCAGCACGGCAGCCATGGGCTGACGACGCTGCTCTGCGCGCACGCCACCACGTCGGGTGACACCGTCCATCTCGCCTTTCCCGGCAAGAGCGGACAGGACTGGGACTCCGAGATCGTCGACGGCGACCTCGCTGCCCTCATCCGCGTGCTCAAGCGCCGCGGCCCGAACGCGAGACTGCTCGCCTGGAAGGACACGGCGGGGGAGTGGCATCCGGTGAGCGCCGAGGAGATCAACGACTACGTGCGCGAGCGCACGGGCGGGGAGTTCACGGCCAAGGACTTCCGCACCCTCCACGGGACGGCGGCTGCGGCGGTCAGTCTCGCTCGATCGGGTCCGCAGCCCAAGGTGGGGGCGCGCAAGCACGCTCTCGCCGAGGCGATGCGGGATGCGTCGGTGGTCCTCGGGAACACGCCGTCGATCGCCAAGAAGAGCTACGTCGATCCGCGTCTCATCGATCGCTACGAAGCCGGCGAGACGATCGACCCGGCTCGGCTCGGTTCCGTGGAGTCGGAGCTCCGTGCGCTGCTCTACGAGTAGCCGACTAGCTCGACGTCGAGACAGGGGTGACAACACGGGCGGGTGGGAGCACAATGGGCTCATTCGTTCCTGTGGGAGCTCGCCGCCAGACGCTGCGAACAGAGCCCGGTCGATCGCGACGGGCGGACTTGACGTCTGGGCCCCGACCCTCCCGCAGGAACGTTCCATGTCTGCGTCATGCGATCGAAACCTGACCTCCGTAGCGTAGAGACGTGTTCATCAAGTCCGACCCTGCTGGGCCCGGCGCGTACCCCGCCGAGGCGGCGGGCCTCGCCTGGCTCGCGGAGGCGCGGGGCGCCTCGTGCGTGACCGTGCACGAGGTCGACGATCGGCACATCGCCCTCGCCGAGCTGAAGGAGTCGCGGCCGACCCGCGAGGCTGCGCATCGCTTCGGCGCCGCGCTGGCGATCACGCATCGGGCCGGTGCGCCGGCGTTCGGGTGTCCGCCCGAGGGATGGAGCGGACCGTGCTTCATCGGCAGGCAGCCGATGCCCGTCGGTGACTGGCGGGGTTGGGGCGAGTTCTACGCGGATGCGCGAGTGCTCCCCTACGCCGAGCGCGCCGTGGAGCGCGGAAACCTCAGCAAGGCGGAGCTCGATCGTGTCCGACGGACCGGAGACCTCATCCGCTCGGGCATCTTCGACGACGACGAACCGCCGGCGAGACTGCACGGGGACCTGTGGGCGGGGAACGTGATGTGGACGGCGACCGGTGCCGTCCTCCTCGACCCCGCGGCACACGGTGGACATCGCGAGACCGATCTCGCGATGCTCGCGCTCTTCGGTGCTCCCTTCCTCGCCGAGGTGCTCGCCGGGTACGACGACGTCTCCGCACTCCGGGAGGGCTGGCGCGAGCGCGTCCCGCTGCACCAGCTCTTCCCGCTCGCGGTGCACGCCGTCGGTCACGGCCGGTCCTACGGGGTGGAGCTGCTGCGCGCCTGCGCGGCCGTCGACGCCCTGGCGGCCGGGACCTGACCGGGCGCGGCCGCGGAATCTCGCGCGACACGCCCGGGATGCAGGGGTATTTGATCCCGACCCCAAACCTGCGTAAGTTATTCACCTGTCACCCCAAAGGTGCGGGAAAGCCGAAGAGCTTCCCGGCCTCACGTGGGACCAAACATCAACCGAGACCACACGGCTCCTCACGGAGTTTGGAAGCACTCGATGGTGTGGAGAAGTTGCTCCAGTTGTGAAGCCCTTTCCGGGTGGAGGCTGGGTGCGTCCGATCCTTGAGAACTCAACAGCGTGCACTATGTTCAATGCCAAATTACCCCGTACTTCAGCTTTGGCTGGGGTTGGGATTCCTTTTGGATAACTAA
>NZ_BMHD01000002.1:300000-459352 GCF_014640535.1 Cnuibacter physcomitrellae
CACCCACCGCTCCGAAGAGCAGCGCGGAGACCGCGAGCGCCGTCACCCCACCCGCACCGACGAGCCGGCGCATCGCCGATGCCCTGAGACGTTCGCTCACCACGACCCCCTCACTCCCCATCTCCCGGTGATGCGGATTCGACGACAGCATAGGGGTCAGGACCCCTCCTCCACGAGGGCACACATCCACCCGACGTCCCCTACGGTCGAAGGATGAACAGGACCGACCGGCTCTACGCCCTCGTGGAGGAGCTCCGCGCGGTCGCGCCGCGTCCGCGGAGCGCGCGGTGGCTGGCCGAGCGGTTCGAGGTCAGCGTCCGGACGATCGAGCGCGACGTCAGCGCCCTCCAGCAGGCCGGCACTCCGATCTACGCCGAGCCGGGCAGGACCGGCGGATACTGCGTCTCGCGCGAGCACACGTTGCCGCCGCTCAACTTCACCCCGCAGGAGGCGGCCGCCATGGCGGTCGCACTGCAGTCGATGGGCGACTCCCCCTTCCGTCCCGCGGCGGAGACGGCGCTGCGCAAGCTCGTCTTCGCGATGCGCGGCGATGACGCGCAGGCCGCGCGCGACCTCGCGGCGCGGGTCCACTTCCTGCGCGACGACGTGGCCGAGGCCAGGGTCCCGCGCCTCATCTCGGACGCCGTCGCCCATCCACGCGTCCTGCGGATCGCGTACGGCGACCGCGCCGGCACCCGCACCAGCCGTGAGATCGAGCCGCTCGGCTATGTGGAGCGCAGCGGAGCCTGGTACCTCATCGCGTGGTGCAGGCTGCGCGACGGCCTCCGCGCCTTCCGGATCGACCGCATCCTCGACGTCGCGGTCACCACCGAGACGCCGCCCCCGCGAACGCTCACGGCGGAGGACATCGACATCGTGTACGGAACCCTCGAGCCGCTCACGCTCTGAGATCCCGCGGGAAACTCCGACAGGACGGTGTCGCGGGCCTCGGCGAGGCTGGTCGGGTCGAGACGGTCTCGACGTCTGAACCGAGGAACCACCCATGAACTTCGTGTCCATCCGCATCATCACCGACGACGTCGCCCGCCTCGCCGACTTCTACGAGCTGATCACCGACGGCACCGCCGTCCGCACCGCCGACGTCTTCGCCGAGCTGACGACCCCCTCCGTGACCCTCGCGATCGGCAGCACCCGCACCGTCCCGGCGTTCGCCCCGGGTGCCGCGGAGCCCGCGCAAAACCGCTCCGCGATCATCGAGTTCCTCTCCCCCGACGTCGACGCCGACTACGCCCGCCTCCGAGACGTGATCGACTCGTGGGTGAACGAGCCCACGCTGATGCCCTGGGGCAACCGCTCGCTCCTCCTCCGCGACCCGGACGGCAACCTCGTCAACCTCTTCACCCCCGCCACCCCGGAGGCGATCGCGAAGTTCGCACTCTTCACCGAATGAGCGCGGGGTGCGGCCGCTTCAGATCACGGGCCGTGGCGGGGCTTCGGGCGCTTTGATCGGTCCATCCGCAAGGATCGCGTTGACCATGTGGATGGCCCGATCGCTGAGGCTGTCACCGGGATAGAAGTCTTCATACAACTCCTCGGCCTCAGCAAGGGATGTCATGGCGCAGAGCCCGAGGAGAAGGCGGATATCGCGGGTATCCCGGCCAGGACGATTGGCCCGCAGCTTCATGGCCAGCAGCGCTTCCTTCGCCGCGACCTCGATGACGATCCCATGTTCGTCGTAGACGCTCTCCCACTCGACTACACGACCGAGTGTGGGCAGCGCATCTGCGCGGGTGACTTCGAAGTTCAGCCAAGCCGGGTCCCAGCCGCGGCGCTCGGCGACTCTTGCCGCGGCAGCCTCGACCGCAGCGTCGCTCCCGGGGTGGACGTGGAGCGAGTCGAGATCTTGAGTGACTCCACGGTCGAAGTAGCGGAGGGCCAAAGCGGCGCCGCCGACCAATCGGATCCCCGCGACCTCCCCGGCATCCCGTAGCTCGTCCACGAGGTCGCGAAGGCCGACGATGATGTCATCGCGTTCCAGTGCGGTGGCCACGATCAGACGCTCGCGAAGGTATCCCGCCAGACCAGCACTCCCCGCTTGGCGAACTCCTCGGGCACCTCGGAGTCGGGCGGAAGAGGATCGGCGGCATCCACCTCGAGACCGCGGGACTCGCGAACGAACCGGCTCGGAGCGTCCACCCAATCCGGTGTCGGAAGCCCTTCTTCGCGGAGACGCCACGCGACGACCGCCGCAAGAGCCGCGTCCCACACAGGATCCGCCGTCGTCTCCGGCTCAGCAAGGCCGAGAACGCCGCGAACAAGACCCCGTTCCGCGACGAGGTTGTCACTCAGCTGGATCAGCGCGCGCAGTGCACGATCCTTGTCTCCGTCACGGAGCCGCTGCCGGATCTCCGCAGCTACGGTCGCAGCGTCGTCGCGACGGGTCGGCGCGGAATAGAGCCGATGGCCTGTGCCTGCAAGCAGGCGATCAACGGTGCTGAACTCGGCATCACGGCCGCGCTCCGACCGAGAGACAGCCGCCTGGTCGATACGCGTACGCTCGGCGAGCTGGTCTTGGGTGAGCCGCCTGCTCTTGCGCGCAGCGCGCACGAGCGTCGATGCGTTGGCCATCAGCGCGTCACCTCCAATATGTCCCTGACATCATAATCTCAGGCGGCTCCGCCATGGGCAGGAGTTTCGGCACACGCAGAGAAAGAGCCCGGCCGACGGCCGGGCTCTTCATTCGTATCTCGTGAGATCGCGACTCAGTTGTTCTCTCTGGTGCGTCTCGTCACAGGGTGCCCCTGGAGGGACTCGAACTCGTTAGGCGGCTCCGCAACACCGCCGCAAACTCGCAACTTCCAGGTGTTTTCGCGGTTCTTGGATCACGTCAACGACCCTGAATCAGGCTGTTTGGAGACCAATTGTGGGCAAAATGTGGGCACGGGACGCAGCCTCGGACGCAGTGAAAATGTGATGTCTTTAAACATGGGTAACAGTTCTGCCTCAGGACATCGGTAACACTTCCTGTCTCAAAACATCGGTGACACTCACTGAGCTGCGCTGGGTCCGCGTGGCCCCGGCGGCCGCCCGTTGCCGACGTACCTGGTGCCGGGAGCCGGCCACGCGTGCTCGATGCTGGGCTCCTTGGTCGTCGAAGACGAGCAGGGCAGCGTCGGTCTCGACGAGCAACACAATGCTGCCGGTGAGGGTGCGGCCGGCATAGAACAGGGTCGCTCGTCGTCGGAAGACTGTCCAGGTGTCGCGGATCCGTGCCATCCGGATTTCGTCCGGCAACGCTTCCGCGGACCTGGGCTTCGGTATCGCCGTGGGCGATGGACTGGCGGAAGGGCTTCTGGGTGGCCGCGCTGAAACCCTGACCAGGTTCGATCTGGCGCTATACGGCGACCCGTTAAGTACACGGGCGATCGTGCGCGTTTGCCGGTCGCCGGCAGCCACGCTGCTAGTCGGGCTCTGCTCTCGGCTGCCGTCAGCCGCGAAGCCGCGTCCTGCTCCATCGGCAGACAAAGCCGGTCCATTCGCTTCTCGCCCGGCTTAGTTGCTGCTGCGAAACCGGGATCCCACTATCATTCATCACGCGCAGTCCGTGGATGGAGACGTTGGCCGGGGGCCATTGCAGTGGATGAGATGCGGTCGCTAATCGCGACGCGGGCGTCTCAACGCCGGTGGCCATGGAGACCGCACTTGTAGTAGTCGTGAGATTCGACCAATAACTGGCTGCCACATCAGTCCAACCCCAAATCATTCGCGGCGTGACGGTGTTCTCACCGTGCCGGTAAAACTGCAGCCGCCCCACCATCGCTAGGGGCGCGGTGATCCACCAGGTTTCGAAATCTGCGTAGCGCGTGCGTCGTGGCGAACATTCGGTCCAGCGAGGTAAGGTTCTCGACGAACTCGGGGTCCATTCGGGAGATCGTTTGAGCTCGGAGCCGGATGATCTTGTGCGAAAGCAGATCGATGCGCCCCCACGAGACGTGCGTCTCCTCGACGCTCTCGGACTTGCGCTGATCACGATTGTGCTCGCTGGTGAACCTTTTAAGCGATGCGAGGTCTCTGCCCGACAGCACATCCTTCGCCGCAGCGTGGAGGATCTCCAGAATCCGCCGTGACTCATCTTCAGCACTGGAGGTCTCGAACAAGAAGTCACCGAGCATGGCCACGAGACGCCGGTTTGCTAGGCCCATAGGCCGGAGTTGACGCCACCGGGCGTACTGGGCGTAAGCATCCACCTGACAATCCTCTCGTCGCCGACATGACCCATGTTCGTCGCAAACAACTGAAGCTTGACCCGGTGCACCACGTATGCATCGACCAAGCGCTGCTTACTAATGGGAGTAGACCGGGCTGCACCCAATCTCAGTCGTCGGATTCACCTCACAACAGTGCACGAACCTTGCGAGCTCGGGACCTGCCTTTGGAGGGGTCGAACTCCACCTCGAACGCAAGCAAATTGCCGAGCTGGAGCTGTCGCCAGTCTCGGCGATCAATCAGATCGTTGACATGGAAAAAGAGGGACTCGGACCGGAACCGGATGAAGCCATAGCTCTGATCGACCGGCAGCGTCTCGATCAGTCCCGTAACTCTCCCGCTTTCAGCAGCACGTGAGATCTTCGATTGGGCGATCACCGCTAGCCCTTCAGTTTGCTTCTGTAGGTAGCTACTCCCCACAGAAGCTGCTGAGAAGCGGGTGCACACGTCTGAAATGTGAATCAACCAGTCATCCGAGATTGATCCAAAGCGGTCCTGCGAGAAATCTTGGATCAGAGCAAGTCCGGTCTCGATAATCTCTAGTCCGGCGGCTATGTCGCCCTTCGTAAGCGCCACTTCCGAGCCGAATACTATCGATCGAAGGCACAGGAGGAAGGCCAGTTCAAGTTGCTCGCTCGTCGGACTCTTCTTGATCAATGCTGCGATCGAACCGAGTGTGAGCAGGTAATTTCCCAATACGAACTGGCATGCTGCAATGCGTAAGAAGATTGCACAACTGTCCGGATCAAGTCTCGCCGCGTCTGAAAACGCTGCAAGCGCGGCCCATGGCTCGACTCCCTCGACATCCAAGAACGAGCCCAGATGGTAGAGCGCAATCGCTTTCGCGGGCCCACTTGCCAGCTCAACTGCTAATTCGTAGGCGGTTCGCGCAGCTGCATAATCACGCCTGAGCGTTTGAATGTAGCCCTCGACCCGTCGGGTCTCGTAGTAACCAGGAGATAATGCATGCGCTTCAGCGCACGTCTGAACCGCCCGATCCAGATGAGATGCCTTCGTCTCGCGGATTGCCCTAACCAGGAGCCTTGCAGCCGGTGCGTCATGATGGTCGCGGATATCGACTGACAACGGGTCATACCGACGGATGGCTTGTGCGCTTGTGCGCTGCATTCGAAGGCTTAGCTCCATCAGACGCTCGTTCTTCGAGAGCACCCGGGAGCGAAAATCGTCCTGGACAGGTTGCTTTCCCGCGAGGTACTGATGCGCAAAGTCGCCAACTTCGTAGCCAGCGTCAGAGTCGTAGCCCGATGCATGCGTCATACTCACAAAGTTGCTTCGCATCAGGTCTAGCAAGTACTTCTGGATGTCGGTCGCGTTTAGATCGTTAACGAATGCGAGTTCGCCTTGATAACGCACACCCCGAAGAACTTGCATCGACTGGAGAACCCGGCGAGCGCCCTTGCCCAGTCCGTCGTAGACGTTCGACATGCAGAAGTCGAGTAAGAGTTGATTCGACGCGATCATGTCTGTCGGGCGCCTGCCAGCTTGAACTCCCGAAACCACCCACTTGATGTACAGCGGGTGACCCTTGAGTTTCTCAATCAACGAGTTCCTACCTGCTTCGTCAAGGTCCTGAAGCAGCTTCACATTGCGCCCTTGGGCCAGGTTAAGCAGTAACGCTCGCGACTCATCGAAGGTCAAGGGATCGAGCTTGACGTCGTTCTCTTTGTGTACACCAATTCTGCTCGTCATCAACACTTTCGAGCCACGAGGAATTTCCCTGAGGAACTCGCGTAGCCGAGCGTCTGTCGCAGTCTCCAGGTTGTCGAGAACCAGCAGAACGCGAAACTCGGTCATGTAGGACAGCAGCTCATCAATGGGGTCAGTGTTACTAGTTGCACCCAACTCTCGAGCTGCTTCGGAGAACATACCGAGGCTGTTCTGAATACTCGTCGAGATTCTTTCAATCTCGTTGACTGTGAGCGCTTGGTTTTTGGCCGTAACCCACACAATCGCTTCAAAGTCCGATTTCGGATCATCGAGTAGATCGTATGCCGCCTTTAGCGCGATCGCGGTCTTGCCGATGCCGCCATCACCGAGGATAGAAATGGCCGGCCACGAACCCAGGATGTATCGCTTGATCTTACGTAGAACGGCAGCGCGCCCGAGGAAGCCAGTCTCATCAAAATCGGGCACTGGAAGGTTATGGAATGGTTCATCAATCGGGTCTGTAGGGAGCTTGATCGTGAGACCCAGGACAGAGGACGGGTCGTTCGACACCTTCTGGAGAGTCTGCTGAGTAGTGGCCCAAGAATCGGGCGCACGTCTCACAAGCGTCTGTGACACATCATGCAGAAGAGGGAGGTCGTCAATCTCGAGTGGCCTGGTGTGCGCGACCCGATTTCGTGTCCTCGAAATTGCACCTAGACGGCCTGCCACCTCGGACAGCGAGTCCAATAGCTGCGGGCCGAGCAGATTCTTATTGGCGAGTAGGAGCTCGTGCGCATCCGCGAAATCCAGGTAATCGACGAGCGACTCGTCAGCTACTCGAGCCCCCAACCCGCGATCGTGCGCGAGCCGGTCGGCTGCCTTCGATTTCTTGTTCTCTGGTAGCTGTAGCGAGTGTCCGGCCTGGACCTCGATCCACGCCGCTCTCGCGTCCGTCTCTATGGCTGAGATAAGTGCAAAGCAGGTAAGTCTCGTGGCATTGAACGTCATTGCTACCCCCGCTGAATGTCTACCAGATGCCACCGGCCACAAGGAAGTCGACCGACATCGTGTTCAGTCGCGCAGGATCAAAATCGCACTTTTGTCGTTGCGCGAACAGACATGGTCTAGGTGGGTTCTCAGATCGGTATGGAAGGGAAAGTTGGCCTCGCCGCTGGGCCCGCTGAGCGGGGTATCGAGGCATTAGGAGTTGCGTGAACCGCCGGTCCGGTGAGACTGCGGCTTTCGGGCGAGTCTGCTAGATCTTAACGGCCATTCAGCAAGATCCTCTGCCAGCCCTACCACTGGTCGCCCCCCCTATCGTCAGGCCAGTGATACGCCTTTCGGATCGGGCCCGCGAGTTCCCTGCTGACGATGCCGAGCGCCGTCCCAACGACATTCACTTCTCAGCCATGCCGGTAGTTGTAAACAGCCACCCGGAGTCGCTCAAACCAGCGCGACGTGTGGATAATGCGATCGAACTCACCTTGGCGCGATGACAGCAGCTCCGATCGCGACAGCTGGCTCAGGCTTTCCCAATCGCCATATAGCAGGTATAGCGCGTTCCCGACTCGTGGGTTCTCGAACGCGACGAAGTTGTCGCCGAACAAGTATCCGATATAGCGCTGTAGACCCGAGGTACCAACAAGGCGCTTCTCTGGCCCAAGTGACTGGACCTTCTGTAGCCGGTCGATGATGATCTCTATTTCCTGTGGGAGTGCCGATCCGCCGAACTTCCTTTCGACCGCCTCTCGAATGTCCTCGACCGTGCCATCAGGAAGAAAGTCCCAGCTGACGTGGCGGTCTGGAACTAGCGGAATGCCTGTCTCGTCGATGCTGTACGCCGTAGCCGACCCAAACCATGTGCGGGCGAGTGACGCGGCATAGAGGTATGCCTGCTCGGCTTCATCGTCATACGGCGCAGGGAGGGTCAACAGAACAGTTCCAACTAGCGAATCTCGAGGCTCGCTACGACGTGTGACTGCTGCCTCAATCTGCTGACCGAATAGACGTTGCTTCTGAAACACGTCTCGGGAATGCGTGATCGGATGCGTGCCGCTTCCGCTGAAGTCAGGCGCTTCGATGGTCCATGAGCGAAATACCTTCGGCAAATCACGTCGAACGATTTCGCGACCAGTGATGTTCCATCTAGACCAGCGCCCCGTCGACGCGGGAGGTAGAGCTATCCAGGCTTCGTCATCCACTTCCTCGAGCTCAAGTCGACGAGTCCAGTCAGCCAGTAGTTGCTCAGAGAAGTTCTTGACAGCGCCGAATACAAACTGCGCCTCCCCGAGGCTGTCGATCTCAGCCTTGATCTCATCGGGCAGGGACCTGAATCCAGAACTCATGCTTCAACCTCGACTTATTGTGAGTGGACTATCTCAGCTTTGACGCTGAGTCCTTGTTGGTAATCCGCGCATCGACGTAGATGACTTCGAGTGACCAGCCCGAGTCTTCTCGCAACTTCCGGAGCGTGTCTTCGATCGGCTGGAGCCGCTCGGGCGAGAAGTCCCTGTCGGTGTACCCCACACAGAGGTAAACCCCAACTGAGGCGCCTTCGGTGGTCATGTACTGGGGCAGCTGCTTCGAAATGCCCGTGAAAAAATGAGTGCTCGGAATGAGCTTGACTTCTAGCAGCGCTCGCTTTCTCCAGCCTTGCGAAAACTTGAAATCGACGGGGCCACGACCAAGGTTGCTCTCCCTGGTGAGATCGACGTCTGCATTCCTGCAATGCGCTGCGAACAACATCCCCGCGATGGCCTGAACGATCTTCTCCGGACGATACTTGCGCAGGTCTTCGTCCCAGAGCGCCTTCCACAGGTCCGTCTCTTCTACGGCATGCTGGAATTCTTTGGCAAGTCCAACCACCCAACTCGCAAACTCAGACTCATCGCTGAGCTTTGCGATCGGAACTTGCTTAGCTGCTGCCTCCCGCCCAACTTCCGCCCACTCGACGAGCAGCTTAGGGTCGGCTTCTATGTCGTACGGCTCGTTATCGGTCTCAGACACGACCTGGAGATAGTCCATTACAAGGTCTGGGCGCATTCGAGCTGCCCTATAGGCTGCCTCTTTTCGCTCGTTTTTCGTCAGTTCTAAATTCAGTTCGTAGTTGAGTTCCTGGCGAAGCACATCACCCACCCCTGCATCAGCCCAAGTCCAAAACGATTCGGGTGTGACGACGGGAATGTCTTTGAGAAAGCGCACGGGGACCAGGAGCACGCCCTCACGCGTGACCGGGCTCCTCGGCAAGCGAGCGCGCATGTGGTCCCAGCGCCCAGTCGTCCGATTCCATCGCGCGGCCCGGACAGGCACCTCCTCAAGAATGAGTTCGTGGCGAGCCGCAACTGCCTGGGTGTACTCGATGAACTTTGCCTTCACGATGTCGCAGAAGATGTCGCTGATGCGATCAACGCCAAGTCCTTCACAGAACAAGGCGAAGGCCTGAATGTGCTGCACCTGAGCAACTCCGCGGTGAGAGAGCAGGTCCAAGGCAGCCGCCATCTTGCCTGCGTAGGTGAAACCGGCGCCAGATCCTTTCGGATGCCCCATCGAAAGACCGAGAGCGAACTCGCTTGGCTCAGGGAACTTGAGCATCCGCACCGCTTTGAGGTAGTGCGGTGAGGTCACGTCGCCATCGGCTGCGTCCACGAAGCTGAGTGCGAGACTGAAAAAGTCGATGACGGTCTGCCTCGTCTCTGCCCAGTAAGAGTCGGCGTCTTCAAATACCAGAAAAGGATCGACGTACAAGGGCGTGTCTGTAGTCAGCTCGCAATCGAACCAGTCATCGTCCACGTTTGGCTCGACGGCGAAGTAGCTTGTAAACCTCACACTTCACCCCCCTGCTGCACAATCTATCGGTAGAGCCTCACCTACGAACGTCACATTGTTGCCCTCCTCGCATGTCCAGCCACTCCTTCGGCCTTCTTCTCGCCTGCGCTACCGCCACTCCTTTACTTCCCAACCTCCGTCAGACAGCAACGATGTTCGGGGGAGGTTGGGAAGCGCGCCCAGCGCGGGGGTGGCGGTAGCGCAGGCGAGAAGAGGGACAAACCGTTCCATTACCTATTCCCGCCCGAGGAATAGGTAATGGAACACCCACGAACATCGAGCCGAACGCGAAACTGGATCCGGAGTCACACGCGGAATCTGCTTCTATGCTCAGGGGACCAATACATGCCCCCCCCTACTGGCGCCACTCGAATGTCTCTCGTACCTAACAGAATTGACCGAAGGGATAAGCGTCGAACCACGGCCGCAATTACGCTTGGCGCCGTGGCCAGCGGAGAAGTTGAGGTGGCTAGAGATGGCGGGAACCGTAACCCCTTACAGCACCGCGCAGGGCAAGCGATATCGCGTGCGATACCGGAAACCGGATCACACCCAGACGGACAAGCGGGGTTTCAAGACCAAGCGCGAGGCCGAGCTGTTCCTCGCCTCGGTGACCGTGTCGAAGGCGACCGGCGATTACATCGATCCGGCGCTGGCGCGCGTCTCGGTCGGCGACCTCGCTCCGTTGTGGCTGCGCTCGAAGTTGGTGCTGAAGCCCTCGTCATCGAAGCTGCTTGAGACCGCGTGGGGCGTGCATGTGTCAGAGCGATGGGGGCACCGCGAGATCTCCACCATTGTGCCTTCCGAGGTGCAGGTCTGGGTGAGCGAGCTTGCGGGCCGTCGATCGCCCTCAGTGGTGATTCGGGCGCACGTGCAAGAGGCTGCAAGAGCCGCAAGTGTGGGCAAAATGTGGGCAAACGCCGTCTTCTAGAGAAGGCGAAAGGCCCCAGATCCGCGTGATTACAGGGACCTGAGGCCTCGCAAAACGGTGCCCCTGGAGGGACTCGAACCCCCAACCCTTTCCTTAGGACGGAACTGCTCTTCCATTGAGCTACAGAGGCTGACCCCGCCACTCTACCGGGTTCGGCCCGGGGTCAGGCGGCGGCGGGCAGCGACAGGTAGTCCGCCCAGGCGGGCTCGGCCCGCTCGGCGCCCTTCACCGTCCAGCCCGCCTGGTAGGGCATGGCCGGCTCGAAGCGGAGCGACCATCCCATCTCTGCGGGGGTGCGGTTGCCCTTGATGTTGTTGCAGCGCAGGCAGCAGGCGACGAGGTTCTCCCAGCTGTCCTTGCCGCCACGGGAGCGCGGCTGCACGTGGTCGATCGTCGACGCGTAGGCGCCGCAGTAGCCGCAGCGCTGCCCGTCGCGGCGGAGGACACCGCGGCGGGTGACGGGCATCATCCGGTTGAGGGGCACCCGCACGTAGCGGGTGAGCAGGATGACCGCCGGACGATCGTAGTCGTCGTCGATGCCGTGCACGGGATGCTCGTCATCCCGCTCCAGCACCCTCGCCTTGTCGTTCATCACGAGGACGAGTGCTCGCTTGAACGACACCACACCGAGCGGTTCGTACCCTGCGTTGAGGACCAGTGTTCGCATGCTCTCCCTTTCGAAGACTCCCGCACGGCTTGCGGGTGCTCGACGATTCACACACCGTCTCTCGAGGCTCGAGGAGTGCGAGGGGGCAACAAAAAAGGCGCTGTCGACATGACAGCGCCTTACATGCAGAGCTCAGATATCTGGCTCTGACACAGTCCACTCGTGTGCCTGCGGATTCGCAGCGCGACGCATTCCGTGGTGCGGATGGTCGTGCGGCGTATCATCGGGCTCTCCTGATCCTCGAAAGATGATCAGGGACACCATAACCCACACGGATGCGGGCGAGGGCGCACACCGCGCGGATTCATGGGTGCGTAACGAAGTGTTTACACCCGACCTCGGAGGGGGTCGGACGACGAGCCGAGGGGATCAGCCGACGTAGCGGGCGTAGTAGGGCGAGCCCCAGATGCCGCGGTACTCGACGTAGCGACCCCAGTCGGGCGAGTCGATCATCATGCCGCCGCCGGCGTAGATGCCGATGTGCTGACCCGGGTAGACCAGGAAGTCGCCGGGCTGAGCGTCGGCGGGATCGATCTGCACCATGAGCGCCGCCTGAGCGGAGACGCCGCGCGGGAGGCTGATGCCGAACGCGCCCATGACGTACTGGGTGAGGCCGTCGCAGGAGAAGCTCGTGTCGGGCGAGTTGCCGGTGCCGTAGGGCACCACGCCGACGAACTGCTGGGCATACGCGACGACGGCGGCACCGCTGTACGCGCTGGACGGCGGGGTGACCGCGAAGGGCGACCGCGAGGCGCTGCTCCCGGACGTCGCCGGCGTTGCAGCGGCGGCCCGCTCGGCGTCGAGCGCAGCCTGCGCCGCAGCCTGGGCGGCCTGCTCCGCCGCCGCGAGCTCCTCGGGGGTCGGGGCGGTGTAGCCGTCGCGGCTCACGGTGAGGATCGCGGTGGCGTTGGGGATCTGAAGCGTCTGGTCCTCGCCGAACGCGGTCGACGTCGCCTCGGGGTCGAAGCTGCCGCCGCCGCCGTAGGCGTAGGCGGGGAGGGCGGTCGTCGCGAACATGCCCGCGGCGAGCGCCATGACGAAGCCGGCGGCGACGGTGCGCTTGCGCGGCAGTCGAAGACGGGCGCGCTGCTGGCGCGCGCTGAACGCGGCCGGGACCACGGCACTGCTCGCCGCGATGGGCTCCTTCGCCACCGGGACGGACGGCGTGGCCGTGGCGACCGGAGCGCGGTGTGCGGACGCAGCGGCGGTCGTCGCCGCAGCAGAACGGACGACGGCGGTCGCCTTAGACGAGAGGACGATCGCGTTGCCGCGATCCGTTCCTGCCGTCGTCCTCGCCTCGCGCTCGCGACGCTCGCGGCGGGTGAGGGGCTGGTCGGCCGCGCTGCCGTGGGCTGCGCGGGTGGTGTCGGTGCTCGTCGGGTCGAGCGCGTCTCCAGCAGATGCCAAGTTGTTTCCTCCGGCACTTCCTGGACCCCAGTCCATCCCCATCCGCACCGTAGTCGTGTGCTCAAAGTCGTCGAGGGACGGGGACATGGAAGTGCCTCGACGTCGTCATGGATCGGCCGGAAGACCGATCAGACTCGAAAGACCATACGCGACGAGATGGGACTTGTCATCTCAACACGCCAGTTTTTAACGTTTTGGTAACAGCCGATGTCTCAGACGCCCACGAAGATGTGGCTCGCGACCTCGTTCGGCAGCTCCAGGCCCTGCTCGAACCCGTCCACCTCGACCAGGACGTACGAGCCGGCGGACGAGAACGCGGCCGTGTTGCCCGGCACCACTCCCGACTGCTTGAGCTGCAGGAGCAGCTCGGGGTCGGTCTGCGCGGGCTCGCCCAGTCGGCGGATCGTCTTCCGCTGCGGACCCACGGCGCCGTGGACCAGCGTGACGATGTTGACGACGCCCTTGGTGAAGGGGGCGGTCGCCTCCTCGCCGAAGGCGTCGAGGCCCGGGATCGGGTTGCCGTAGGGCGACTCCCGCGGGTGGTCGAGCATGTCGAGGATGCGCAGCTCTACCTGCTCGCTCATCACATGCTCCCAGCGGCATGCCTCCTCGTGCACCAGCTCCCAGTCGAGGCCGATGACATCGCTGAGCAGCCGCTCGGCCAGCCGGTGCTTGCGCATCACGGACACGGCCTTGCGGCGGCCCGGCTCCGTGAGCTCGAGGTGGCGGTCGCCGGACACGACGACGAGGCCGTCGCGCTCCATGCGCCCCACGGTCTGCGACACCGTCGGGCCCGAGTGCCCCAGCCGCTCGGAGATGCGCGCGCGCAGCGGCACGATGTTCTCCTCCTCGAGCTCGAGGATCGTGCGGAGATACATCTCGGTGGTGTCGATGAGGTCTGTCAAGAAAAGCTCCTCGCCGTCAGACGCGTATCGCTGACAGCCTAGTGTTTCCGGCGCACAGGAAGCGGAAGCGCCGTCGATACTATTAACCGCATGGCGACCATCGAGATTCCGCGCGACCTCCTGCCCATCGACGGCCGATTCGGCTGCGGGCCCTCCAAGGTCCGGGGTGAGCAGCTCGAGGCTCTCGTCACGCGTGGCGCCTCCCTCCTCGGCACGAGCCACCGCCAGGCCCCCGTGAAGGATCTCGTCGGCTCGGTGCGCTCCGGGCTCGCCGACCTCTTCGCCCTGCCCGACGGCTACGAGGTCCTCCTCGCCAACGGCGGCTCGACCGCGTTCTGGGACTCGGCCGCCTTCGGACTGATCGAGAAGCGTGCCGAGAACCTGTCGTTCGGCGAGTTCGGGTCGAAGTTCGCCAAGGCCGCCGGCGCCCCCTGGCTCGAGAAGCCGCACGTGATCACCGCCGAGGGCGGGTCGCGCGCCGAGGTCGAGGTGGTGGACGGCGTCGACGTCTACGCCTGGCCGCACAACGAGACCTCCACCGGCGTGATGGCGCCCGTCCGCCGCGTGAACGGCGACGAGGGCGCCCTCACCGTCATCGACGCCACGAGCGCTGCGGGCGGCGCGTTCGTCGACCCCGCCGAGGCCGACGTCTACTACTTCGCCCCGCAGAAGAACTTCGCCAGCGACGGCGGACTCTGGCTCGCCTTCTTCTCCCCCGCGGCGATCGAGCGTGTCGAGCGGATCGCCGCGTCCGACCGCTACATCCCCGAGTTCCTCAGCCTGAAGAACGCGGTCGACAATTCCAGGCTCAACCAGACCCTCAACACCCCCGCGGTCTCGACCCTGGTGCTGCTCGACGAGCAGATCTCCTGGATCAACGCGAACGGCGGACTCAGCTGGGCCGCGGCCCGCACGAAGGAGTCGTCCGACGCGCTCTACGCCTGGGCGGAGGGCGTCGACTACGCTCGCCCGTTCGTCTCGGAGCCCGACCACCGCTCGCAGGTCGTCGTGACCATCGACTTCGACGACGCGATCGACGCTGCGGCCGTGGCGAAGACCCTGCGCGCCAACGGCATCGTCGACACGGAGCCCTACCGGAAGCTCGGCCGCAACCAGCTGCGGATCGCGACCTTCGTCGCCATCGAGCCGGCGGATGTGCGCAAGCTGATCTCCTGCATCGAGTACGTGGTGTCGCATCTCGGCTGAGGCGTCAGCGCCGTCGCTTCGTCACGGAATACAGGAAAGCCCCGCGATATCTGCGGGGCTTTCCTGTATTCCATGATGAAGAGCGGCCTACGGGCGGTCGTCGGCCTCGTCAGAGCTCGAGGCAGCGTCCTCCGGCGAGGACGCGGCGTCCGGGTCGAGGGCCTCGTCGTCGAGGTCGTCCAGGTCGTCGAGGACGTCGTCGACGAGGTCGTCCTCGTCCAGGTCATCGAGCGCGTCGTCGTCGAGAGAGTCCTCGTCGTCGTCCGAGTCGTCGGAGTCGTCATCGTCCGTCGAGTCGTCATCGTCGTCGTCGGAGTCGTCATCGTCGAGCGAATCCTCGTCGAGGGCGTCGTCGGACTCCTCCGACTCGTCGTCGGACTCCTCGGGCTCCTCCTCCGCCGCAGCCTCTGCCGCTGCGGCCTGGGCCGCTCGCCACTCGGCGAGCCGCTCCGACCACGGGACCCAGTCGGGCGCCAGCAGCGCGTCCTCGCCGGGGAGGAGCTCGGTCTCGAGCACGGTGGGCTCAGAGCCGTCGTCGACGCGGGCCAGGGTCGCGGTCCAGTGCCACCCTGGGTATCCCCGGAGCGTGGTCGCGAAGTGGATGCTCAGCACGTGCTCGCCCTGGGCCTGGAAGCCCACCACGTCGCCGATGGTGGAGTCGTCGGTGATCTCCCGCAGGCCCGCCCGGGCCAGCTCCACCGACTCGAGCAGCACCGGGTCGGGCTCGTACACGACGACCTCGACCTCGGTCTCCTCGACCTGCTCGTCGGAGTCGTCCTGGTCGGACTCCTGTGCGTCGGAATCGCCCTCGACGACCTCCGCCTCAGCGGGCTCGGCGGACTCGTCGGGGGCCTCGCCCTCCGGGGCGTCGGTCTTCGAGGACCCGGTCGGCTCCGACTCGGCGGGCTCATCACCCGAGGTCGGGGCCTCAGCCTCCGCCGCGTCGCCGAGCTCGGCGGCATCCGCCGTGTCAGCGGCCGCAGTCACCTCAGTACCCTCGGTCGTCAGAGGCGCATCCCCATCCGAAGGTGCAGCGGCGTTGGAAGGCGCATCCGCGCTCACAGGCGCATCCGCATCAGCACCCACAAGCGCATCCACACCCGCATCCGAAGGTGCATCCGGGCTCACGAGAGCATCCGCATCCGGACCGGAGGGCGCGTCCGCGCGCTCAGCGTCCGAGCCCAGGGCGTCCCCGGCGTCGGTCCCGCTCACGCGTCGAGCTCGTCGGCCACCCGGCGCAGCAGCGTCGCGACCTTGCGGCTGTGGGCGTTGTCGGGGTAGCGCCCGCGCTTGAGGTTCCCGCCCACCGCGTCGAGCACCTTCACGAGGTCCTCCACGATGACCGCCATGTCGTCGGCGGGCTTGCGCGACATCTTCACCATGCTGACGGGGGCCTCGAGCAGCCGCGCCGAGAGCGCCTGCGCACCGCGCTTGCCGTCGGCGATGCCGAACTCGAGCCGCGTGCCCGCCTTCACCTTCGCGCCGGCGGGCAGGGCCGACGCGTGCAGGAAGACCTCCTGGCCGTCGTCGGTGCTGACGAACCCGAAGCCCTTCTCCTCGTCGTAGAACTTCACCTTGCCGGTCGGCATCTGTCGAACTCCTCGTCGCTGTCGCCGCGGTTCTCGCGGCTCAGATGAGTTTACCGTTGCCCGTATCCTTGGAAGCGTGAGCGACGACCAACGGCAGCCTGCGAGCCGCCTTCAGCGCACCCTCGGGTTCATGATCATCTCGGTGATCGGCCTGTCGGTGCTGTGCTTCTTCGCGATCATCATCGCGACGGCCGTCGGAGTCCACGACTTCACCCCGGCCCCCTGGCCCGTGATCGGGCTGCTCCCGGTGATCGGTCTGCCGATCGGCTTCGTGCTGATCTTCGTGCTCCTCATCATCAGCATCCGCGCCCGCGGCCGCGAGAACCGCAACGGGGGTCGGTGAGCGCACCGCTCGACCTCGCGCGTGAGCTGTCGGCTCGCGACGCCGACGACCTGGCGACTCTCCTGACCGCCAGGGAGATCGGCGGACGATCCCTGCGCGATCTCTTCGATCTCGCCGACGCCCTGCTCGACGACGCCTCGATCCTCGCCGCGCTCGCCCCGCTGCCGCGAGGAGCGCTCGAGCGACTCGCCGCGGGTGAGCCGCTCGACGCGAGCGAGGCGAGCAGCGCGAGCGACGTGAGCAGCGCGAGCGACGTGAGCAGCGCGAGCGACACAGACGAGGCGGACGACGCCGATCCCAGCGAGAGCGCCCGCACGGCGCGGCGGCTCGCCCTCATCGACCAGCACGGCCGCCCGTTCGCTCCCGTCGTGGCGGTGGCGGCCCGCGTCCTCGCGGACGCACCGCGCGCCGAGCACCCCTCCGACGACGCGCTCCCCGCTCCGACCGACCCCGCCGTCGGCACCGACCCCTCCATCGGCACCACCCCCTCCGTCGAGGCGGACGCCGCGGAGCGCGCCACCGCCGCGGTGCTCGGCGTGCACGAGCTCCTCGACGTCCTCCGCGGCTCGCGGGTGCGCTGGCGCGCCCGCGGCGGCATCGCGGTGGCCGACGAGCGCCGCCTGAGCACGGACCTCGACCCGCAGCACGCCGACGTGTCGCAGCTCGCCCAGCTCGCGCTCGACGCGGGCCTCGCCGCCGTCGAGTCCGATCTCCTCCTGCCGACGGACGAGGCGGCCTCCTGGTCGACCCTTCCCGCGCCCGAGCGCTGGCATCGCCTCCTCGTGGGGTGGTTCAGGGCGCTGCCGCGTCCGCTCGCGTCGGTCGTGATCGACCGCCCGTCCCTGCTGGCGGACCCGTCCGCCCTCCTGACGGCGCTCAGAGCGGCCTTCCCCGCCGTCTCCGCGGAGGTCGTCGAGGCCGTGCCGACCGCGACGGCGATGGCGGATGCGCTCGGGCTGGTGGCCTCCGGCCACCCGTCCTCGCTCGGGAACGCGCTCTCGGGCTCCGCGGGTCCGGAGGCGTTCGCCGGGTCCTTCCCCACCCCGGTCGACCGGGTCTATCTGCTCGACGATCTGTCGATCGTGTCGCCCGGCCCGCTCGCTCCCGACCTCGACGCCCGCCTTCGCGAGCTCGCGACCGTCGAGTCGCGCGGACTCGCGACCACGTACCGGATCTCTCGCGGAAGCCTCGATCGCGCTCTCTCCGCC
This sequence comes from Cnuibacter physcomitrellae, assembly GCF_014640535.1. NCBI lineage: Bacteria > Bacillati > Actinomycetota > Actinomycetes > Micrococcales > Microbacteriaceae > Cnuibacter > Cnuibacter physcomitrellae. The sequence goes on from NZ_BMHD01000002.1 coordinate 317,977, forward strand.
GGGGTGACGGAGGAGCGGATGCGCGACCTGCTCGTGCGCCTCTCTCTCACCGGCATCCCCCAGGCGCTCGACTACCTCCTCCGCGAGGCTGCGGCCGCCCATGGGCGACTGCGTGTCGAATCGGTCGACGGCGACACGCTGATCAAGGCGGACGAGGCGCGGCTCACCGAGGAGATCTCCGTCCACCAGTCGCTGTCCGCCCTCCGGCTCGAGCGGATCGACGCGGCGACCCTCCGCACGTCGCGAGCGCGCGACGCGGTCTACTGGATGCTCGTCGACGCCGGCTACGCCCCCAGCGCGTGGCAGGACGGACGGGAGGTCCCCCTGTCGAGGGCGAGGATCGCACACCCGCCCCAGACCGAGGGGACGCTCGACGGATCGCCGAGGACCGAGGCCCTGCAGGTGGCCACGCGCCTGCTCGCCGCCACGCCGCCGATGGTCGACGACACCTCCGCCTGGAACACCCGCGAGCTCGAGAGAGCCCTCCGCGCCCGCGAGAGGGTGCGTCTCGGCGTCCGGATGCCCGACGGCACCCTGCGCGTGATCGTCGCGCTGCCGCTCGGACTCTCCGGCGGGAGGTTGCGGTTCTCCGACACGGGGGCCGGCGTGGAGCGCACGGTCCCCCTCCGGAGCATCGACGACGTCGCGCCCGAGACCGACGCCGCGGGTGCATCCACGTAGAACCGCCCACCGCATCCGCGTAGAACCGCCGCGGGCGCATCCGGGTAGAACCGCCCACCGCATCCGTCGAGACCGCCGACGCGGCCCCGCGGGCCGCCACCCCCACCATCGCGGGTAGGATGGACGGTCATGCCCAACGGACCTCTCATCGTCCAGAGCGACCGCACCGTGCTCCTCGAGGTCGCCCATCCCGACGCCGAAGCCGCGCGCCACGAGCTCGCGGCCTTCGCCGAGCTGGAGCGCGCTCCCGAGCACGTGCACACCTACCGGGTGACGCGGCTCGGCCTGTGGAACGCGCGCGCCGCGGGCCACACCTCCGACGAGATCCTGGGCGTGCTCGAGCGCTGGTCGAAGTTCCCGGTGCCGCAGGCGGTGAGCGTCGACGTCGCCGAGACCGTCGCCCGCTACGGCAGGCTCGTGATCGACCGCCGCGACGACGGCGAGCTCGTCCTGCGCTCCACCGAGCCCGCGATCCTGTCGGAGATCGCCCGCGGCAAGCGCGTCGCACCCCTCCTCACCGGGCGGGTCGACGACACCTCGTACACGGTGCAGGCGTGGGCACGCGGGCAGCTCAAGCAGGAGCTCATCAAGCTCGGCTGGCCCGCCGACGACCTCGCCGGCTTCACGCCGGGCACGCCCCACGACATCGACCTCGACGAGACCGCGTGGCACCTGCGCGACTACCAGCAGCAGGCCGTCACGAGCTTCGTCGACCATGGCTCGGGAGTCGTCGTGCTCCCCTGCGGCGCGGGCAAGACGCTGGTGGGCGCGGGCGCGATGGCCGAGATCAAGGCGAACACGCTCATCCTCGTCACCAACACCGTCTCGGCGAGGCAGTGGCGCAGCGAGCTGCTCCGTCGCACGAGCCTCACCGAGGACGAGATCGGCGAGTACTCGGGCGCGGTGAAGGACGTCAAGCCGGTCACGATTGCGACCTACCAGATCCTCACCTCCAAGCGCGGCGGGGCGTACCGCCACCTCGAGCTGCTCGACGCGCTCGACTGGGGCCTCATCGTCTACGACGAGGTGCACCTCCTCCCCGCCCCCGTGTTCAAGCTCACCGCCGACCTCCAGGCTCGCCGTCGGCTCGGCCTCACGGCGACGCTCGTGCGGGAGGACGGTCGCGAGTCCGACGTCTTCAGCCTGATCGGGCCCAAGCGCTACGACGCGCCCTGGAAGGAGATCGAGGCGCAGGGCTACATCTCCCCCGCGGAGTGCTTCGAGGTGCGGGTCGACCTGTCGCACTCGGAGCGGCTCGAGTACGCCGCGGCGGCCGACGACGAGCGCTACCGCCTCGCGGCGAGCGCCCCCGAGAAGCTCGCCGCCACGCGCGAGCTGATCGACCGTCACCCGGGCGAGCAGGTGCTCGTCATCGGGCAGTACCTCGACCAGCTCGAGGCGCTGTCGGAGGCCCTCGACGTCCCGCAGATCACCGGCGCCACCCCGGTCGACGAGCGCGAGCGGCTGTTCCAGGCGTTCCGCGACGGGGAGGAGCGGATCCTCGTGGTCAGCAAGGTCGCCAACTTCTCGGTCGACCTCCCGGAGGCGTCGGTGGCCATCCAGGTGTCGGGCTCCTTCGGATCGCGGCAGGAGGAGGCGCAGCGGCTCGGCCGGCTGCTCCGACCCAAGGAGTCCGGCCACACCGCCTCGTTCTACACGCTCGTCACGCGCGACACGGTGGACGCCGAGTTCGCTCAGAACCGCCAGCGGTTCCTCGCCGAGCAGGGCTACTCGTACCGGATCCTCGACGCCGACACGATCGCAGCGTAGACCCACGCGGCACCCCGGCCGCGCACCGACCGCGCCCGACTGACGTTCAGGTTCGACACAGCTGACGCGCAGAGAATGGTGCCATGACCGGCCCCCGCATCCTCATCGTCGACGACGAACCCAACATCCGCGATCTGCTCACCACGAGCCTGCGCTTCGCAGGGTTCGCCGTGCGCGCCGTGAACAACGGTGCGCAGACGATCTCCGCGGTGCTGGAGGAGGAGCCCGATCTCATCATCCTCGACGTGATGCTCCCCGACATGAACGGCTTCGGCGTCACCAAGCGGCTCCGCGCGGCCGGGTACACCGCCCCCATCCTCTTCCTCACCGCGAAGGACGACACAGAGGACAAGATCACCGGCCTGACGGTCGGCGGCGACGACTACGTCACCAAGCCGTTCAGCCTCGACGAGATCGTCGCGCGCATCAAGGCCATCCTCCGCCGCACCATGCAGGCCGATGAGGACGCCATCATCCGCGCCGGCGACCTGACCATGGACCAGGACACGCACGAGGTGTTCGTCGGCGACGTCGCGATCGAGCTCTCCCCCACCGAGTTCAAGCTGCTGCGGTACCTCATGCTGAACCCCAACCGGGTGCTGTCGAAGGCGCAGATCCTCGACCACGTGTGGGAGTACGACTTCAACGGCGACGCCGGCATCGTCGAGTCCTACATCTCCTACCTCCGCCGCAAGCTGGATGCGCACACCGACGAGTCGCTCATCCAGACCAAGCGCGGGTTCGGCTACATGCTGAAGGTCAGCAAGGCCTCGTAGTCTTTCCGGGATGCACAACGCGCTCCTGAAGCAGTGGAACTCGATCTCACTGCGCACCAAGATCACCGGCGTCACGGTGCTGATGCTGACCTTCGGGCTGGTGGTCTCGGGCATCGGGACGATGCTGGTGCTGCGCTCCTACCTGCTCACGCAGGTCGACTCCCAGCTCGACAGCGCCGCGAAGGACCCCTCCCCCTTCCTCGGTCCGGGAGCCGAACCGGGTGAGTTCAAGCTGCAGGACATCCAGTCGGCCCCCGACGACTACTTCGTCGGGCTGTACGACGCGTCCGGCAACCTGCTGATCAGCAACTGGGGCGCGAACGACACCAACGCCATGCCATCCGCGGCCGTGTCGCTCGACTCGACGAACCTGCTCGAGGGCAAGGTGTTCACCACCGAGTCCCTCGACCAGCGCACCGAGTGGCACGCCGTCTCCACGATCGTGTACATCGGCACCGACGGGTCGCAGGGAAGCATCGTCATCGCGCAGGCGCTCACCGCGACGGAACGCACCACCGCCACCTACCTCTCGATCTTCCTGGCGTTCGGCATCGGTGTGGTCATCCTGGGCGCCATGCTGACGCGACTCCTCGTCACGTCCACGTTCGGGCCGCTCCGCGCGGTGGAGCGCACGGCGGCAGCGATCGCCGACGGCGACTTCAGCCAGCGGCTCTCCGACGACATCCCCAACACCGAGGTCGGACGACTCAACCGCTCCCTCAACACCATGCTCTCGCGCATCGACCGCGCGTTCGCCGATAGAGCCCGCACCATCGACCAGATGCGGCGCTTCGTGGGCGATGCGTCGCACGAGCTGCGCACCCCCCTCGTCTCGGTGCGCGGCTACGCCGAGCTGTACCGGATGGGGGCACTGCAGACCCCCGAGGACGTCGCGTCGGCCATGGAGCGCATCGAGAAGGAGGCGATCCGCATGTCGACGCTCGTGGAGGACCTCCTCGAGCTCGCTCGCCTCGACGAGACCCGTCCGCTCCAGCTCTCCCGCGTCGACCTGGTCCCGCTCGCGATGGATGCGGCGATGGATGCACGCGCATCCAGCCCCCAGCGGGTGATCTCGGTCATCACGCCGCTGGGGCCGTCGGAGGTGGCGATCACCCCCGTGCTGCCGGCGCTCGACGCCGCACCCGCACCCGCGCCGGCACCCGCCTCCTCGTCCGAGTCGTCGGCCGTCGCCCCGGAGTCCGCGCCCGCCCCCACCGGGGTCGCGCCGGCCAAGCCGCCGCGTGGGGTGTCGACGGCCACGCGCCCGATCGCCGCGCTCGGAGCCCGCCTGCGTCGCCGCGGTCGGACCGCGCCGGTGCCGATCCCCGGCATCGCGCAGTCGGCCGACGAGACCGCCCCCATCCCCACCGCCTCGCTGACCAGGCCGATCGTGCTGGCGGAGGAGAACAAGATCCGCCAGGTGATCGCGAACCTCGTGGGGAACGCGCTCCGCTACACCCCCGACGACAGTCCGATCGACATCGCGGTGAGCGCCGACGACACCCGCCGGGTGGCCGTGCTCGACGTCATCGACCACGGTGAGGGCATCCCCCCGCAGATCCGCGAGAAGATCTTCCAGCGGTTCTGGCGCGCCGACACCTCCCGTGCCCGCGAGACCGGCGGCAGCGGACTCGGGCTCGCGATCGTCGCGTCGATCGTCGCCACGCACCAGGGCACCGTCGAGGCTCTCGAGACCCCGGGCGGCGGCGCCACCTTCCGCGTCACCCTCCCCCTCGTGCCCGTCCCCGGATCCCCCGCCCCCACTCCCCGCGACGCCCGCGCCGCCGCGGCCGCGTCCGCCGCGACCCCGCCCGCATCCGCATCCGCATCCGCATCCGCTACGCCGACGGATGCGGACGGCGACGAGGGCGAGGGCCCCTCGTCCACGACCACCGCGTACCTCTCGTAGCCACGGGCGCCACCTCCCTGAACGGCGAGGTCCGAGCCGTCCGTTCTCAGGACGGAGCGCCGAGATCGTCCGTTCTCAGGACGAACCGTCCTGAGAACGCACGTAGTTCCTGAAAAGGGCCTGCCCTGCCTGTCCGCACGAGTGCGGCACCGCGGAAGGCAACTCCGGAGATTCGGCGCGCCACGCCGGCAGAAGTCCGGAGTTGGCCCGCACGGACTCGGATCTCCGGAGTTGGCCCCGCGGACGGCCGGCCGGACCGGCGCGGGACAGGAGCCTCCGCCGCTCGCGGCCAGGCTTCCACACACCCAGAAAGTGCGGGATGCACAGCTCCCCGGCCGCGCCTTCTGGGTGCACTCACGAGGCACGGCCCACACACCCAGAAGGCGCGGGACGCACCGCTCCCCAGCCGCGCCTGCTGGGTGCACTCGCGACACACGGCGCACACACCCAGAAGGCGCGGGACGCACCGCTGCCCAGCCGCGCCTCCTGGATGCACTCGCGACGCACGGCCCCAGACACGCAGAAGAGGGCGGCCCCGGTGGGGACCGCCCTCTTCTGTGGTGCGTGGTGGACTAGAAGTCCATGCCACCGGTCGGGTCGGCGGGAGCGGCCGCGGCCTTCTCCGGCTTGTCGGCGACGACGGCCTCCGTGGTGAGGAACAGGCCGGCGATCGACGCAGCGTTCTGCAGCGCCGAGCGGGTGACCTTGGCCGGGTCGATGATGCCCGCAGCGAGCAGGTCGACGTACTCGCCGGTCGCGGCGTTGAGGCCATGACCCGCGGGCAGCTCGCGCACCTTGGCAGCGACGACGCCGGGCTCGAGGCCGGCGTTGAACGCGATCTGCTTCAGCGGAGCCTCGATGGCGACCTTGACGATGTTCGCACCGGTCGCCTCGTCGCCCGAGAGCTCGAGCGTGTCGAACGCGGCGGTACCGGCCTGGATGAGGGCCACGCCACCACCGGCGACGATGCCCTCCTCGACGGCGGCCTTCGCGTTGCGGACGGCGTCCTCGATGCGGTGCTTGCGCTCCTTGAGCTCGACCTCGGTCGCGGCACCGGCCTTGATGACCGCCACACCGCCGGCGAGCTTCGCGAGGCGCTCCTGGAGCTTCTCGCGGTCGTAGTCGCTGTCGGTGTTCTCGATCTCGGCGCGGATCTGCGCGACGCGACCGGCGATGGCCTCGGGGTCGCCCGCGCCCTCGACGATGGTGGTCTCGTCCTTGGTGATGACGACCTTGCGAGCCTGGCCGAGCAGGTCGAGGGTGACGTTCTCGAGCTTGAGACCGACCTCCTCGGAGATGACCTGGCCGCCGGTGAGGATCGCGATGTCCTGCAGCTGAGCCTTGCGGCGGTCGCCGAAGCCGGGGGCCTTGACGGCGACCGACTTGAAGATGCCGCGGATCTTGTTCACGACGAGCGTGGCCAGAGCCTCGCCGTCGACGTCCTCAGCGATGATGAGCAGCTGCTTGCCCGCCTGGATCACCTTGTCGACGATCGGCAGGAGGTCCTTGATGTTCGAGACCTTGGAGTTGACGATCAGGATGTAGGGGTCCTCGAAGACCGCCTCCTGGCGCTCCGGGTCGGTGACGAAGTACTGCGACAGGTAGCCCTTGTCGAAGCGCATGCCCTCGGTCAGCTCGAGCTCGGTGCCGAAGGTGTTCGACTCCTCGACGGTGACGACACCCTCCTTGCCGACCTTGTCGATGGCCTCGGCGATGATCGCGCCGATCTCCGGGTCGGCGGCCGAGATGGATGCGGTGGCCGCGATCTCGTCCTTGGTCTCGATCTCCTTGGCGTTCGCCGCGAGCTGAGCGGAGACGGCCGCGACGGCCTTCTCGATGCCCTTCTTCAGGCTGATCGGGTCGGCGCCGGCGGCCACGTTGCGGAGGCCCTCCTTGACGAGCGCCTGCGCGAGCACGGTCGCGGTGGTGGTGCCGTCGCCCGCGACGTCGTCGGTCTTCTTGGCGACCTCCTTGACGAGCTCGGCGCCGATCTTCTCGTACGGGTCGTCGAGCTCGATCTCCTTGGCGATGGAGACGCCGTCGTTGGTGATCGTGGGGGCGCCCCACTTCTTCTCGAGGACGACGTTGCGACCGCGAGGCCCGAGGGTCACCTTCACCGCGTCGGCCAGCGTGTTCAGGCCACGCTCGAGGCCGCGGCGGGCCTCCTCATCGAAAGCAATGATCTTTGCCATGTGTGTTTCTCGTCCTCCCTGGACGTCAAAGATTCAGGGTTTAGCACTCGCTGAACGAGAGTGCCAGATCAATCTTGGCACTCGGCAGCATCGAGTGCAAGTGAAGGACGACTGTGAGACGTTAAACGCATCGACCCGGCCGAAGCCGGGTCGATGAGACGGTCCGCGCGACGCGGATCGGATGAGGGTTCAGGCGAGACGGACCGACTCCGCCTGCGGCCCCTTGGAGCCGGAGCCCACGTCGAAGACGACCTGCTGCCCCTCCTCGAGGACCTTGTACCCTGACATGTCGATCGCCGAGTAGTGGACGAACACGTCCTGCCCGCCGCCATCGACGGTGATGAAGCCGTAGCCCTTCTCAGCGTTGAACCACTTGACGGTCCCGTTCGCCATTCCTGCTCCCAAGTGCTGTGAATCCAAGACGAGGCGAGTTCGCCACGACTTGCCCAGATACTAACCAGCAGGTCAGGGGGCAGATGAGGCCGAACCGTCCGATTCAGCACATCGTTTCAGCGATTCAATCAGAATTAAACACAGGCGAAACAAAGCGCCCTCTGGGGCCCTTCGGACGGCGTCATCCGACGGTGTCGGACTCGCCCTCTCCCGAGGGGACGAGGCCCTCGGATCCGGGTCCGGCGTAGTCGGCGCCGATCACGACCGTGAGGGTGGCGCCGGGGAAGGCCGAGGAGAGCGAGACGGGGATCCCGAGCTGCTGCGACATCGCCAGAGCGGCCGCCTCGGCGGCAGGATCGGCGTAGTAGACGGTCGACGTGGCCACGTCGGTCTCGCTCGCGTTCGCCACGGTCGGCTCCGCCCAGCCGTTGGCCACCACGGCCTGCCCCACGGCGCCGGCCAGCCCGGCGACGTCGGTCCCGTTGAGCACGGTGACCGTCGCCTGCGGATCGACGGCGGGCGTCACGGTCGGGGTCGGGGTCGGGGTCTCGACAGGAGCGGCCGAGCTCGTCGAGTCGGCGCCGAGGATCCCGTCGAACTGGATGCTGTTGTTGACCACCGCGAGGTAGGTCACGCCGGCGCCGACGAGCAGAGCCGTCGCGAGCGCCGCCCAGGCGAACACGATCCATCCTCTCCCCCGAGGCTTCGGACCGCGATGCGCCCCCACCCGAGAGGTGGAGGCGGGGAGGTGGTCGAAGCTGTCGAGGGTGTGCTGGGCCATCCGGGTCCTAGTCGTCGTGCGGAAGCAGTCGCGCGCTCCGGGCAGCGAGGCGTTCGTCGCGCATCCGCTGCAGTCGCTTGATCAGCATCGGGTCGTGCGCGAGCGCCGCCGGCGAGTCGATCAACGCGCTGAGCACCTGATAGTAGCGCGCAGACGACAGGCCGAACTCCTTGCGGATGGCCGACTCCTTCTGTCCGGCGTGCCTCCACCAGCTGCGCTCGAACTTGAGGATGCGGACGTCTCGGCCGGAGAGCGAGCGTTCGTCCGCTCGGGCGGCGTGGTCTGCGGGCATGACCATCTCACCTCTGCTTCCTTGATCTGGCGCGGCTCCGGGTCAGCGCGCTGACGTCATAATAGGGGCGCGGGCGCGCCCGAGAGGGGAAGACGCACAGGAGCGAGGCCAGAGGACGCTATGCAGTCGCTGGGAAAAGCCCGAGTGCGTCCGGCCGGAGGGATCCGCGACTCAGGCCGACGGCGGTCGCAGCATCGAGATGTGGGGGATGCCCGCCTCGACGTACTCCTCGCCGAACGCCTCGAAGCCCGCGCGCACATAGAGGGGTGCGATGTAGCTCTGGGCGTGGAGGAGCATCGGCTCGTCGCCGAAGAGGTCCGTCGCCCTGCCGAGGAGGATCCTGGCCAGCCCCTCGCCGCGATGCGCCCGATCGACCACCACCCGGCCGATCACCCGATGGGCGCCGCCGTGCTCGGCGACCTCGTCGTGGAGGACCCGGAGGTAGGCGAGCACGTTCCGGCCGTCCTTGATGAACAGATGGACGGTGGTGGGCTCGACGTCGCGCCAGTCGAGCTCCTCCTCGTCGACCTTCTGCTCGACGAAGAAGACGTCGGTCCGCAGCTTCGCGATGCCGTAGACCTCGATCGGCTCCAGCTCGCTCCACGTCTTCTGGGTCAGGGAACGTTCGGTCACCGTCCGAAGTTTACTGAGATGATCGGACGAATCCGTGCCGGTCTCAGCCCCGTGCGGAGAACAAGGAGAACCCACCATGACGTATGAGGTGTCCAAGACCGACGCCGAGTGGCGCGACGAGCTCGACCGCGACGAGTACGCGGTGCTCCGCCAGGCGGCCACCGAGCGCCCGTGGACCGGCAAGCTGCTCGACGAGCACCGCGAGGGCGTCTACCGCTGTCGCGCCTGCGGCGCCGAGCTGTTCCGCAGCGAGACGAAGTTCGACTCCCACTGCGGATGGCCCAGCTTCTACGACCCGTCGGAGTCCGACGCGGTCGAGCTCATCCAGGACCGCTCGCTGGGCATGGTCCGCACCGAGGTGCGCTGCGCCTCCTGCGGCTCCCACCTGGGGCACGTCTTCGACGACGCGCCGCAGACCCCGACCGGCGACCGGTACTGCATGAACTCCATCTCCCTCACCTTCGAGCCGGCGGCCTGAGTGGGGGCGGTCAAGGAGGCGATGCTCGCCCGCCGCTCGATGTCGCGCGTCACCGACGCGGCACCGACTCGGGCGCAGCTGCGCGAGCTCGTGGAGGCCGCGGGCCAGGTCGCCGATCACAGCGGCCTGCGCCCCTGGCGCATCATCGAGCTGCGCGGAGACGACCGCGACGTCCTCGGCAGAGCGCTGGCGAAGGCCGACGGCAGGTCGAAGAAGGATGCGGTCAAGCACGTCGCCAAGGCCCGTCGAGCGCCGCTCGTGCTCGCGATCGTCGCCTCCTACCGCAGGAGCAAGGTGGCCCGGTGGGAGCAGGAGGCCGTGGCCTCCGGGGTCGCCCACGCCCTCAGCCTCGTGCTGCACGACGAGGGCTGGGGCGTGTTCTGGCGCACCGGATCGACCACGCGTCACAAGGCCGTGCGCAAGGCCCACCGCCTCGACAAGGACGAGGAGCTCCTCGGCTGGCTCTACGTGGGCGGGATCCCCGAGACAGGACGTCGCCCGCGACCGCGGAACCGCATCCGCGTGGAGCGGCATCTGTCAACCCTCTGACCCCGCGGGCCGGGGGCGGGAGAGCGCCGGAGTAGACTCGAGGCACTGTGACTGAACTGGACTCCAAGACTCCAGTCGACGAAGACTCCCCCTCCCAGGACACCCCTCGCGGGCCGGCCGCCGTCTCCCGCGTGTCGACGGCTCGGCGCTGGGCGGCTCTCCTCGCGCTCGCGCTCGGCGGCTTCGGCATCGGCGTGACCGAGTTCGCGACCCTGGGCCTCATCCCGGACCTCGCCTCCGACCTCCTGCCCGACGCGTATTCGGCGGATCCGGCCTCGGCCAACGCGACGGCGGGCATCCTGGTGTCGGTCTACGCCCTGGGGGTCGTCGTCGGCGCACCGACGATCACCGCCCTCGCGGCCCGCGTGTCGCGCAAGCGCCTGCTTCTGGTGCTCCTCGGCGTCTTCGTGGTCGGCAACCTGCTGAGCGCCGTCCTGCCCTCGTTCGGGCTCGTGATGGCGGCACGCTTCGTGAGCGGCATCCCGCACGGCGCCTACTTCGGTGTCGCGTCGCTGGTCGCCGCGTCCCTCATGGGGCCGGGCAAGCGCGCGATGGGCGTCTCGCTCGTGCTCTCGGGTCTCACCGTGGCGAACATCGTCGGCGTCCCGCTCGGCACGTTCGTCGGGCAGACGTTCGGATGGCGCACGACGTACCTGATGGTGACGCTGATCTTCGCGGTCACGCTGGTCTTCGTCCTGATCGCGGTGCCCTTCCGCAGGGGCGACCCGACGGCGACGGTGAAGAACGAGCTCTCGGCCTTCCGGCGCCCGCTGGTGTGGCTCACCCTCCTCATGGGATCCGTCGGGTTCGGCGGCATGTTCGCGGTCTACACCTACGTGACGCCGCTGACGACCGACGTGACAGGTCTCGACGCCTCCTTCGTCCCGATCGTCCTGGTGGTGTTCGGTGTCGGCATGACGGTGGGCAACCTGCTCGGCGGATGGTTCACCGACCACGGGGTCAAGCGGTCCCTCATCGTCGCGATGGGCGGCCTCGGACTCTCGGTCCTCGCCCTCGGTCTCACGTCCGCCTCCCCGGTGGGGCTGATCGCCTCGATCCTGTTCGTGGGCTTCTTCGTCGGCGGGGCCGGACCGGCCGTGCAGACCAGGCTGATGGACGTGTCGCGCGACGCGCAGTCCGTCGCCGCCGCGCTCAACCACTCGGCGCTCAACATCGGCAACTCTCTCGGCGCCTACCTGGGCGGACTCGTCATCGCCGCCGGTCTCGGCTACACGTCGCCGGCCTTCGTCGGCGTCGCACTGGCCACGGCCGGCATCCTGGTCGCCCTGATCTCGTTCGCCGTGGAGAGGCGCCGCGGACGCTGAGAGCGCCCCGAGAGGCCCGGAACTTTCCGGCTCGCTCCTGTGTTGTATCCAGTGACACAAGGAGGAACCATGACCGAGAAGGCCGTACTCGCCGGTGGCTGTTTCTGGGGTATGCAGGATCTCATCCGCAAGCGCCCCGGAGTCGTCTCCACCCGCGTGGGCTACACCGGCGGAGACGTCGAGAACGCCACCTACCGCAACCACGGCACGCACGCCGAGGCGATCGAGATCGAGTTCGATCCCACCGCGACGAGCTACCGGGAGCTGCTGGAGTTCTTCTTCCAGATCCACGACCCGTCGACGAAGAACCGTCAGGGCAACGACGTCGGGACGAGCTACCGCTCGGCGATCTACTACACCGACGACGAGCAGCGCAGCGTGGCGGAGGACACCATCGCCGACGTCGACGCCTCCGGCCTCTGGCCGGGCAAGGTCGTGACCGAGGTCGAGCCCGCCGGCGCGTTCTGGGAGGCCGAGCCGGAGCACCAGGACTACCTGGAGCGCATCCCGTGGGGTTACACCTGCCACTTCGCGCGTCCGGGCTGGGTGCTCCCCCGTCGCAGCGAGTCCGTCGCGTCGTAGCCCGAACCGCAGCGGGGCCGACCGGATCACGTCGACTAGACTGACGCGAGCCGGCCGGCTTGGCGCAATCGGTAGCGCAACGCTCTTGTAAAGCGTAGGTTGCGGGTTCGAGTCCCGCAGCCGGCTCCACCGGCGCATCGCCGAGAACGCAGAAGGCGCCCTTCCCCGGGAACGGGGAGGGCGCCTTCTCGCGTGTCGGGGCTCTGCCCGCGACGACCGGAGGATCAGCCGGCGGGGACCGGGGTGGGGGTCGGGGTCGACTCCGCCGAGCCGACGACCTGGACCACGAAGGCCGAGAACGCGTTGGCGTCGGTGAGCGAGCCGCTGTACTTCTGGCCGTTCACGAGCACGGTCGGGGTTCCCGTCACCTTCTCCTCGGACGTGCCGGGGAGCGGGCCCTGGAGGGCGCGGGACGTCGAATCCGCCACCCAGCTCTTGAACTCGCCGTCGTCGATGCAGCTGTCGATCTGGTCGAGGTTCTGCGCACCCGCCTGGGAGACGAGCCCCTTGATCGTGTCGTCGTCGAGCCCGGAGGTGTTCTCCTCCGGCTGGTTCTGGAACATCAGCGTGTTGAAGGCCCAGAACTGGTCGGGCGAGTAGTTGGCCACGCAGGCCGCGGCGTTCGCCGACCGCGTCGAGTACTTCGTGCCCTGACTGCCGCGGTCGAGGATCGAGATCGGGTGGATCTCGACCGTCGCGGCGCCCGAAGAGACCCACTGGCCGATCTGCTCGTTGTTGGTCGCCTCGAACTGACCGCAGTAGGGGCACATGTAGTCGAGGTAGACCCGGATGTCGGCGACGTTCGGGTCGCTCGTCGCGGCGGCGACCGGGGACTCGCCGGGCTGGAGACCCGGAGTGGTCTGCGCCACGAAGTTCTCACCGATCACGATGCCGTCGCTGGCCATGTTGGCCGGGCCGGGGCCGGCGGGCTTGAGCGTGGAGACGATCACCAGCGTGACGCCCACGATGATGGCGACCACGACGACGCTGAGCGAGCCGATCAGGATGGCGCGGTTGCGGATGTCCTTCTTCCGCTGCTGCTCACGGAGCTGCTTCGCCTTCTCGCGCGCCGCCTCCCGTCGTTCGTTCTTGCTCATGCGGGCGTCTTGAGGTCGACCGGAAGTCATACGTGATTGCTCCGTGGGGGATGGCGTGCGGGTGTCGGCGGCGCGTCGGGACGGGCTCGTGACTCGGGTCTGCACCGTGCTCGTGGGACGCCGACTTCACCCACCATAGTAAAGACCGGAGCCTGGGAGTTGCCCTGCGCATGCCATAATGTCCCTCAGGCTCGCCGACGACGTCGGGCCTGATCATCCATTCACTACGGATCGTCCGGCACGTACCTGCCGGTGAAGGAGAAATCGAACCATGGCATCCGTCACGTATGACAAGGCCTCCCGGATCTACCCGGGATCGACTCGCGCCTCCGTCGACAAGCTCGACCTGGAGATCGCCGACGGCGAGTTCCTCGTGCTCGTCGGCCCCTCGGGCTGCGGGAAGTCGACCTCGCTGCGCATGCTCGCCGGCCTCGAGGAGGTCAACGAGGGCCGCATCCTGATCGGCGACCGCGACGTCACCGACATCCCGCCGAAGGATCGCGACATCGCGATGGTCTTCCAGAACTACGCCCTGTACCCCCACATGACCGTGGCCGAGAACATGGGCTTCGCACTCAAGATCGCCGGCGTCGGCAAGGACGAGCGCGCCTCCCGCGTCCTCGAGGCGGCCAAGCTGCTCGACCTCGAGCCCTACCTGAGCCGCAAGCCGAAGGCGCTCTCCGGTGGTCAGCGTCAGCGCGTGGCGATGGGTCGCGCGATCGTGCGTCAGCCGCAGGTGTTCCTCATGGACGAGCCGCTGTCGAACCTCGACGCCAAGCTCCGTGTGCAGACCCGCACCCAGATCGCGTCGCTCCAGCGCCGCCTGGGCGTCACCACGGTCTACGTCACCCACGACCAGACCGAGGCGCTCACCATGGGCGACCGTATCGCCGTGCTGAAGGACGGCCTGCTGCAGCAGGTCGGCACCCCGCGCGACCTGTACGAGAAGCCGAACAACGTGTTCGTCGCCGGCTTCATCGGCAGCCCCGCGATGAACCTGTTCCAGGCCGACCTCGCCGACACCGGCGTCCACTTCGGCTCGGCCATCGTCCCCGTCGACAGGGACGTGCTCGCCGCGACGCCGTCGAAGGTCGCCACGATCGGCGTCCGTCCCGAGGACATCGTGGTCTCCACGACCGCGGGCGAGGGCCTCGAGGTCGTCGTCGACCTGATCGAGGAGCTCGGAGCCGACGGCTACCTCTACGGCCACAGCGACATCGAGGGCAAGCGCACCGACATCGTCGCCCGCGTCGACGGCCGCTCGCACCCGTTCGTCGGCGACAAGGTGTACCTCACCGCCGCGCCGAACCACGTGCACCTGTTCGACGTGGAGTCGGGCGAGCGCCTGGGCAACAAGGCAGTCGTCAGCTGACCTCCTCGTTCTCCATCACGTCGGCCATCGCCGATCCGGGACTCCTCGACCTTCCGTGGGACCTCCCGCTCGACGCCTGGCCCGACGAGTTCATCGCCGCGCTCCCCAAGGGCATCTCCCGCCACCTCGTGCGCTTCGCGCACCTGAGCGGACACGTCGTCGCCGCCAAGGAGACGACCTCGGAGATGGCCCACGGTGAGTACGAGATGCTGAAGACGCTCCAGAGGCTCGACGTCCCGTGCGTCGAGCCTCTGGCCGTCATCAGCAACCGGGTCGACGCCGAGGGCGACCCGCTGCCGGATGTGCTGGTCACCCGCCATCTGAAGTTCTCACTTCCCTACCGGGCCCTGTTCTCGCAGACCCTGCGACCCGACACCGCCACGCGGCTCGTCGACGCCCTCGCCGCCCTCCTCGTGCGCCTGCACATGATCGGGTTCTTCTGGGGCGACGTGTCGCTGTCGAACACGCTGTTCCGCCGCGACGCGGGCGCCTTCGCGGCGTACCTCGTCGACGCGGAGACCGGGAAGTACTACGACGGCGGCCTCTCGACCGGGCAGCGCGAGAACGATCTCGAGATCGCCCGCGTCAACATCGCCGGCGAGCTGATGGACCTCGAGGCCGGCGGCCGCGTCGACGAGGAGCTCGATCCGATCACCGTCTCGAACGGCATCGTGAAGGCCTACCGCTCGCTCTGGACCGAGCTCACCGGCCCCGAGTCGTTCAGCTCCTCCGAGCGCTGGCGCATCAACGAGCGGGTCAACCGCCTCAACGAGCTCGGCTTCGACATCGAGGAGCTCGCCATCCGCACCACCGAGGGCGGCACCACGGTGCGCATCCAGCCCAAGGTCGTGGATGCCGGCCACCACCAGCGTCGGCTGCTCCGCCTCACCGGGCTCGACGCCCAGGAGAATCAGGCCCGCCGCCTCCTCAACGATCTCGATGCGTACGCGGCGCGGTACGGCAAGAAGGACGCCGACGAGGAGATGATCGCCCACGAGTGGCTGGCGAAGGTGTTCGAGCCGGTGATCCGCGCCATCCCCCGCGACCTCCGCGGCAAGCTGGAACCCGCCGAGGTCTTCCACCAGCTGCTCGAGCACCGGTGGTTCATCAGCCAGAACGAGTCGCGCGACATCCCACTGGCCGAGGCGGTCTCGAGCTACGTCAACGAGGTCCTCCGCCACCGGCGCGACGAGGCGACGATGATCGAGCCCTCGACGGGCATGCTCACGCTCCCGCTGTCGATCGTCGACGACGCCGACGAGGACGACTGGCGCTCGAAGGTCTGACGCCGGCTCGCGCGAGCCCCTGCGTCAGCCCTCGGCGCGACGGCGGGCGATCTCGTAGAGGGTGACGCTCGCGGCGATGCCCGCGTTGAGCGACTCCGTGGCCGACGAGATCGGGATCGACACCACCGCGTCGCAGGTGTCGGTCACCAGGCGCGAGAGGCCCTTGCCCTCGCTGCCGACGACGATCACGATCGGCTGGTCGATGAGCTGCAGGTCGGGCAGCGACACCTCGCCGTCGCCCGCGAGCCCGATCACGAAGACGCCGCGCTGCTTGAGGGCGACGAGGGTCTGGGTGAGGTTCGACGCCATCGCGACGGGGATCCGCGCCGCCGCGCCCGCCGAGGTCTTCCACGCCGACGCGGTGACGCCCACGGAACGGCGCTGCGGCACGATCACGCCGTGACCGCCGAACGCGGCGGTGGAGCGGATGATGGCGCCCAGGTTGCGGGGATCGGTCACGCCGTCGAGCGCCACGAGGAGGGCGACCTCTCCGCGGTCCTCGATCTGGTCGAGCAGGGACTCGGGGTGCGCGTACTCGTAGGGCGGCACCTTGAGCGCGACGCCCTGGTGGACGGCGTCGGGTCCGGTGAGCCGGTCGAGCTCGGGTCGCATGACCTCCAGGACCGGGATCCCACGACGGGTGGCGATCGAGAGGGTCTCCTTGACCCTGTCGTCCATCTCGAGCCGCGCCGCGATGTAGAGCGTCGTGGCGGGGACCCGGGTGCGGAGGGCCTCGAGCACGGAGTTCCGGCCCGTCACCATCTCGCTGTCGTCGGTCTTCTTCACCCGTCGCGCGGGAGCCGCGGTGCCGCGCTGGGCGTCGCGCGCCTTCTCGGTGCTCGACCGGGCGCCGGGGCGCCCCTTGCCGCCCGCGGCGAGGTAGCGCTCGCGGGCCGCCTTCGCCTTGCCCGCGGGGTGGTACGGACGGTCCTCCGCCTTGGGGGTCGGCTTCTTGCCCTCGAGGGCCTGCCTCCCCTGACCGCCGGAGCCGACGGCGCGGCCCTTCGACGACTTGCGGACGGCTCCCGCGCGTCCGGGCTTCTGCGACTTAGCCATCGAGACTCCAATGCGACCCCGTGGGGGTGTCTTCGATCGTGATGCCCACCGCGGCGAGATCGTCGCGGATGCGGTCTGCCGCCGCCCAGTCGCGCGCGGCTCGCGCGGACTCGCGCTCGGCGACGAGACGCTGGACGAGGGCGTCGAGCGCCCGTGCCGTCGCGTCGTCTCCGTCGTCGCTCCACTCGGGAGCGAGGGGGTTGATGCCGAGGACGTCGGTCATCGCGATGACCTCGCCGGCGGCCCTGGCCACCTCGGCGAGGTCCTCGTCGTCGAGGGCTCCGTTGCCACGGCGCACGGTCTCGTGCACGACGGCGAGAGCCTGCGGCACCCCGAGGTCGTCGTCCATGGCCTCACGGAACTCCTCGGGGAGCACCGTCACCAGCGACTGCGCGAAGCGGGTGCCGGCCAGGCGGCGTTCGGCCCGCTCGAGGAAGCCCTCGATGCGCGAGACGGCGGCATCCGCCTCGGTGAGGGCGCCCTCGTAGTACTCGAGGGTCGACCGGTAGTGCGCCGATCCGAGGAAGTAGCGGAGCACGAGCGGCCGCGCGGACGCGATGAGCTCGGCGGCGAACACCGAGTTGCCGAGCGACTTCGACATCTTCTGGCCCGCGGTCGACACGAGCCCGTTGTGCATCCAGTACCGTGCGAAGCCGTCACCTGCCGCGTGCGACTGGGCGAGCTCGTTCTCGTGGTGCGGGAACCGCAGGTCGAGTCCTCCGCCGTGGATGTCGAACGTGGCGCCGAGGTACTTCGTCGACATCGCCGAGCACTCGATGTGCCAGCCCGGTCGCCCGCGTCCCCACGGGGAAGCCCAGGCCGCCGACTCGGGCTCGCCCTCCTTGTGCCCCTTCCACAGCGCGAAGTCGCGCACGTCCTTCTTGCCGCGCGACTCCGAGTCGGCGGCTGCGGACATGTCGTCGACGTTCTGGCGGGTGAGCTCGCCGTAGGACGGCCAGCTCGTCACGTCGAAGTAGACGTCGCCCGTCCCGTCGTCGGGCGCGTAGGCGTGGCCGCGCTCGATGAGCCGCTCGATGATCGCCTGCATCTCGGGGATGCTCGCGGTCGCGCGCGGCTCGTACGTGGGAGGCATGATGCCGAGCGCCGAGTACGCGGCCGTGAACTCGAGCTCGACCCGATAGGCCAGCGCCCACCACTGCTCGTCGGACTCCGCGGCGTTGACGAGGATCTTGTCGTCGATGTCGGTGACGTTGCGGACGAACGTCACCGTGTATCCGCTCGCCGAGAGCCAGCGCCGGAGCTGGTCGTAGACGAGGGCGGAACGGAGGTGCCCGATGTGGGGTGACGACTGCACCGTGGGCCCGCAGACGTAGATGCCCGCTTCACCGGGAACACGGGGCTCGAAGTCGCGCAGGGCGCGGTCCTTCGAGTCGTACAGTCGCAGTGTCACTCCGACAGTCTAGGGCGACACCTCCGCCGACCGCGGGCGTGTGACGACGAGCAGCGCGGTCGCCAGAGCGGCGAGGCCCTCGCCCCGACCGGCGAAGCCCAGCCCGTCGGTCGTGGTCGCGGCGATGCTCACGGGAGCGCCCAGCAGGGTGCCGAGCCGCTCCTCGGCCTCCTGTCGGCGCGGAGCGAACCGCGGCCGGTTGCCGATGATCTGCACGCTCGCGTTGCCCACGGCGAAGCCCGCCTCGGTCACGAGCCTCAGCGTCTCGGTGAGGAAGACCTCTCCGTGCGCACCGGCGAAGCGCGGATCGGCCGTGCCGAACGTGCTCCCGAGGTCTCCGAGACCGGCCGCGGAGAGCAGCGCGTCGCACAGCGCGTGCACGGCGACGTCGCCGTCGCTGTGCCCGGCGAGCCCGCGCTCGCCCGGCCACTCGAGGCCGGCCAGCCAGAGCGCGGTGTCGTCGCCTGCGAAGGCGTGCGTGTCGAAGCCCTGGCCGATCCTGGGCACCGCGATCGCGGGCCCGGAGACGTGCTCGACGGCACGGCGGAGGTCGTCGGGCGTCGTGATCTTGAACGACAAGGGATCCCCTTCGACGGTGAGGATGGGATGACCCGCGTCGAACACCACGCCGGCGTCGTCGGTGGCATCGACCTGCGCCGCGCGGTACGCGGCCACGAGGGTCTCGCGGGGGAAGCCCTGGGGCGTCTGCACCGCGCGCAGACGGGCACGATCGACCGTGCCGGTCACGAGCTCGCCGTCGTCGACGCTCTTCACGGTGTCGACGACGGGCATCACCGGGATCACTCCCCCGCCGCTCGCCCGCACCGCCTCGATGACGCTGTCGAACACCGCCGCCGGAGTGAAGGCTCGGGCCGCGTCGTGGACGAGGACGACATCGACCGTCTCGGACACGAGGTCGAGGCCGCGGACGACCGACTCGTGTCTCGTGGCCCCGCCGACGACGACGTGTCGGCCGGCGAGACGGTCGTGGCGCGCGAGGATCTCGGACGCTTCGCCCTCGTGCCCTGCCGGCACGACGGCGACGACCTCCGCCGGCTCACGGAGCCGGCCCACGGGGTCGAGCGCCCGATCGAGGACGGTGCGCCCGCCGACGTCGACGAAGGCCTTCGCGCGCGACTGGCCGAGCCTGGAGCCCGATCCTGCGGCGACGACGATGACGGCAACCCTCGCAGACACGCGAGAGCCCGCTGCCGTCAGGAGGCGAGCACCTCGTCGAGCACGAGCGACGCCTTCTCCTCGTCGGTCTTCTCGGCGAGGGCGAGCTCGGAGATGAGGATCTGGCGAGCCTTGGCGAGCATGCGCTTCTCGCCCGCCGAGAGGCCACGATCCTGGTCGCGGCGCCACAGGTCGCGGACGACCTCGCTCACCTTGATGACGTCGCCGGAGGCGAGCTTCTCGAGGTTGGCCTTGTACCGGCGGGACCAGTTGGTGGGCTCCTCCGTGAACGGAGCGCGCAGCACCTCGAACACCTTGTCGAGGCCCTCCTTGCCGATGACGTCGCGCACGCCGACCAGGTCGACGTTGTCTGCCGGGACCTCGATCGTCAGGTCGCCCTGCGTGACGCGCAGCTTGAGGTAGATCTTCTCCTCGCCCTTGATCACTCGGGTCTTCACCTCGGAGATGGTGGCAGCTCCGTGGTGGGGGTAGACGACGGTTTCACCGACTTCGAAAAGCATGTAGGACGTCCTTCCAGCGGCGTCTAGTCTACCACAGCGGCCCCCAGGTAAGGGTCACCTAACAAGCTGGTCGGCACCCGGACGGTATGCTGAACGCACAGCGCCCTCACCCTGAAGGAGTCCTTGTGCGAAGCCGGTTCGCGTCCATCGCCGTGGTCGCCACGCTCGTCACCTTCGGCACCGCCGGATGCGCGTTCATCACGCCGCAGGCGACCGTCTACGAGGTCGAGACGTCCGATGGGGTGAACGCCAACGTCGGCGACATCTCCATCCGCAACGCCACCCTCATCAGCGACGACGAGGGGGAGCTGGCGAGCATGCTGGTCTCCTTCGTGAGCACCTCGCAGTCCGACGAGCTGCTGACCGTGCAGTACGAGGACGCGGCGACCGGGGAGCGCGTCTCGCAGAAGGTGTCGGTGGCCGGCAACCAGGCCATCTCGAGCTACGGCGGCAAGGGCGGCGACCAGATCCTCCTCGAGAACGTCTCCAAGCCCGGATCGCTGTTCCCCGTCTTCTTCCAGTACGGCAGCGAGGAGGGCCAGCAGGTCCTCGTGCCCGTGCTGAACGACTCCCTGCCGGAGTACTCGGGCCTGGCTCCGACCCCGAGCCCGACGCCGACCCCTCGCCCGACGGCTCCCGCCACGACGGTGCCCACCCCCGTTCCGACGAACCCCGACACCGACTCGAACTCGGGCGAGAGCGACTCGGGCGACTCGGCCGGCACCGAGGGCGGCTCGAGCTCCGGCAAGTGACGCTCGGCCCACGCTGACGACGAAGGCCCCGCATCCGAGTGATGCGGGGCCTTCGTCGTTCCCAGCTCGGACGTCGGTCCTCAGGCCTCGAAGCGGTAGCCCAATCCGCGCACGGTGACGAGCAGCTCCGGCTCCGACGGCGTCTTCTCGATCTTCGAGCGGATGCGCTTGATGTGCACGTCCAGGGTCTTGGTGTCGCCGAAGTAATCCGAGCCCCAGACCCGGTCGATGAGCTGCCCCCTGGTGAGCACGCGGCCGGCGTTGCGCAGCAGCAGCTCCAGGAGCTCGAACTCCTTCAGGGGCATGGCCACCTCGGTGCCGTTGACCGCGACGGTGTGGCGCTCCACGTCCATCGAGACCGGGCCCGCCGTGAGCAGCTGCTCCCCCTCGTCCTGCGCGTCGACCTGACGACGCAGCACGGCGCGGATGCGCGCGAGCAGCTCGCGGGTCGAGTAGGGCTTCGTCACGTAGTCGTCGGCGCCGAGCTCGAGGCCCACGACGATGTCGATCTCGGAGTCCTTCGCCGTCAGCATGATGATCGGCACCGACGACCTCGTGCGGATCTCCCGGCAGACCTCCGTGCCGGAGATGCCCGGGATCATCAGGTCGAGCAGGATGATGTCGACACCGCCGCGGTCGAACTCGCTGAGCGCGCTGGGACCGTCGGGTGCCACGGTGACCCCGTAGCCCTCCCGCCGCAGCAGATAGCTCAGCGGCTCGCTGAGGGCCGCCTCGTCCTCGACGAGAAGGATGTGCGTCATGCTTTGTCTCCTTGCGCTGCCGAGGCGTCGGTGTCCGCCTCGGGAAGTCTGATGGTGAAGGTCGAGCCCTTGCCGGGCTGGGACCAGGCCCGGATGTCGCCGCCGTGGTTCTGCACCACGTGCTTGACGATGCTCAGCCCGAGCCCGGTGCCGCCGGTGTTGCGGGACCGCGCCTGATCGACACGGAAGAAGCGCTCGAACACCCGCGGGAGATCGTCCTCGCCGATGCCGATCCCCTGGTCGGTGACGGCGATCTCGGCGACCCCCGCCTCGAGCCTCACCCCGATGCCGATGCGGCTGCCGTCGGGCGAGTACTGCACGGCGTTGGCGATCAGGTTGTGCACCGCGAGGGTGAGCAGGGCCTCGTCGCCGCGCACCGTGACCTTCTTCTTGCCGCCCACGGCGAGCTCCATCCCCCTCGCGTTCGCCGCCACGTGGTTCTGGTCGACCGCGGAGGAGATGACGTGGTCGAGCCGGACGTCCTCGGCGGTCGCGAGCGTGTCGACCGCCTGGAGCCGGGACAGCTCGATGATCTCGAGGGTGAGCCGAGACAGGCGGCCCGCCTCGCTCTCCATGCGCTCGGCGAAGCGCCGCACCTGGTCGGGGTCGTCCGCCGCCATCTCGAGCGCCTCCGACAGCAGGGTGATGGCCCCGATCGGCGTCTTGAGCTCGTGGCTGATGTTCGCGATGAAGTCGCGGCGCACCTCCTCGAGCCGGTGCGCCTCGGTACGGTCGTCGGCGAGCACGAGGATGAACCGCGTGCCGAGACGGGCGACCCTGACGTGCATCCAGATCTGGGCCTCGCTGAACGGCCCGCGCGCCAGCGCGAGGTCGTCGGTGATCGGCTCGCCCTCTTTGACGACCTGCACGAGGTGCGCCGCGATCTCCTCGTGGACGAGGCGGCCCTGGCGGATCAGGCCGTACTGGTCGGCCTTCGGCGTCGCCATGAGCACGTTGCCGGAGGGGTCGAGCACGATGCCGGCCGACTCGATCGCGTCGAGCGCCTGCTCCACCCCGTCGGGCACGGCCGCTGAGGTGATCGACGCCGCGAGCTCGCCCTTGCGTCTGGCCCACTCGACCACGAGCACGAAGCCCGAGCCGACCACGAGCCCCAATACCAAGGACGACAGCACCAACCAGCCTGTCTCCATGACGATTACACTAATTCGTCTGGCGAGGGCGCTTCCGCGCCTTTGCCTCGCCGGAGCCGTCCATTCGAAGAGTGTTCACCATAACCACACCCTTCGTTCACATGGCGTGGCGAGGATTGCCTGGCCGGCGCCCTGTGCGGCGCCTTCACCGTGCGCGCTGGGCGTGCGGTCGGACAGAAAGGTCCACACGCATGCGTGAGGTATTCCAGCAGGAGCTCCGAGAGGTCCAGGAGCGCCTGATCGAGATCTCGAAGCTCGTCGAGGTGGCCATCCAGAAGGCCACGAAGGCGTTCAACGACTCCGATGTCAGCATGGCGGAGTCGGTCATCGCCGACGACGCCAAGATCGACGCGCTCGCCGCCGGGCTCGACGAGCTCGCCATCGGCATCCTGGCGCTCCAGCAGCCGGTCGCCCGCGATCTGCGTGTCGTCGTGACCGCCCTCCGGGTCAGCGCCTCCCTCGAGCGCATGGGCGACATCGCGGAGCACATCGCGCAGCTCGCCCGCTACCGCTACCCCGACAAGGTCGTGAAGAAGGTCCTCCGGGCCACGTTCGCCGAGATGGGCGAGCTCGACGTCACCGTGGCGGCGAAGCTCACCGAGCTGCTCGCCACCGAGAACCTCGAGATCCTCGAGCAGATGCGCGACATCGACGACCGCATCGACGAGCTGCACGTGTCGGTCTTCGACGCCGTGCTCGGCGCCGCGTGGCAGGGCGAGGCCGTCGACACGGTCGACGTGACCCTGGCGAGCCGCTACCACGAGCGCTTCGCCGACCACGCGATCTCCATCGCGAAGAAGGTGCAGTACCTCGTCAACGGCGACTGGCCCGCACCCGGCGAGGGCTGACCGCTCCCCCGCCTCGAACAGCGAGAAGGCGCCCTTCCGGATCGACCGGGAGGGCGCCTTCTCGCTGTTCGGCGGGGTCTGCCGCGAGCGGACCCTACTTCGAGCCGGAGCCCTGCGCCGCGACGGCGGCGGCGCCGGCGGCGGCCGCCTCGGGGTCGAGGTACTCCCCGGGGGCGATGGGCGAGAAGGACTCGTCGAGCCGGTACACCAGCGGGATGCCGGTCGGGATGTTGAGCTCGGCGATGTCGTCGTCGGAGATGCCGTCGAGGTGCTTCACCAGGGCGCGGAGCGAGTTGCCGTGGGCGGTGACGAGGACCGTGCGGCCTGCCGCGAGGTCGCCGGTGATGTCGGAGTGCCAGTACGGCAGCATGCGCTCGATGACGTCCTTCAGGCACTCGGTGCGGGGCAGGTCGTCGCCGAGGTCGGCGTAGCGCGGGTCGCCGAACTGCGACCACTGGTCGTCGTCGGCGATGGGGGGCGGCGGCACGTCGAAGGAGCGGCGCCACACCTTGAACTGCTCGGGGCCGTACTCCTCGAGCGTCTGCGCCTTGTCCTTGCCCTGGAGCGCGCCGTAGTGGCGCTCGTTGAGCCTCCAGGAGCGCTTGACGTCGATCCACAGGCGGTCGGCCTCCGCGAGCGCGAGGTCCGCGGTCTGGATGGCCCTGGTGAGCCGGGACGTGTACAGCACGTCGGGCAGGAGGCCCGACTCGGCCAGCAGCTGACCGGCGCGCTTGGCCTCCCCGACGCCCTGCTCGCTGAGTCGCACGTCGACCCAGCCGGTGAACAGGTTCTTCTGGTTCCACTCGCTGTTGCCGTGGCGCAGGAGGATGAGGGTGTACGGCTCAGTAGGCATGCTCCAATCCTACGGTTCGGGGCGTGCTTGGATGGGGTCATGCCGATCGGCGAGATCACCCGGGGGACGACCGGCACGAACCGGCTGCGACGGGTCGACCGGTGGATCGCGCAGCTCGACGTCCTGCGCCGGACCGACGATCCGCTCGTGGTCGACCTCGGCTACGGCGCGAGCGGAGTCACCGCATTCGAGCTCCACGCCCGTCTGGCCCGCGTGCGGCAGGACGTGTCCGTGCTCGGGCTCGAGATCTCCCCCGAGCGTGTGGCCCGTGCCACGTCCCAGCTCGCCGACGTCCGCGACGGACGCAGCACCTTCGCCCGCGACGCGGCGGTGTCGTTCGCCGTGGGCGGGTTCGAGGTGCCGACGCCGGAGGGCCGGCGGCCCGCGGTGATCCGCGCCTTCAACGTGCTCCGTCAGTACGCCGAGGCGGACGTCGCCCCGGCGTGGGAGCGGATGACGTCGAGGCTGCAGCCGGAGGGCGTGCTCGTGGAGGGCACCTGCAACGAGGTCGGGAGGGTGTGCAGCTGGGTCTCCGTGACAGCGGACGGCCCTCGAACCTTCTCGCTGTCGCTGCGGCTGACGGATCTCGATCGACCCTCGGTCGTGGCCGAGCGGCTCCCCAAGGCGCTCATTCACCGCAACGTCCCGGGAGAGCGGATCCACGAGCTCCTCGTCGACCTCGACAGCGCCTGGCAGCACAACGCCGCCCTCGGCACCTACGGCCCCGTGCAGCGGTGGATCGCGAGCGCCGACGCGCTGCGAGCCGCCGGGTGGCCCGTGCTCAGCACGCGGCGACGCCTGCGTCTCGGCGAGCTCACCGTACCGTGGGAGGCGGTCGCACCCCGCTGACCGGGTGGGGCGGGCTCAGCGCCGGCGGCGCCCCAGCTTCGGAAGCGGGATCCGGCCCACGGCGGCACCGGCTTCCGGCGGGACGATGGTCTGCTGCACCGCAGCCACCTCGCCCTCGCCGGTGCGCACCACCAGGGGTGCGTCGACCGGGGTCGACCGGCGGAGCACCGCGAGCGCGATGGGTCCCCACTCGAAGTGCGTCGCGACGCTCGTGATGCGACCCACGGCGTCCGCGTCGGGCTCGGGAGGAGCCACCTCGTCGCCGGGTGCGGGGAGCACCGCATCGGCCCCGTCGAGGTGCAGCATGACGAGCCGGCGCGGCGGGTGGCCGAGGTTGTGGACCTTCGCCACGGTCTCCTGACCCCGGTAGCAGCCCTTGTCGAGGTGGACGGCCGACCGCATCCAGTCGAGCTCGTGCGGGATGGTGCGCTCGTCGACCTCGGTGGACCACCGGGGGCGCCAGGCGGCGACCCGCAGCGCCTCCGTCGCGAGGACGCCGGAGGCGTCGAGCCGACCGTCGGCGACCGCGGCCGCCAGCTCCGGCAGCCGCTCGCGCGCCACGAGGGTCTCCCGCCACGTCCAGGTCGCCGCCGGATGCTCGTCGGCCTGGGCGTACTGCACCCCTCCGGCGACGAGCTCCGACCACGGGTCGCGCCAGCTCAGGAGCAGGTCGCCCGTCGTCTCCGCGACGGCGGCGAGCTCGGCCGGGAGGTCGCCGTCCTGCGTCATCGACCCGATCGTCGCGAGGTCGGACGAGCGGTCGGACACCTCGACCCGCAGCATGAACCGCATCCGGTCGAGCCAGGCGGCGAGAGGCGCCGTCTCCGCGGTCTCGACCAGGAGCCACGCGGTGGCACCGTCGTCGATCAGCCGGATCGCGTGCTCGACGTGCCCCTGCGCATCCAGCAGCAGCGTCTCGGCGGACTCGCCGGGGGCCAGATCGCGGATGCTCTGGCTGGTCATCGAGTCGAGCCAGCTGAGCCGGTCGGGACCGGTCACCGACACGACCCCCCGGGTCGACAGGTCGACGATCGCACCCCGGTCGCTCGACAGACGGCGCTGCTCGATCAGCGGGTTGCCGTAGTGGGCCGGGACGCCCTCGTCGGCACCCTCGGAGCGCACCGCGCCGGGGAGGCCGAGGAACGGCGAGGTCACGTCAGTCGACCTTGGCCAGCCGGGCGGAGGCGTGCGTGCGGATGCTCTGCCCGAGGGCGGCGATGTCCCACGCCCAGAGCAGATGCCCCTCGACGAGCCCGTACATCCGCGTCGCGGCGGAGTACTCCTTCGCGGTCGCCGAGCGCAGCACGGCGTCGGTGGCGAGATCGATGCGCGGACCGGCGACGCGGCCCAGGTAGAGCTCGCTCACGCCCGTGGGATGGATGATCGAGGCCTCGACCTCGAAGTCGCCGCCCGACGTGCGGAGCGCCTCGACCGACTGCGCGGTCGTGAAGGGCCGGGCCCCGACCCCGGGGAGCATGCCCGGACCGGGGTCACCCTCCAGGGCGGTCCGGCTCAGCCGCCAGTAGCCCGACTCCGCCGTGAGGGGGGTCGTCTCGAGCGAGGCGGCGGCCTCGGAGGTGTCGCCCTCGGCGTCGCCGGCGTCGTCCGCCTTCGGCTGCGTGGGCAGCAGCCAGGCGAACGAGCTGTAGTTGAGGTAGGGGAGGCCGTCGTGGCTGAAGCTCACGCGCTGGCCGAACTCGTGGGTGACGTGCTCCTCACCGACGACGTAGTCGATGACTCCGGTGCCCTCCCAGACGCCGATGAGCCACGACAGCGGCACCAGCTCGGCGGGCAGCCCTGTGGGGATCTCGATCACGTGACGATCCCCTCGCGTCAGCGCTGGCCGCGGAAGAGCTTGTAGACGACCGTGCCGGAGACCCAGGCGATCGCGAGGCTCGCGAGTCCGAGGAGACCGACGAACAGGAGTTCGAGAGCGACGTACATGCCTCGATCCTATCCGCTGCGCCCCGGGGTCAGGCCGCGGGAAGGAGGAGGGCGATCGCGGTGGCCAGCAGGAGGAGCACCACCGCTCCCCCGACGCTCGCCGAGACGCGGTCGACGAACCCGCGCCGGACGGGGATGAGCAGCTGGACGGCGAACGTCACGACCAGCACCGCACCCAGGACGATCGGCATGAAGACGAGGTGATCCGCGCGCGGGACGAACACCAGGACGGCCGCTGCGCCGAGGAGCGTGACGGCCCACACGGGGAGGGCGCTCCTCAGCAGCAGATTCACGCTCCCATTCTGCCCGATAGGATGGGCGACAGTCTCATCGGGAGGATCGTTCGTGGCGCAGCTGTTGATCCTGACCTCGACGGTCGATCGCGAGGTGCTCCCCGCACTGTCGCTGCTCAGCCACCGCACGAGGCAGATCCCCGCCGAGCCGTCGCAGCTGGTCAACACGCCCAACTGCGACCTCATCTTCGTCGACGCCCGGCACGATCTCGCCAGCGCGCGGTCGCTGTGCAAGATCCTCAGCTCGACCGGCGTCGGCGTCCCCGTCGTGCTCGTGCTCACCGAGGGCGGGCTGACCGCGGTCAGCGCCGAGTGGGGTGCGTCCGACGTCGTGCTCGAGTCGGCCGGGCCCGCCGAGGTCGACACGCGCATCCGGCTCTCGATCGGCCGCCAGGTGCAGGACCAGTCGACGTCGAAGATCCAGGCCTCGGGCGTCGTCATCGACGAGGCGAGCTACTCCGCCCGCGTGCACGGCCGCCCGCTCGACCTCACCTTCAAGGAGTTCGAGCTGCTGCGCTTCTTCGCGATGCACCCCTCGCGCGTCTTCACGCGGGAGCAGCTGCTCAGCGAGGTGTGGGGCTACGACTACTTCGGCGGCACGCGCACGGTCGACGTCCACGTCCGGCGCCTCCGCGCGAAGCTCGGCGACCTCGAGTCGCTCATCGGCACCGTCCGCAACGTCGGCTACCGCTTCAACTTCTTCGAGGACGACGATGAGCGGCCGGCTCAGCCTCTCGCTCAGTGACCCCGCCCAGGGCGGCGAGGCTCTCGAGCACCTCGTCTCCCGGGCGCTCCTCGTCGACGGGCAGCCGCCGTTCAACGACCAGGCGCTCGTCGAGGTGATGACGGGCGAGCGGAGTCTGCTGCTCGCCGAGTCCGACGGCACCACCATCGGCGCGGCCGTCCTCTCGGCCGACGAGCTCGAGCTCGTCGTCGACCCCGAGTGGCGCCAGGAGGGGTTCGGCGCGCGTCTGGTCGAGCTGGTGCTGCAGAGCCGCCCCACCTCGACCCTGCTGGCGTGGGCGCACGGCGATCACCCGGCCGCCCGGCACCTCGCCGCCCGCTACCGCTTCGAGCCCGTCCGCACGCTCTACCAGCTCCGCCGGGAGCTCTCCGAGCCCGGCACCGGGGTCCCCGCCCCGGACGGCTACCGACTCACCGCGTTCGACCCTGCGGCCGACCTGACCGACTGGGTCGAGCTCAACGCCGTCGTCTTCAGGTCGCACCCGGAGCAGGGGCGCATCACCGCCGACGACGTCCGCGCCCGGATGCGCGAGGACTGGTTCGACGCCGGCGACTTCCTCCTCCTGCGGCAGGGCGACGACCTCGCCGGCTACATCTGGCTGAAGATCGAGCCCGGCGACGACGTCGGCGAGGTGTACGTGGTGGGCGTCTCCCCCGACCAGGCCGGGCGGGGGCTCGGACGCTTCCTCACGCGCGCCGGGCTGGCCCGGCTCGCCGAGCGGGGCATGCGGCACGCGGCCCTCTACGTCGACGGTGACAACACCGCGGCGATGGCCCTCTACCGCTCCCTCGGATTCACCGACCACACGGTCGACGTGCAGTACCGGCGCGACGCTCCGCGCGCATCCTGATCCGCCCGCGAACCGGGCCTCGGCGGGCCGCCGTCGGATGACATGATGGAGCCATGGACGACGACCAGATCTCGCTCGACGCCGGGATCGTGACCGACTTCGACGACGACTACGACGAGCTCGCCCTGGCCTCCGACGGCTCGCCGCTCCCCGATCAGCGCTACCTCGACCGGGAGCTGAGCTGGCTGGCGTTCAACCAGCGTGTGCTCGAGCTCGCCGAGGACCCGTCCGTCCCCGTCCTCGAACGCGCCAACTTCCTGGCCATCTTCGCCAGCAACCTCGACGAGTTCTTCATGGTGCGTGTGGCGGGCCTGAAGCGCCGGATCGCCACGGGGCTCGCCGTGCCCACCAACAACGGGCGCCGCCCGTCCGACGTGCTCGAGGACATCTCGATCACCGCCCACCGTCTGCAGGAGCGCCACGCCAGGGCCTACCAGGACCTCGTCAAGCCCGCCCTCGACGACGCGGGCGTGCACATCGTCGACTGGGCCTCCCTCGACGACGACGACCGCGCCCGCCTCCGCGACGTGTTCAGCCAGCAGATCTTCCCCGTGCTGATGCCGCTCGCGGTCGACCCGGCGCATCCGTTCCCCTACATCTCCGGACTCTCGCTCAACCTCTCCGTCCGGGTGCGCAACGCCAAGACCGGCAGGGAGGAGTTCGCCCGCGTCAAGGTGCCGCCGGTGCTCGGCCGCTTCATCCGCGTCGATCCCGCGGAGTCGGTGGGCGACGTGCGGTTCCTCCCGTTGGAGGACCTCATCGCGAACCACCTCGGCGACCTCTTCGCCGGCATGGAGGTCATCGAGCACCACGTGTTCCGCGTCACCCGCAACGAGGACGTCGAGGTCGAGGAGGACGAGACCGAGAACCTCATCCAGGCCCTCGAGAAGGAGCTCCTCCGGCGCCGCTTCGGGCCGCCCATCCGCCTCGAGATCACCGACGACATGGATGCGGTCACGCTCGACCTCATCGTGCGCGAGCTCGACATCACCGAGCAGGAGGTCTACCGCCTCCCTGCTCCCCTCGACCTCGGCGGACTCTTCGACCTCACCCGCATCGAGCGCCCGGACCTGAAGTACCCGAAGCACGTCCCGACCACGGCGGTGCAGCTGCTTCCCCCGGAGCCGAACACCAAGGCCGACGTCTTCAAGGCCATCTCCCGCGGTGACGTGCTCGTCCACCACCCGTACGAGTCGTTCGCGACCAGCGTGCAGGCGTTCCTGGAGCAGGCCGCCGCGGATCCCGACGTGCTGGCGATCAAGCAGACCCTCTACCGCACCTCCGGCGACAGCCCCATCGTGGAGGCGCTCATCGACGCGGCCGAGGCGGGCAAGCAGGTGCTCGCCCTCGTCGAGATCAAGGCGCGGTTCGACGAGCAGGCCAACATCACCTGGGCGCGCAAGCTCGAGAAGGCGGGCGTGCACGTCGTGTACGGCCTGGTCGGCCTCAAGACGCACTGCAAGCTCGCGCTCGTCGTGCGGCAGGAGAAGGGGCGCCTGCGCCACTACAGCCACATCGGCACGGGCAACTACAACCCGAAGACCTCGCGCATCTACGAGGACCTCGGTCTCCTCACCGCGGACGACCAGGTGGGCAAGGACCTCACCCGGCTGTTCAACGAGCTCTCCGGCTACGCGATCGAGAAGAAGTTCCGCCGCCTGCTGGTCGCGCCGCTCCACCTGCGCAAGGGGCTGCTCAAGCTGATCGCCAAGGAGGAGGCGAACGCCCTCGCCGGCAAGCCCTCCGGCATCCGGATCAAGGTCAACTCGATCGTCGACGAGGCCATCATCGACGGCCTGTACCGGGCGAGCCAGGCCGGCGTGCCCATCGACATCTGGGTCCGCGGCATCTGCGGCCTGAAGCCCGGACAGCCGGGCCTGTCCGAGACGATCCGGGTGCGCTCGATCCTCGGCCGCTACCTCGAGCACTCGCGCGTCTTCTCGTTCGTGAACGACGGCGATCCGCAGGTCTACATCGGCAGCGCCGACATGATGCACCGCAACCTCGACCGCCGTGTCGAGGCCCTCGTCCGCCTGGTCGACCCCGCGCACCTGCGCGAGATCGAGGGACTGTTCCAGCTCGCGATGAGCGATGGCACCGCCTCCTGGTCGCTCGACGCCGACGGGACGTGGACGCGGCGCGATCACGACGCCGACGGCGCCCCGCTCGTCGACATGCAGGACGAGCTGATGATCCAGATCAGCCGCCGCAAGCGACCGGGCACCACGCGGTGACGGTCTACGCCGCCGGGGCGGTGTGCTGGCGGATGGTCGACGGCGAGCTCATGGTCCTCGTCGTCCACCGCACGACCCACCGCGACGTCTCGCTGCCCAAGGGCAAGGTCGACCCGGGCGAGACCCTCCCGGTCACCGCGGTGCGCGAGGTCGCGGAGGAGACCGGGTTGGCGGTCCACCTCGGGGTGCCGCTCGGCGTGACGAACTACACCATGCCCAACGGCCGCGAGAAGGTCGTGCACTACTGGGCGGCCGAGGTCACCGACACCCAGGTGAAGGCGTCGCGCTTCAAGCCGAACGCCGAGATCGCGGGGCTCGAGTGGCTGCCCGTCGACAAGGCCATCGGCGCGCTGACCTACGACCGGGACGGCGAGATCGTCGCCCGGCTCCGGATGCTGGCCGAGCAGGGCGTGACGCGCACCTTCGCGATCATCGCGCTGCGCCACGCCAAGGCGGTCCCGGCGTGGGAGTTCTCCGGACCCGACGCCGACCGTCCGCTCACCGAGCGCGGACGGGGCGAGGCGAAGCGCATCGTCCCGACCCTCAGCACCTACGCGCCCAAGCGGCTGGTGAGCAGCACCGCGCGCCGGTGCAGGCAGACGATCGCCCCCGTCGCGAAGGCGCTCTCCCTCGAGGTGCGACTGACCGACGCCATCGCCCAGGACGCCTACGAGGACGGCTCCTCGGACGTGCGGGGCGAGATCGAGAAGCGGCTGCGCAAGAAGCGCACCGCCGTGCTGTGCAGTCACGGCCCCGTCCTGCCCGAGATCGTGCGCGAGATCGCCCTGGCCACCGGCACCGAGCGGGCCGCGACGGTGTCGCGCTCCGGCGACCTCCCGGTCGGCGGCTTCAGCGTGGTGCACCTGTCCGCCGATCAGCCCGGCGCGGGCATCATCACCATCGAGTCCCACTCGCCCCAGGACTGACCCTCCGATCGGAGATCTCCGTTTACCTGCCGTTCACCCGGAGGCAGGAGCCTGGTCAATGACCGGACCTAGTGTTCCAGACGGGTCAGCACCGACCCGAACCGTGCGCGCCCGTGGCCGCTGTTCCGGTGGACGCGAGCGGATACCCATCTCGAAAGGGAACACAGTGAAGTTCAAGAACGTCGCCGCCATGGGGGCCCTCGCCCTCGTCTCGGCTGTCGCCCTCAGCGCGTGCGCGTCCGACTCGTCCGGGACGCCGTCGACCTCGTCCGCCACCGCGACCACCCCCGCCGTCGACTACAGCTCGCTGTCCGGCACCATCACCGCCGGCGGCTCGAGCGCGCAGGCGAACGCCCAGGCCGCCTGGACGACCGCGTTCACCGCCCAGGCCAAGGGTGTCACCATCAACTACGACAAGTCGCAGGGCTCCGGCGGTGGCGTCACCAACTGGCTCGCCGGCTCGTACGACTTCGCGGGCTCCGACTCGCCCCTGAACGCCGACCAGACCACCCAGGCGCAGACGCTGTGCGGCCCCGACGGCGCCATCAACATCCCCGTCTACCTCGACGGCGTGGCGATCATCTACAACCTCCCCGGCACGACCGACCTGAAGCTCTCCTCGGCGACCCTGGCCAAGATCTTCGCGCTGCAGATCACCGACTGGAGCGACCCCGCGATCGCTGCCGACAACGGCGGCAAGGCCCTCCCGGCCGGCCCGATCACCACCGTGACCCGCTCCGACGGCTCGGGCACCACGACGACCTTCACGAACTACCTGTCGGCCGTGCAGCCCAGCATCTGGACCAACAAGCCCGGCAACAAGTGGCCGATCGAGGGCACCTCGGCCCAGCAGGGCGGTTCCGGCGTCGTGAACACCGTCAAGGCGGGCACCGGCACCATCGGCTACGCCGACCACTCCGCCATCGGCGACCTCTCGGCTGCGGCCATCCAGGTCGGCGACAGCAAGGACTTCTCCGAGTTCTCGGCCGACGGCGTGACCAACGCGTTCGCCGCGGGAGCGACCCCCGTCACCGGCGGCGCCAAGGGCGACCTCGCGCAGAAGATCGACTACACGAAGATCACCGGCGCGGATTCCTACCCGATCCCGCTGGTCTCGTACGACATCCTCTGCACCACCTTCAAGGACGCCACGCAGGCGGAGCTGACGAAGGCCTACATCGGCTTCATCACCTCCGACGCCGGCCAGAAGGTCGCCGCGAAGAACGCGGGCTCCGCTCCGCTGCCGGCCGACCTCCTCAGCCAGATCGCGACCAGCCTCGAGCTCGTCAAGTAGGTCCAGCACCACATCCCACCGGCGTCCGCTCGCCTAGAGCGACCCCCTCGAGAAAGAGAACCGTGAGCGAGAAGACAGCTGTCCGGAGCCTTCCGAATGGTGTCGCATCCAGCGAGCGGACGTCGTCCGGTGGATCCTCGCGTGGATCCGGATCCTCAGGGTCCGGATCCACGCGGGTCAAGGCGCGTCCCGCCGACCGCATCTTCAAGGGCCTGTCGACCGCATCCGCGGCCTCGATCATGGTCATCCTGGCGGGCGTGGCGATCTTCCTGATCGTGCAGGCGGTGCCCGCCATCTCCGCCGACTGGCAGAACAACCCCGACCTCAACTCGGGTCCGACCGGCGGATACGGCGACTTCTGGTCGTACGTCGGCCCGCTGATCTGGGGAACCATCTGGGCGTCGTTCCTCGCCCTCATCATGGGTGCGCCGGTCGCGATCGGCATCGCCCTCTTCATCTCGCACTACGCCCCTCGCCGCGTCGCCGGCGTGCTGGGCTACCTGGTCGACCTGCTCGCCGCCGTGCCGTCGATCGTGTTCGGCCTCTGGGGCATCATCGTGATCCGCCCCTTCCTGCTCCCGCTGTCGGACTGGCTCAACACCTACCTCGGCTGGATCCCGCTCTTCGGTGGCCAGGTGTCCACCACCGGATCGACCATCTTCGCCGGGGCGATCGTCCTCGCCGTCATGATCCTGCCGATCATCACCTCGATCTCGCGCGAGATCTTCCTGCAGACCCCTCGTCTCCACGAGGAGGCGGCGCTCGCCCTGGGCGCCACCAAGTGGGAGATGATCCGACTCGCGGTCTTCCCCTACGCCCGCTCCGGCATCGTCAGCGCCACGCTGCTCGGCCTCGGCCGTGCGCTCGGCGAGACGATGGCCATCGCGCTCATCATCTCCCCCGCGATCCTGGTGTCGGTGCGGATGCTCACCGAGGGTGAGAACTCGCAGACCATCGCCGCCAACATCGCCCTCAACTTCCCGATCGCGACCACGCTCCAGCGTGAGGCCCTCATCGCGACCGGTCTCCTGCTCTTCGTCATCTCGCTCGCGGTCAACATGATCGCCCGCTGGATCACCGCACGGTCGGCTCCCGGCACGGTCAGCAAGAGGAAGAAGCGGCGGATCACGCAGCTCCCTCCGTCGGACTCGGCCACGGTGCTGGCCGCCGACGCCGCGAAGGGCCCCGTGGCCCACCGCGACGCCGATGCCGCCGCCGAGGACGAGGTGATCGGCGACTCGGACGAGGTCGACATC
Organism: Cnuibacter physcomitrellae; assembly: GCF_014640535.1. Lineage (NCBI taxonomy): Bacteria > Bacillati > Actinomycetota > Actinomycetes > Micrococcales > Microbacteriaceae > Cnuibacter > Cnuibacter physcomitrellae. The sequence goes on from NZ_BMHD01000002.1 coordinate 353,013, forward strand.
GAACGCGATCGCAACCCGGAAGGACGCGACCAGTGACCGCCATCAGCCCGCGGCGCCCCAGCGGCCCGATCACGAACACCCTGACGACGGGCCAGCTGCCCCGCTTCGTCGAGTGGTACACGCTCGCCGGCGCAGCTGCCGTGAGCGCCGTCATCCAGCTGCTGGCCGGGTTCAGCATCACCGGATGGCTCGTCCTCACCGCCGTGCTCTACCTCGTCGCCCTCGCCATCCTCTCGAGCGTGGTCGAGAACCGCCGCAAGGCGCTGGACCGCGTGGTGCGCGGGCTCGTCACCGTCGCGTTCCTCCTGGCGCTCATCCCCCTCGTCTCGACGGTCCTCACCGTGGTCACGAACGGCATCGGCGTCATCAACTGGGACTTCATCACGCAGACCACGGGGTCGGTCTTCGATCCGGACACGCTGGAGGTGACCACGCAGGTCGGCGCCCTCCAGGCGATCGTCGGCACGCTGATCATCACCGGCATCGCCGCTCTCATGTCGATCCCGATCGGCATCCTCACCGCGATCTACCTCGTCGAGTACGCCCAGCCGAAGCACTGGATGGCGCGGACCGTCACCTTCCTCGTCGACGTCATGACGGGCATCCCGTCGATCGTGGCCGGCCTGTTCGCGTTCTCGCTGTTCTCGCTCATCGTCGGCCCGAAGGCCTTCTCCGGGTTCTCCGCCTCCGTCGCCCTCTCCGTCCTGATGATCCCGATCGTCGTGCGCTCCTGCGAGGAGATGCTGCGCCTGGTGTCGAACGAGCTCCGCGAGGCGTCCTACGCGCTCGGCGTCTCGAAGTTCCTCACCATCGTGAAGGTCGTCCTCCCCACCGCGATCGCGGGCATCATCACCGGTGTCATGCTCTCGATCGCCCGCGTCATCGGCGAGACCGCGCCGATCTTCATGGCGGCGAGCTTCACCGACAACTTCAACGCGAACCCGTTCGAGGGCCCGATGCAGACGCTCCCCGTCATGGCGTACGTCGGCTACAAGTTCCCCAGCCAGGACATCGACGCCTCCAACGCCTCGGCGTGGGGAGCCGCCCTGCTCCTGGTGATCCTCGTGATCATCCTCAACCTCATCGCCCGCATCGTCGCGAAGGTCTTCGCGCCCAAGGGCGCCCGCTAGCACCCGATCGCATACAGAGAGAGCACACTGCATTGTCGAAGCGAATCGAAGTCAACGACCTCAACGTCTACTACGGTGACTTCCTCGCCGTCGAGGGCGTCTCGATGCAGATCGAGCCCCGCACGGTGACCGCGTTCATCGGCCCCTCCGGCTGTGGGAAGTCCACCTTCCTCCGCACCCTGAACCGGATGCACGAGGTGATCCCGGGCGCCCACGTCAAGGGTGAGGTGCTCGTGGACGGCAACGACCTGTACGCGGCAGGCGTCGACCCCGTGCTGGTCCGCCGCCAGGTGGGCATGGTGTTCCAGCGCCCGAACCCGTTCCCGACCATGTCGATCCGTGAGAACGTCCTCGCCGGGGTGCGCCTGAACAACAAGCGCATCTCGAAGTCGGATGCCGACGACCTCGTGGAGCGCTCGCTCCGCGGCGCCAACCTCTGGAACGAGGTGAAGGACCGCCTCGCGCTCCCCGGCTCGGGTCTCTCGGGCGGCCAGCAGCAGCGTCTCTGCATCGCCCGCGCCATCGCGGTCTCCCCCGACGTGCTTCTCATGGACGAGCCCTGCTCGGCGCTCGACCCCATCTCGACCCTCGCGATCGAGGACCTCATCGAGGAGCTCAAGCAGGACTACACGATCGTCATCGTGACCCACAACATGCAGCAGGCGTCACGCGTCTCGGACCGCACCGCCTTCTTCAACATCGCGGGCACCGGCAAGCCCGGCAAGCTCATCGAGTACGACGTCACCTCGACGATCTTCTCGAACCCGGGCGTCCAGGCGACGGAGGACTACGTCTCCGGCCGCTTCGGATGAACCGCAGCCGCTGAACGACGAAGGCCCCGCATCCGTGCTGGATGCGGGGCCTTCGTCTGAAGTCGAGAGCCGGGCCGCAGAACGCCTCTCGGCGAAAGGCCGCTCGAAGCGGCTGAAATTGGAGCCCGGGGTTACTGCGACCCGACCGCCCTCTACCCTACCGTCACTCCAGCGAGCCGCCACGCCAGAGCCTGGCAGAACCCGCAAGATCCCCTGCGTACTCCTCGAACCGAGCGGCGCGAGTGGTGAGCTCGCTCCCGCGCTGCGGGTCGAGCACCTCGGCGTCGTCGGCGAGCGACGCCCAGCCCTGAGCCATGATCCGGCAGAACGCGGCGGCGCGGTCGAGGGCGACGGCGAAGTCGCCGGTGAACACGCCCCGCAGGATCCGGTCGGCGAGGTCCGTGACCTCCTTCGGGCCCGTCGGCGTCTCGGCGCCCGCCACGACCGGGTCGATCGTGCGGAGCAGGTCGGTCCCGCGGGTGAACGTGAAGCTGGTCTGCTCCGGGTCCTGACGGATGAGCGCCCGCAGCAGGTAGAGCCGCCACAGGCTCCCGGGCAGGCTCCGGGGCGCCGAGCGCGACCACAGCTCGGCGATCGCATCGATGCCGTGCTCGTCGGTGAAGGCGACGAGCCGCTGGACGATCTGCTCGTCGGGCGCCTCGCGCACGCGGTTGATCAGGGCGTTGGCGGTCTCGTGGGCCACCCGCGAGATCTGCGCCGGGTCGTCGCCGCCCTGGAAGGACTCGAACGCGCTCGAGCCGAACAGCACGGGCTTGCGGAAGTCGTCTGTCACCCGCCCAAGGCTAGGCCCTCCCCGCCCGCCCCGCTCCCGATCACGCTCCCCGCGAACCCCCTTGCCGCCGCCCGTGCGCTCCTCGATCGTGCTCGCCGCGGCTCGTGCTGGCGGCGCGGGTGGATCTGACACGCGTGGCGCCCTCCCCGCCCGGGAGCCCACCACGACCGTCAAATCCGCGCAGCATCTGACCGCGCGCCGCCCGACGCTCGACCGTCCCGCCGCGCTGGTGCCCCTGGCGCGGGCGAATCTGACACTCATGGCGCCCTCCTCGCTCGAAAGCCCATGACAACCGTCAAATCCGCGCAGCATCCGACCGCGCGCCACCCGACGCTCGAACCTCACGCCGCGCTCGAGCCCGTGCCACGGGTGGATCTGGCACTCGTGGCGGCCTCGCAGGCTGGAACCCACCACGACCGTCAAATCCGCACGTCCGGCCGTCCTCGCTCCGCACCATGTGAGCTCCGCCCCACGCTCCCACTCCGGGCCCTGGCGGACCTGACACTCGTGGCGACCTCGTCGGACAGGAGCCCACCACGACTGCCACATCCGCGTGACTGCCGACGCGCGCCGGCCGTCCTCCCTCCGCCCAGTGCGTGCGCTTTGCCGCACGCTCCCTCTCCGGGCGCGAGCGGATGTGACGCTCGTGGCGACCTCCGCGTGTGGGAGCCCACCAGGACTGTCAGATCCGCGCGGCGGGCGACCGCCGCTCGGGTACTCTGGACCCATCGGGCCTGTAGCTCAGTTGGCAGAGCATCGGACTTTTAATCCGCGGGTCGTGGGTTCGAGCCCCACCGGGCCCACCCGTCGCCGCCGCCCGCGCGAGCCTCCGGGCCACCTCGCGCGTTCAGACGCGGGCCGCGCGGCCCCAGCCCCGACCCGCCCGATGCCGTCGATGGCGCTCTAGGCTGCTCGGCATGAGCGACGTCTACCCGCACACGTTCCGCACCTCCGTCCAGGCGATCGACGCGAGTCACCCCCTCCAGACGCCCTGGCACTACGACGTCTCGATCACGGGCCCGCGCCTCGACCGCCTCGAGGCCAAGGCCGCCTTCTACGCCGACTACATCGAGTATCTCGAGCGGCGGATCGCCGCCCTCGAGGCCCGCCTCCCCGCCTGAGCGACTCCCGCGGAGCACGGGAACCCTTCGGGTCACACCCGGTCCAGTGGTACGATATCTCGTACAAGACAGGAGGAGAGCATGGCCATCACGGCGAGCGAGGCGCGCAGCGACCTCTTTGGTCTCATCGAGCGCGTGAACCTCGACCAGACGGAGATCGAGATCACGTCCAAGCGCGGATCGGCGGTGCTCATGTCGAAGGACGAATACGACGCGCTGGTCGAGACGACCTACCTCCTCCGGTCGCCCAAGAACGCTCGACGTCTTCTCGAGGCCATGGACAGCGCACGTTCCGGCGACGTCGTGGAGCACGACCTGACCCGTGAGTGAGCGCAAGCTCGCTTGGACGGCCGGTGCCTGGCAGGACTACCTCTACTGGCAGAACCAAGACCGACGTACGCTCCGCCGCATCAACCTGCTGATCGACGACGTCCTGCGGGACGATCCGTTCGACGGCATCGGCAAGCCGGAACCCCTGAAGCACGCCCTCGCCGGGGCATGGTCGCGGCGGATCGACGAGGCCAACCGTCTCGTCTACCTCGTCGACGGAGACCTCGTGGTCATCCTGCAGGCGCGGTACCACTACTGATCGCGCCCCGGCGGATGGCAGGATCGTTCGCATGAGCGAGGAGGAGACGGTCGAGCTGTGGCGGCCCACCGGTCCCGAGGAGATCGAGCTGGTCCGTGCTTCGGGCTCGCGACGGTGGCCTCCGCGGCTGCCCGACCAGCCGATCTTCTACCCCGTCCTCAACGAGGACTACGCGACGCGCATCGCCCGTGAGTGGAACGTGAAGGCCTCCGGGGTCGGCTACGTCACGCGCTTCCACGTCCGCACGGCCTTCCTCGACCGCTACGACGTGCAGCAGGTCGGCGGCGAGACCATCCTCGAGTACTGGATCCCCGCGGAGGACCTCGAGGAGATGAACGACAACATCGTCGGCCTCATCGAGGAGGTCGCGCGCTTCGACTAGGCCGCGGAGGGGTCGGGGGCGGGCTCGGGGGTGACGGTGAGGTCGCCGGCGTTGGCGCGAGAGAGCAGGTCCTGGAGCCAGGTGCGGTTGATCGGGACGGGCCGCGCGTCGTCGAAGCGGAAGCGCATCGGGATCGAGGGATGCACCCACAGCGTCTCGCGGCCGCTGCCGCGACTGGTGTCGATCGACCAGGAGAGCGAGAAGGGCTCGCGGTTGCGGATCTTCGTGACGATGACGATGCGCAGGTGCGCGAGCAGCCGATCGTCGAACTCGATCTCCGTCGCCGACGGTCCGTAGATGAGGGTGCCCAACGCTCGAGTGTGCCGCTTCCTGATCAGGAGAGGCGAGGAGACCTCTCAGGATCGGAGCCTACAAAAGGGTACTCAGCCCAGAAAATCGAGATGAGGGGCTTGACAGAAGCTAGTCCGACCCTCCGCGTCAGGTGAAGTCGCCGAGCGGGTTCGCGATCGGATCGCCGGGCATCGGCTCGGGGACGAGGCGCATGTCGCCCTTGTTCGCCGTCCTGGTGAGGGCGTCGATCCACGCCCGGTTGAGCTGCGGGGGCCGGCCGCCGAAGAAGCGGAAACGGAGCGCGATCGACGGGTCGAGCCAGATCGTCTCCCGACCGCTCCCCTGCGCGTGTTCGAGCTCCCAGGAGAGCGTGAACGACTCCCGGCGCCGGAGCTTGCCGACGATGACCACCTTCAGATGCGCGAGCAGACGATCGTCGAACTCGAGCTCGGAGCCGTCCGCCCCGTAGTACAGCACGCCCATGGACCGCCTTCCGTCCCTTCGATCCTACGCGCGCCGCCCGCCGTCACACGGCGGATCCAGGGGATCCCGGGGGATCCCAGCACGTCGGCAGGGGGCGGGCACGGTCACCGGCCGCGGATGCCCCACGACAGCGTCCACGACTCCCCCGGCGCGAGCCAGCGCAGGCCCTCCCCGGAGTTGAAGGCGTCGGCCGGCGCGGTCATCGGCTCGAGCGCGACCGCCCGGCGGCCGCCCGAGGTGGGCGGGAAGGAGCGCGGCGTGAACACCTGGACGTACCCGAAGTCGGGATCCGCCCACAGCTCGGTGACACGCCCGTCGGGCGCGGTCAGCGTCTGCACGAAGCGGCCGTCGTTCTCCGCCAGACCCGCGTAGGCGTGGTTCACGTCGAGATCGGCCACACGACGCCCGCCGGACAGGTCGGCGTCCGTTCCCGCCACACCCTCGCTGCCCGTCGGGATCTGGGCCGCGTCGACCACCAGGCGACGCTCCGCCCGCACCGTCAGCGTGCAGTCGTCGAGCGGGGTGTCACCGACCCGCAGGTACGGATGCGCGCCCACGGCGACCGGCGCCTCCGTCTCCCCGCGGTTCACGAGCGTGTGGGTGACCGTCATGCCGTCGGAGGTGAGGGCGTGCTCGACGAAGGTCTCCAGGTGGAACGGGTAGCCGTGCTGCGGGAACACGGACGCCGTCTGCAGCGAGCGATGCGCCTCCTGCTCCACGAGCCGGTACCCCGTGTTGCGGAGCAGCCCGTGGCTGGCGTTGCCGAGCGCGGGCTCCGTGATGTCGAGCTGCTGCACGGCCCCACGGTAGGTCCACCGCCCGCCGGCGATGCGGTTGGGCCACGGCACGAGGACGATCCCCGCGGCCTGCGGAGCGATCTCGTCCTCCCCGTAGTGCTCGACGAGGGCGTGCCCGTCCCGCTCCAGCATGCGGATGCCGGCGGCCAGCTCGGTGACGATCGCCCGCACCGAGTGCCCGTCGGCGTCGAGGGTCAGCAGGTACTGGGAACCGGTCGCAGCGCTCACGCGCCCCAGCCTAGCCCCGGGCTCGTCTCAGCCCGGGGCCAGCGCTCGGCCGTGGTCAGACGAGCGAGCGCTCGGCCGCGGCGACCACGTTGGCGAGGAGCATCGCCCGCGTCATCGGCCCGACGCCGCCCGGGTTCGGCGAGAGGAAACCCGCCACCTCGGCTACGGCGGGGTCGATGTCGCCCGCCAGCTTGGCCTTGCCCGACTCGGTGACGCCGACACGGGTCACGCCGACGTCGAGCACGGCCGCGCCCGGCTTCACCCAATCGGGCTTCACCAGGTGGGGCACGCCGACGGCCGCGACCACCACGTCCGCCCGCCGCACCTCGGCCGCGAGGTCGGGCGTGCGGGAGTGGGTGAGGGTGACCGTCGCATCCACGCCCTTGCGGGTGAGGAGGAGGCCGAGGGGCCGACCGACGGTGAGCCCGCGTCCGATCACCACGACGTGCTTGCCGGGGAGGGTGACCCCGTTGCGCTCGAGGAGCTGGACGATGCCCGCCGGGGTGCACGGCAGCGGCGTCTGCAGCTCGCCCTCGACCCCGAGCACCAGCTCGCCGAGGTTGGTCGGATGCAGGCCGTCGGCGTCCTTCGCGGGGTCGATGCGCAGCAGGGCGGCGTGCTCGTCGATGCCCCGGGGCAGCGGCAGCTGCACCAGGTACCCGGTGACCGCCGGATCGGCGTTCAGGGCGTCGATCGCGGCGAACACCTCGTCCTGCGTGGCGGTGGCCGGCAGGTCGACGCGGATCGACTCGATGCCGACCTCGGCCGAGTCGCGGTGCTTCCCGCCGACGTAGCTGACCGACCCCGGGTCCTCGCCGACCAGGAGGGTGCCGAGGCCCGGCACGATCCCCTGCTCGCGCAGACGGGCGACCCGCTCGGCCACCTCCGCCTTGATCGCCGCCGCGGTGGCGATCCCGTCGAGGCGAGCCGCTACCACTGCTCGAGACCGGGGTAGAGCGGGAACGCCTCCGTCAGGTTCTCGACGCGCTGGCGCAGCGCGGCGACATCCGGGTTCGGCGTCAGGGCCGCGGCGATGATGTCGGCGACCTGCGTGAACTCCTCGTCGCCGAAGCCGCGGGTGGCCAGGGCGGGCGTGCCGATGCGCAGGCCCGACGTCACCATGGGAGGACGGGGGTCGAACGGCACGGAGTTGCGGTTGACCGTGATGCCGACCTCGTGCAGCAGATCCTCGGCCTGCTTGCCGTCGAGCTCCGACTCGCGGAGGTCGGCGAGCACGAGGTGCACGTCGGTGCCACCGGTGAGCACGTCGACGCCCGCAGCGCGGGTGTCGTCGGCGGTGAGGCGCTCGGCCAGGATCTGCGCACCACGGAGGGTGCGCTCCTGGCGGTCGACGAACTCCGGCTCCGCGGCGAGCTTGAACGCCGTCGCCTTGGCGGCGATCACGTGCATGAGCGGGCCGCCCTGCTGGCCGGGGAAGACGTTGCTGTTGAGCTTCTTCGCGATGTCGGCGTCGTTGGAGAGGATGAAGCCCGACCGCGGGCCGCCGATGGTCTTGTGCACGGTCGAGGAGGTGACGTCGGCGAAGGGCACGGGAGACGGGTGCAGTCCCGCGGCCACGAGACCGGCGAAGTGGGCCATGTCGACCCAGAGCCTCGCGCCCACCTCGTCGGCGATGGCACGGAACGCGGCGAAGTCGAGCCGACGCGGGTACGCCGACCAGCCCGCGATGAGCACCTGCGGACGGTGCTCGAGCGCCTTCTCGCGCACGACGTCCATGTCGACCCGGAAGGTCTCGGGGTCGACCCCGTAGGCGACGGCGTTGTAGAGCTTGCCCGAGAAGTTCAGCTTCATGCCGTGCGTGAGGTGGCCGCCATGAGCGAGCTCGAGGCCGAGGATCGTGTCGCCGGGGTTGGCGATCGCGGAGAGCACGGCCGCGTTCGCGGAGGCGCCGGAGTGGGGCTGCACGTTGGCGAAGCCCGCACCGAAGAGGGCCTTCGCGCGGTCGATCGCCAGCTGCTCGGCGACGTCGACGTACTCGCAGCCGCCGTAGTAGCGGCGGCCGGGGTAGCCCTCGGCGTACTTGTTCGTGAGCACCGAGCCCTGGGCCTCGAGCACCGCACGGGGGACGAAGTTCTCGCTCGCGATCATCTCGAGCGTGGAGCGCTGGCGGCCGAGCTCGAGCTCGAGCACACGGGCGATCTCGGGATCGACCGACGACAGCGGATCGGTGAAGGTCGAGGGCAGGCGGTCGGACAAGGCTGGCTCCTTCGTGACAAGACGGACTTGAGTGAAGTCGGATTCCGTATCGACCCAGGCGCGCGGCCGAATCCCTGTCATCGCTCCCCGATGGTGACCATCTGAGCGCCAGTTGCGACGGTCCGAGCCTACCGCACGCTCCTGCGCTGAGACCAGGCGGTGAGCGCGGGACTGACGAAGAGCAGCCCGAACGAGACGGCGAGGCAGCCGAGGAACACCCAGGCGAGGCTGCCGAGCCCGGCGGCGTCGAGCACGATCGCGCCGACGATGGCGCCTCCGCCGATGCCCGTGTTGAACGCGGTCGAGTAGAACGCGCTGGCCTGGTCGCGGATGCCCGGGGAGGCCACATGCATGAGCTGCGTCGCGAGCAGGGTCGGCACCATCCCGAACACGACGCCCCAGAGGGTGAACGCCGCGAGCGCCGGCACGGGATCCGACGGGAACAGCGCGAGGACCGCGATCGACAGCGCCGTGAGACCGAGGCCGAGGAAGAGCCCTCGCCGCGGTCGCTTGCCGAACACCCATCCGCAGAGCAGCACGCCGACCGCACCGCCCGCGCCGTAGACGAACAGCAGCGTCCCGATCTGCGCGGTGGGCACGCCCACCATGTCGGTGAGGAAGGGCACGATGTAGGTGTAGAAGGTGTAGTTGCCGATCATCGTCACCGCGGCGAGCACGCAGACGAGCGCGATGCCCGGGATGCTGGGGTCGAACCGGTGGGTCCGCTCCGAGCGCTTCACGGGATCGGGGCGGGTGACGCGCGGCAGCAGCCACCAGATCAGCACCGCGCCGAGGAGCGCCAGCACGCCGATCCCGACGAACGGGACCCGCCATCCGAAGGCGAGGCCGACGGCGCTCGAGAGCGGTACGCCGAGCACGAAGGCGAGCGTGCCGCCGGCCGTGGTGATCGACACCGCGCGTCCCAGCTGCTCCTTCGGCACCAGGTAGGCGGAGTAGGCGCCGACCACCGACCAGAACACGCCGTGCGCCATGCCCGAGAACACGCGGACGACGAACAGCACCTCGAACGTCGGCGCGAGCGCCGCCGCGACGCTCAGGACGCCGATCGCGATGATGACGCCGACGGTCAGGGTGTGCCGCCTCACCCGGCGGAACACGAAGCTGAGCGGGACGCTCGTGACCACGACCGCGAAGGCGAACGCGCTGACCAGGAGCCCGGTCTGCGACTGGCTCACGCCGAGGTCGCTGCTCATCTCGGGCAGGAGCCCGGTGGGGATCATCTCGGCCGTCACCGAGAGGAACACCGCGGAGGCGAGCACGAGCAGGCCGCCCCAGGGGAAGGCCGGGGTCTTGGTCACGGTCGGGATGGACATCGTCCTCGTCATCGGCGCACCACGTAGTGATCTCGTGAACGGCGGACAGAGGATGCCTGGATCGGCTGCCTGGCGACCCGACGTCGCCGGCCGCGGATCGCGAGCCGACCACACGCCCTCGCACATGCCCGGGGCCGAACGGGATGGTCCGGCCACTCGATATCCTATCGGGGTGCCCTGGACGGGCAAGACGAGGAAGAGGAGCCGCGTGACGACACCGCACAACCACTGGGTTCTCACCTTCGTGTGCGCCGACCAGCCCGGCATCGTGCACGCCGTCAGCGGGGCCGTCGTCGCCTCGGGCGGCAACATCACCGAGAGCCAGCAGTTCTCCTCGGCCGACACGGGGCGCTTCTTCATGCGCCTCCAGGTGGAGACGCCCGCGACCCGGGCCGAGCTCGAGGCGGCGTTCGCTCCGGTGGTCGAGCGCTACGACCTCGACTTCCGGCTCGACGTGGTCGGGCGTCCGCTGCGCACGCTGGTGCTCGTGTCGACCGCGGCGCACTGCCTCAACGACATGCTCTTCCGCCAGCGCGCCGGCCAGCTGCCGGTCGAGATCCCCCTCGTGATGTCGAACCACGGGGTGCTCCGCGATCTCGCCGGGTTCTACGACGTTCCGTTCGAGGCGCATCCGGTGACCGACCCGGCGTCGAAGGCGGCGTTCGAGGACCGCGTGATGCGGGTCGTCGAGGAGCACGACATCGAGCTGGTGGTGCTCGCCCGGTACATGCAGATCATCTCGCCCGAGCTGTGCGAGCGCCTCGCCGGCCGCCTGATCAACATCCACCATTCATTCCTGCCCGGCTTCAAGGGCGCGAACCCGTACAAGCAGGCTCACGCGCGCGGCGTGAAGCTCATCGGCGCCACGGCCCACTTCGTCACCAGCGACCTCGACGAGGGACCGATCATCGAGCAGAACGTGGTGCGCGTCGACCACACGCGCACGCCCGCCGAGCTCGTCTCGATCGGGCAGGACGAGGAGAGCCGCACCCTCTCGACCGCCGTGAAGTGGTTCGCGGAGGACCGCGTGCTGCTCGACGGTGCGCGCACGATCATCTTCCGCTGATGGGCGTCCTCGAACCGCTGCTCCCGGAGCGCGTGGCCGCGCGGCTGCGCGCGATCACGCTCATCTCGTTCGTCTGGGACGTCGTGCGCTTCCTGGGGATCACGCTCATCACGGGATCGGCGGCGGTCGGTGTGCGTGCGACGGACGGCTCCCTCCCGCCCGTGCTGGTCACGGTGGTCGCGCTCGTCGTGGTGGCGGCCCTCTACGCGTGGGTGTTCGTGGGGCTGCACCGCCGTCGACGCTGGGCCCGCGTCGTCGGCACCGTGTTCGCCGGTGTGTCGCTCATCGCGTCGGCGATCCAGGTGGCCGACCTCGTCACCGGCGACCCCCTCTACGGCGCCACCGCGATCGTCACCCTTCTCATCGACATCGCCTTCCTCCTCACCGCCTGGCTCCCGCCCCGCCCGCCCCGCCCCTCCGCCTGAGCCCCGCCTCCGCCGCATTCGCGCCCTGAGCCCCGCCGCCGCTTTCGCGCCCTGAGCCCGCCACCGCTTTCGCGCCCTGATTGGCGTCTCGCGGGGTCAGTGGGCACGCGAAAGGTCAAAGAGGCAGCGAAACGGATGGCCTGAGCGGCGCGCTTCACCCGTCGACGACGCCGGCCACGGCTGTCTCCAGCGTTCGAGCGTCGAGCCGACCCACGATCCGGCACGCGATGCGTCCCTCCCGATCCAGCACGAGAGTCGTCGGCACCCCACCCAGTACGGTCCGTTCGGCCAGGTCGACCTGGATGCGCCCGTCATCGTCGAGCACCACCGGATAGTCGACCCCGAACCGTTCGACGAAGCCGTCGACGCCCGCGGCGGTGTCCCGAACGGCCACGCCGATGACGTCGATCCCCTCGTCGGCCAGGCGTCGAGCCGCGTCTCCGACCTCCGTCGCCTCGGCGCGGCAGGGAGCACACCATGAACCCCATAACAGGATGACGGTCCCGACCGATCCGCTCGGCGCCGTGACCTCCCGTCCGTCGACAGCGACAGCCGAGAACTCGACGGGCGAGCCGCGCTCCCCGGCCTCGAAGGTGGTCATGCTCGCTTCACCCACGACCGACGATCGCCCGGTCGCGATCTCCGCTCTTTCCGAGCACCCCGTGGCCCAGGAGGACGCCACACCGAAGGCCAGGCAGAGAATCGCGGTCACTCGCTTTCGGGATACTGACACATCCTCACTCTAGACTCAGTCGTCGGCGAGGAGGCCCTCGGAGAGGGCGCGGGCGCGGAGGGCCATCTTGCTGCTGACGTCGATGCCCGCGCGGCGGTGCTTGTCGCGGATGCGCTTCAGGTGCGAGCGCACCGTCTCGCTGCTGACGTGCAGGGCCGAGGCGACCTGCTCGACCGACCGCCCGGACCCGTAGAGGGCCATGACGCGCCGCTCCTGGTCCGAGAGCACGAGGTCGGATGCCGTCGACGCCTCGAGCGCGGCGGTCAACCGCGGCGAGAGGAACGAGCCGCCGGCGGCGGCCGTCCGGACGGCCTCGACGATCGTGCTCGCGTCCTCGCTCTTGAGCAGGTACCCCAGGGCGCCGGAGGCGAGGGCGTCCCGCACGATCGCGGGCTCCGAGTACGTGCTCATGACCACGACCGCGACGCCGGCGGTGTGCAGCGCACGGAGCTTGACCACCACCGGAAGCCCGTCGCGGAGGTCGAGGTCGAGCAGCGCGACGTCGACCGGGAAGGCCGGGTGGGCGAGCAGGTCCGGCCAGCTGGCGACCGCCGCCACGACCTCCACGTCCTCGGCCGAGGATCGCACCCATTCGCTGAGGGCGGCCAGCAGCATCCGATGATCGTCGATGATCGCGAGGCGGAGGGGTGCAGGCATCGAGGTCGACAGTAGCAACGCGCGGGCGCGCGAGGGCGGATCCGACCCGATCGGGGGGTGAGCACGATCGCACAGGCGGGTGCGCGGTCGTTATGGTCGGGATGTGGGCAACACGGACGAGGACGGCGCATCCGGTCCCCGGCCTCGGATCGGCGACATCATCGATGACGGTCAGGCCGACCGCGTAGGCATCGTCTGCGCGCAGCGGCTGGGCTTGGTGTTCGCGTCGGCCGCCGCGGCGACCGTCCTGGTGCCCGCGGTGGAGCAGCCCTCGAGGTACCTCGCCACGCTCATCGGGTTGGCCGTGATGCTCGTCGGCTTCGCCCTGCTCACCAGCAGAGCCACCTGGTGGGTCGCACTCGGGACGTATCTGGCCGGGCTGGCCACCCTCATCTCCCTCGCCTCCTTCCCCGCCTACGACTTCACCGCCGTGGCGACGGTCACGGCGGTGTCGTCGTTCGTGATCCCCTCTCTGCTGCTCGCCATTCCCGAGACCCGTCTGCTCCTCAGAGCCGCCCTCCCCGCCGCCGTGCCCGTGACCGCCACCGCGGTCATCGCCAGCGCCGGCTCGGGCCGGGCGGTCTTCGTCGCGATCGCGATCGTCGGTGGGTGGGTCGCGTGCGCCTGCGCGGGCACCTGGGTGCACCGCAGCGAGCGTCAGGCCGTCGTCGGCGTGGAGCAGCTCCGCCGCGCCTACGCCGCCGAGCGACGGTCGGTCGAGGCGGAGGCGGAGCTCCGCCACGAGGCGAGGACGATGCACGACACCGTCCTGGCTACGCTGACGCTGATCGCCCACGGCGGTCGCGGGGTACCGGCGGAGACCCTCCGCGCGCAGGCCGCCGCCGACAGCGAGCTCCTGCGTCAGCTCCGCACCTCGGGGTCGGCAGGACCGACGACCCGCGAGCCTCCGCCCGAGCCGACGGCGGAACCATCGAGGACCGGCGACGGTGCGGCACAGCCTGCCCCTCCCTCGGAGGACGGGGATGCCGCTCCCCGCTGGGTGACGCTCGCGCAGAGACACGAGGCGCTGGGGCTCGTCGTCCGGTGGCACGGCACCGGACGCCTCAACGACACCGCCGCCCACCTCGGTGATCTCGCCGCCGCGGTGTCGGAATGCCTCGAGAACGTCCGGCGGCACTCGGGGCAGCGTGACGCTGAGGTGACGTTGAGCCAGGACGACGATCACTCCAGGGCGGTCGTCACGGACCTCGGCCGTGGTTTCCTGCCCGAGGAGGTCCCCGCAGGCAGGCTGGGGCTGGCCGAGTCGGTCCGCGCCCGTCTCGACGCCGTCGACGGGACGGCTCGCGTCTTCTCCTCACCGGGTCGGGGCACGACGGTGCTGTTGGAGGTCCCCCGTTGATGAGCACCGCTAGGACGGACGCCCCGCGGGGCCCCCTCAGCAGCCACCTCGAGGTCACCCGCGCCGGGCCCACCGCGATCGGCTGGCAGCGGGCGCGCTTCCGCCTGGACCGCAGCCTCAGCGCCGGATATCTCGGCGTCGGCTTCGTGATCCTGGGGTCCCTGCTCATGGTCCGCGGACTCGCCTCGCTCGGCTGGTCGTGGTCCGACTCTCCCTGGCGAGCCCTCTCGATCGTGTCCTGGGCGATCCTCGCCGTCGTCCTGGTCGTGGTGGTGGTGTCGTCGCGCCGTCGGGCGGGGCTCGTCTCACCGACGGTGTCCGTCCTCGTCGACACGGCCGGGGTGGCCGCCGTGCTCCTCGATCTCACCGCGCTCCTCCTCGACTCCGCCTCGGGCGACAGCAGCGCGACCTTCTACCCGACCGCGACCGTGGGGTTCGGCGCGTGCCTTCTCGCCTGCCTCCCGGCTCAGCCGCTGAGCCGCTCGGCGCTCGGCGGCGTCCTCCTCGTGATCGTCGGCGCCGCCGGGGCCGCGGTGGGCTGGTTCGTCGAGCCCCTGAGCGTCCCGGTGAGCGTGAACAACCTGGTCATCGGCGCCGCGCCGGTCTTCGCCTTCATGCTGATGCTCAGCGCGACGGACGCGCGGCTCGGCGTGCTGATCGACCAGGCCGTCGCCGACAGCCTGATCCCCGCGCCGCCCACCGGGCACGGTGTGTCGGCCGCCTCCCATCTCCGCACGCTCGACGATGAAGCAGAGCGACTTCTCGACCGGGTGGCGAGCACGCCGACCGGGACGGAGATCGACCCTGCGACCGCTGCTCTCGCAGGCGAGCTCGGCGACGAGCTCCGCGCCGCGCTCAGAGCGGACCACGAGCTGAGCTGGCTGCAGATCGCGATCTCCGAGTCGGAGCGGCTCAGCGGCGCAGTCGTCCTCGACGACGAGACCGGCGCCGTGAAGCGCCTCGCGCCCGATCAGCGCAGCACGCTGCTCGCGCTGGTGTGGCTGCTGTCCGCACTCCGGTCGGCGGCGCCCTCGCCTGCGTCGTCCACAGCCCTCGGCGTTCGGGTCGAACCCGCCGCGCCGGACGACGACACCGCGCTGATCATCACGCTGTGGAGACCTGGCACACGTGCTCACTCGGTCGACAACGCCGCGTGGCCGCTCTTCACCCGGCTCGGGCGCTACACCATCGACGTGAGCGCCGATCGTGTCGCCGTCGCGGTGCACGTGCTGCTCCCCCGCCCGGCAGGCACCGCAGCCGCGTGAGGCGATGTGCCCCCGGCCCGAGCGGAGCGGTCAGAGGATGGTCCGCTGCCAGAGCGGCTTGTGCGCGTAGGCGTAGCGGTAGTAGTCCGCGTTGACCAGGCGCGACGCGGCCTCCTCGTCGACGACCACGGTCGCCTGCGGATGCAGCTGGATCGCCGAGCCGGGGATCGAGGCGCTGAGCGGGCCCTCCACCGCATCCGCCACGGCCCTGGCCTTGCCCGCGCCGAAGGCGAGCAGCACCAGACGCCGGGCGCGGAGGATGGTGCCGAGCCCCTGGGTGATGCAGTGCAGAGGCACCTCCGACGGGGAGGCGAAGAAGCGGGCGTTGTCGGCTCGCGTCTGCTCGGTCAGCGTCTTGACCCGGGTGAGGGACCCGAAGGACGAGCCGGGCTCGTTGAACCCGATGTGCCCGTCCGTGCCGATGCCGAGCAGCTGCAGGTCGATCCCGCCCGCCGCCTCTATGGCGGCCTCGTAGCGCTCGCCCGCCGTCTCGATGCCGATGGGTCGCCCGTCGGGGACGTGGACGGCCTTCGGGTCGAGCCCGAGAGGCCTGACCACCTCACGCGTGATCACCGACGCGTAGCTCTCGGGATGCGAGGCCGGCAGCCCGACGTACTCGTCCAGCGCGAACGCGCGCAACCGCCCGAGGTCGAGACCCGATCGCACCCGCTCGGCCAGCGCCCGGTACACCGGCAGCGGGGTGGATCCCGTCGCCACGCCGAGGACGGACGAGGGGTTCGAGCCGACCATCCGCTCGATGGCCTCGGCCACGAGAGCGCCCGCGACCTCGGGTGTCGGGACGATGATCACTTCAGCCACGAGACAACCCTCTCATCGCGCTGCTCTCCGAGGCTGACGACGGGATGGGAGGTCCCGGCGCCCACCAGCGCCGCCCCCACCGCGGCGGCGGGGAAGCCCGCCGGCACGACGCGCACGCGGTCGGAGAGGCCGAGCGAGGCCAGGAACGCCGAGTCGGCCGCCCAGCGTCCGAGCACCTCGCGGACGCTGTCGAGCAGCCAGTCCCCGAGAGCGCTCAGCCCGCCGCCGATCGTGACCGTGTCGACGTCGAGCGTCAGCACCAGCACGCGCACGGCGGCGGCGACGTTGTCGACGAACGAGTCCCGGATGCGCTGCGCCGCACCGTCGCCGGCCTCGGCTGCGGCGAGCAGGGAGCGGATGGGGATGGGATCGTCGGACGGCCACTGGCGGGCGATCGCCGAGCCGGAGGCCACCGTCTCGAGGCACCCACGCTGCCCGCACGGGCAGAGGACCCCCTGCGGGTCGACCGGGATGTGCCCGATCTCCCCCGCGGCACCGCGAGCGCCGCGCCACAGCCGCCCGTCGATCACGAGCCCGGCCGCCAACCCGGTGCCCAGGTTGAGGTAGGCCATCGAGCGCTCCTGCTGCCTCCCGGGGAGGAGGTGGTACGCGCCGAGGGCGGCCGCCTTGACGTCGTTCTCCACCGAGACCGGCACCCCGATGCGCTCGCTCACCCTTCCGCCGAAGTCGAGCTCGTCGACGCCCAGGTTCACCGCATGCCAGACGTGCCCCGTCGCGGTGTCGACCTGCCCGGGGATCCCCACCCCGATCGAGTCGAACGACGCGGGCTCCAGTCCCGCCTCGCTGGCGATGCGCTCGATGAGCGTGACGGCGGTGGCGACGACGGCGTCGGCGCCGAGCCCGGTCGCCGCTCGCAGACGGTGCGCGAGGGCCCCGCCGTCGTCGAGCACGACGGCGTCGGTCTTGGTGCCGCCGATGTCCAGCCCGAGCCTCATGAGTCCGTCCTCCGGTCCGAGCCGCCCATCGCGGCGACCAGGAACCCCGCCAGAGCCTCGCCGACGGCGGCCGACCCGCCGAAGGTCGCGATCTGGGCGGAGTCGTCCTCCGCCGGCCAGCCCATGTCGATGGCGACCACGGCCGGATGCTCCGCCCTGAGCCGCGCGAGCATGTCCCGGGCCTCGGGGCGACGGGCGTTGTCGCGGCCGATGAAGAGCACTCCCGCTCGAGCGTCGAGCTCGATCTCCCCCGTCGACCACGCCGCGGCGTCGACCGGGGCCAGTCGTGGATCGGCCGCCGCGAGCGCGTCGAACGGCCCCCACGGTACGTCCCCGACGGCCACGTTGGGGATCGCCTCGTGACGCACCACGACCCAGTCGTCGTGCGCCGCCAGCGTCTCCCGCAGGTCCGGAGGCAGCCGGAACGCGGCGGTGAGCGCCTCCGGGGCGAGACCGCCCGGTGCGCGCTCGTGGTCGAGCACCGCGTCCGTCGCCGCCGTCGTCGCGCGCGCGTCCGTCGCGCGGCGCAGCGCCGCGACCCGGTCGGCGGCGTCCGTCACGCGGATCGCCTCCAGCCGCCCGGTGGAGACCGCCTCGCCGATCGTGCGCGCCACCGCCCGCATCTGCTCCTCGGAGTTGCGGGTGCCGATGCAGAGCAGGTCGCACCCCGCGGCGAGCGCCCTCACCGCCGCGTCGGGGATGCCGATGTCGCCACTGGCCCCGGCCATGTCGAGCGCGTCGCTGACCACGACCCCGCGGAAGCCGAGCTCGACGCGCAGGATGCCCTGCAGGATCGGCACGGAGAAGGTCGCGGGCACACCGTCGTCGACCGAGGAGACGACGATGTGGCTCGACATCACCGCCGCCGCGCCGGCGTCGATGGAGGCCGCGAAGGGCAGGAGCTCGCGGGTGCGCAGGAGCTCGGTGCTCGCGGTGATCGTCGGCAGGGCGAGGTGCGAGTCCTGCGCGGTGTCGCCGTGCCCCGGGAAGTGCTTCACGCACGCGGCCACGCCCTGCGACTGGAGGCCCTGCACCCAGGCGACGGAGTGCCGCGCCACCAGCTCCGGGTCGGCGCCGAAGCTGCGGATCCCGATGACCGGGTTGAGCGCGTTGGAGTTGACGTCGACGTCCGGGGCGAGATCGAGGTCGATCCCGACGGCGGCCAGCTCCGCGCCGACCGACGCCCCGACGGCCCACGTCGCCTCCACGTCGTCGAGCCGGCCGAGCACCGCGTTGCCGGGGAACGGCGCCCCGCGGTCGTAGTAGAGGCGGGTGACGTCGCCGCCCTCCTCGTCGATCGCGATGACCGCCGCCGGGTTCGCGGCCCGGATCGACCTGGTGAGGGTCCGCAGCTGCTCGGGCGAGACGATGTTCTCCCCGAACAGGCACACGCCGGCGAGTCCCTCGCGGAGCATCCGCTCGACCCAGTCGGGCAGCACGCTGCCCTCGAAGCCGGGCAGGAGGGTGCCCAGCACGGTGCGCTCGTTCATCCCTTCACCGCCCCGCTGACGAGGCCGGAGGTCATGCGCCCCTGCACGATGAGGAAGAACACGATGACCGGGATGGCCATGAGCGTCGAACCGGCCATGATGGCGGCCCAGTTCGTGGTCCCGGTCTCGACCTGGAAGGTGCGCAGCCACACCGGGAGCGTCATCATCTCGGGCCGCGACATCACGACGAGCGCGAGCAGGAACTCGTTCCAGGCCTGGATGAACCCGAACACACCGGTCGCGATGAGACCCGGGGCGAGCAGCGGGAACGTGATCCGCCAGAACGCCGACGTGCGGCTGCATCCGTCGATCATGGCGGCCTCCTCCAGCTCGACGGGGACGCCGTTGACGAACCCGCGGAGCGTCCAGATCGTGAAGGGCAGGACCGTCGCGACGTAGACCAGGGTGAGCCCCGCGATGGTGTTGAGGAGGTTCCAGCCGTCGAGCACCCGGTACGTCGACACGATCATCGCCTCGGCGGGGATCATCTGGATGATCAGGATGGCCACGATGAAGCCCCGGCGGCTCCGGAAGCGGTAGCGCGTCACCGCGAGAGAGGCCAGGAAGGCGAAGACCAGCGCGATCACCACCGTCGCGACGGTGACGAGCAGCGAGTTGCCGAGCGCGGGCAGGAACGGCGCGCGCGACGGGTCGAAGAGCACGGTGCGGAAGTTCTCGAGCGTGAAGTGCACCGGGAAGAAGTTCGGGACGCTCCCGCGGATCTCGTCGTTCGGCTGGAACGCCGAGATGAGCATCCAGTAGACCGGGAAGACGGAGCACAGGAAGACCACGACGGCGACGGCCGAGAGCGCGATCGAGGTGGCACGGCGGCGGGTCACAGCTCCTCCTCCTTGAGCGTGCGGCGGACGTAGTAGAGCGAGATCGCCATCATGAGGATGACCATGATCACGGCCATCGCGCCTCCCGCCCCGTAGTCCCCCGAGCCGACGGAGGTCTGGTAGATGTACACGCCGAGCGTCGAGGTCTGCTCGCGCACCCCGCCGATCCCCTGCAGCGCGAAGATCTGCGTGAAGACGCGGAGGTCCCAGATCACCTGCAGCACCGTCACCACGATGAAGATCGACCGCAGGTAGGGGAACACCACGAGGCGGAACCGCTGCCATCCGCCCGCGCCGTCGAGCTGCGCGGCCTCGAGCACCTCGTCGGGCACCTGGGTGAGGCCGGCATAGACGGTGAACGCGACGAACGGGACCGCACCCCAGACGACGATCACGGTGGCGACGGCGAAGAAGCTGAGGGGCTCGATGAGCCAGGAGTGGCCGCCCCAGTCCGATCCGGAGAGCTGACCGACCACGTAGTTGACCACGCCGTACTGCGTGTCGAACATCCACCCCCAGACGATCACCGCGGTGAGCGCCGGCATCGCCCAGGCGAGCAGGAGTCCCACGGACACGAGGAGACGGAAGAACCGGTTCAGCCTCGTCATGAGCAGCGCGATCAGCGTGCCGAGCACCATCGTCACGGCGACGTTGACGGCGCAGAACGCGATGCTGCGGGCGAGCACCGCCCAGAACTGCGGGTCGGTGAGGATGCGCACGTAGTTCTCGAACCCGACGAACGGCGCGGGGGCGCCGAACACCTGGGCGCGGCCGAACTCCTGGAACGACATGATGAAGAGCTGGATGAGCGGCCAGCCGATCACCACGGCGAGGACGATGCAGGCGGGGACGAGCAGCGCGGCGGGGGTGAGACCCCCGGCACGGCGCCGCCGACGCGGCCGGCGGCCGGATCCGGGCAGGGTCTGCGGGACCTGCTGGACCCCTCCGGACTCGTGCTCCCGCACCAGTGTCACGGATGTGGACATGACGGACGGCTCCTCGCGTGATCCGACGAATACGATGGGATGTGCCTTCACCTCCTAGGGCGATGGCATCTGGGCCGGTGGGGGCGGTGCTGCAACACCGCCCCCACCGCGTGTGCTCTCCGGCGTCAGCCGTTCAGGATCGAGTCGATCTTCTCGTCGAGCGCCTTGGCGAGGGTGGGCACGTCGCCGCCCTGAGCGATCTGCACGAAGAAGTCCTGCAGCGCCCCCGAGGCCTCGACATCGGCCCACTTGGGCGACGCCGGGGTGAGCTTCGCGTTCGCCGCCGCGGCGGTGATCGCCTGCGCGACCTCGTCGGTCCCGATGGTGTCGGCGAGCGAGATCTTGGCGGGGACGAGTCCGTTCTCACCGAGGATGGTCTGGTACTCGTCGCTCAGCATGATCTCGAGTGCGGACTTCGCCAGGTCCGGATGGGCCGATTTCGCGGCCACGGCCACGTTCGACCCGCCGGCGAACACCTGCGCGGCGCCGCCGTCCTTCCCGGGAAGCGCGAAGACGCCGAGGTTCGACTCCTGGTCGGCGCAGCCGGGGGTCTTCGAGTCGGCCGGCGCGAGGATCGACCCCTTGATCCAGCTCGGAGCCGAGAGCATCGCGATCGAGCCCTCGCAGTACGGGATCTGGGCGTCCGCCTCGTTGCCGTCCTTCGGAGCGACCGAGGCGGTGATCATGACCTGCTGCACCTGCTCGAGGCCCTTGATCGACTCGGGGCTGGAGAAGCTGGACTTCCAGGTGTCGCCGTCCTGGACCGCGATCTCGCCGCCGTTCTCCCAGATGTAGGGAAGCGCGTTGTACCAGTCCTGACCGGGGAAGTAGATCCCCGAGACGCCGGGGTTGGCCGCCGCGAGCGTCGCTCCGTCGGCGACGTACTCGTCGAGGGTGGTCGGCGGCTGCAGGCCGGCGTTCGCGAGGAGGTCCTTCTTGTAGAAGACCACGCGCGACCCCGAGTAGTAGGGAGCGGCGTAGAAGGTGCCGTCGTAGGTCCCCGCCTCGACGAAGCCGGGGAGCAGGTCGTCCCCGCCCAGGGCGTCGTACTCGTCGTCGAGCGGCAGGAACGCGCCGGCCGACGTGAAGGCGGCGGCCTGGGTGTTGCCCACCTCGACCACGTCCGGGCTGTCCGACCCGGACAGGCTCGTCGTGAGCTTGTCGACGAGGCCCGTCCAGGACTGCTCCTCGATGGTGAGGGTCGAGCCCGGGTGCTCCGACTCGAACGTGGTCTTCAGGTAGTCGCGCGCTTCGTCCGGGGTGTCGGTGCCGACGAGCCAGACGCGGATGTTCGCGCCCTCCGCGTCGGACGATCCCGATCCCGAGCTGCTTGCGCAGCCCGCGAGCGCCAGCGCCGCCGAGACGCCGATGGCGGCGACGGCGAGTGCCTTCTTCCTCATGGTGTTCACCTTTCCTAGGGCGATGGATGTGTCGTGATGCGTGCCAGCTGGGATCTGGCGCTCGGTGCGAGGGTCGCCGTCAGGAGACCCCGAGTTGCCCGGAGAGCACCATGACCGCGGCCCCGCGCAGGACGATGTCCTGACCCAGGGTCGACATCCGCAGCGACAGATCGCCGTGGAACTCCGACATGGTGCGACTCCGGATGGTCTCGAGCGCGGCCGCGGCGAGCGGCCCGTCGAGAAGTCCGGTGGGACCGGCGAGGATGACCTCGCCGAGGTCGAGGGCGCCGACGACGGGGGCCAGCGCGATGCCGAGCCGCTCCCCCGCCTGCTCGAGGATGCGGTCGCGGGCCTCCGCGGGAGCGCCGGTCAGCGCCCGCTCGAGACGCGGGATGCTGAGCCACGTCTCGAGGCAGCCCCGCTTGCCGCAGGCGCACACGTCGCCTCCGTCGGTGCCGACGACGACGTGGCCGATCTCCCCCGCGGCGAACCGGCTGCCGTACATCGGGCGGCCGTCGAGGAGCAGGCCCGCGCCCACGCCGTGGCCGATCTTGATCAGCATGGCGTCGGCCGAGGCGCCGCCGAACCCGTGCTCGGCGAGGATGGCCGCGTTCGCGTCGTTGGCGACGACGACGGGCACGCCGAAGCGGTCGTGGAGGGTCTCCTGCAGGGGCACCCCGGTCCAGCCGAGGTTGGGGGCGGACAGGACGACTCCCCCGAGGTCGACGACACCCGGCGATCCGACGCCGAGGCCCAGGATCGGCGTCGGTCCGGCGTGCTCGACGAGACGGGCGACGAGGGTGAGGACCCGCTCGATCGCCGCGTCTCCCGTGCTGCCTTCCAGCGCGACCTCCTCCCGGGCCAGGAGGCGGCCGTCGAGGTCGAGCACCGCCCCCGAGAAGCCCGAGTGCTCGGAGAGGTCGAGCCCGAGGATGACGAAGGCGTCGCGTCGGAGGTCGAGCAGAGTCGCCGGCTTGCCGGGACGCGACTCCTCGCGCTGGCCGAGCTCCTCGAGCAGCCCGTCCGCGATGAGCTCCGCGACGAGGTCGGAGACGGTCACCCGGGTCAGTCCGGTCGTCCGGGCGATGTCGGCGCGGCTGCACGGACCCGACCGGTACAGCGTCTGCAGCACCAGCGACCGGTTGTGGCCCCGCGCATGCTCCGGGAGCAGCTTGGCCTTCGGCCTCAGGGCCCTGGTGGGTGCGAAGCTCCTGGCCGACGTCGACGCGACGTCCATGCGGGAAGGGCTTCGCTGCACTTCCGATGCAGACATGTTTGTTAGTGAAGCTTACGAACAATCGTCCGTCAAGACTTCGGGCCGATTTGGTTCGCACCCTTTACAAACCCGTAACAATGATCTGCGGCCTCGTCCCGGCCGCCGCCAGCCACGACCTCGAGCACCTAGAGTTGTAGGGTGTCCACGCAGTCTCCTGCCCACCCGAGGGTCCGCGCCAATGATGTGGTGCGGTTGCTCGTCGAGCTCTTCGCCCTCTTCTCGTTCGGCTTCTGGGGCTTCGTGGCCTGGCCCCTGCCGTGGAACATCGTGTTCGGCATCGCCACCCCGCTCTTCGCCCTCCTCGTATGGGCGCTCTTCCGTTCACCGAAGGCGGTCGTGAGGCTCGACGCCTTCGGCAAGGGCCTGGTCGAGATCGCGATCATGGGCGCAGCCGCGCTGGTGTGGCTGACGATGGGCCAGTGGATCATCGCCCTCGTGTTCGGCGTCGTGGCGACGGTCAGCGGAGTGATCCAGGGGCGCCGGGAGCTCGAGTGAGCCTCCTCGTCCACGGCGCACGCAAGCTCGATGCCGACGGCGTCGTGGACGGGTTCTGGCTGCTCGGCGGGCCCGAGGGCATCCTCGAGGTCGGGACCGGTGAGGGCTGGCGAGCGCGGTCCGCCGAGGTCGACACCGTCGCCGACGCGCAGGGCGCCTGGCTGACACCGGGCTTCCTCGACCTCCACTGCCACGGCGCAGGCGGCTCGTCGTTCGACGACGGCGCGGACGCGATCCGGTCCGGCCTCGCCGTACATCGGGCGCACGGCACCACGCGATCGGTCGTCTCTCTGGTGAGCGCGCCCCTGCCGACCCTCGCCGACTCGCTCTCGACCGTGGCGGACCTGTGCGGCGCCGATCCGCTCGTGATCGGGGCGCATCTCGAGGGTCCGTTCCTCTCGCCCGATCGGCGGGGAGCGCACGATCCGGCGGCTCTGCGATCCCCGACGCCGCTCGCCGTCGCCGAGTTGCTGGAGGCCGCCGACGGCCACCTCACCCAGATCACGATCGCACCCGAGCTGCCCGGCGCTCCGACCGCCATCGAGGCGTTCGCCGCGGAGGGTGTGATCGTCGCCGTGGGGCACACCGATGCCGATCTGCGCGCGACCCGAGACGCCTTCGATCGCGGTGCCAGGCTGGTGACCCACGCCTTCAACGCGATGCCCGGGATCCACCACCGCTCCCCCGGCCCGCTGCCCGCCGCCTTCGACGACGAGCGGGTCGTGCTCGAGCTCATCGTCGACGGGCTGCACGTCGATCCCGCGGTGGTGCAGCTCGCCTTCCGCGCGGCGCCCGGCCGGGTCGCGATGGTGACGGATGCGATGGCGGCGGCAGGCGCCTCCGACGGCCACTACCACCTGGGCTCGCGAGACGTCGACGTCCGCGAGGGCCGCGCCGTGCTCGAGGGCACCGACACCCTCGCGGGATCGACGCTCACGCAGGACGCCGCGCTGCGCATCGCGGTCACCGAGTGCGGCATCGAGCCCGTCGAGGCGATCCGCGCCCTCACCCGGACTCCGGCGACGGTGCTCCGCCGTCACGACCTCGGCCTCCTCCGGCCCGGATGCGCGGCCGACGTCGTGCTCCTCAGCCCCGGATTCGAGGTGCGCGGGGTGGCGGCGGACGGCGTCTGGCTCACTCCTCCCACCCAGGGAATTTCTGGCACTCTCCAACGTTGACTGCTAACATCTGAAGCATTGAGTCAAGGTGACTCAACTATCAGAAGGGAGTCAGTGATCATGGCCATGAACTTCGACCCGTTCCGCG
Source organism: Cnuibacter physcomitrellae (assembly GCF_014640535.1). NCBI lineage: Bacteria > Bacillati > Actinomycetota > Actinomycetes > Micrococcales > Microbacteriaceae > Cnuibacter > Cnuibacter physcomitrellae. The sequence continues at coordinate 378,223 of NZ_BMHD01000002.1, forward strand.
AGCTCGACCGCGTCGCATCCGGCCTCTTCGAGAGCCGGCAGGGACCGCGCGTCATGCCGATGGACCTCTACCGCCAGGGTGAGACCTACGTCCTCACCGCCGACCTCCCGGGCATCGACCCGGGCTCGATCGACGTCGACGTCGACGGGCAGCTGCTGACCATCCGGGCCGAGCGCACCCTCCGGGGCGCCGAGGGTGTGAAGTGGATCACCCGCGAGCGCAGCGGCGGCTCGTTCCTCCGCCAGCTCAGCCTGGGCGACGGCCTCGACGTCGAGCGCATCAGCGCGTCGTACGAGAACGGCGTCCTCTCGGTCGTGATCCCGGTGTCCGAGCGCGCGAAGCCGCGCAAGATCGCCGTGGAGCACGTCACCACCGACGGCGCCTCCGAGGGCCAGCAGCTCTCCGCATCCGCGAGCTGATCGCAGCGGGCGGGCGCTCTGCGCGCCTGCCCGACGATCGCCGAACAGCGAGAAGGCGCCCCTCCGAACGGATCGGAGGGGCGCCTTCTCGCTGTTCGAGACGACCGCTGAGGGTCAGCCCTCGATGCGGGTCTTGAGGTTCTCGGCCAGCGTCGCGAGGAACTCCTCGGTGGTCTGGTACTCCTGCTCGGGGCCAACGAGGAGGGCGAGGTCCTTCGTCATCTTCCCGCTCTCGACCGTCTTGATGACGACGTCCTCGAGGGTCGACGCGAAGTCGATGAGCTCCTGGTTTCCGTCGAGCTTGCCACGGTGCTGCAGACCGCGGGTCCAGGCGAAGATCGAGGCGATCGGGTTGGTCGACGTGGGCTTGCCCGCCTGGTGCTGACGGTAGTGGCGGGTGACGGTGCCGTGAGCAGCCTCGGCCTCGACGATGGAGCCGTCGGGGGTGGTGAGCACGGAGGTCATGAGACCGAGCGAGCCGAACCCCTGCGCCACGGTGTCGCTCTGGACGTCGCCGTCGTAGTTCTTGCACGCCCAGACGTAGCCGCCCTCCCACTTGAGCGAGGACGCGACCATGTCGTCGATGAGCCGGTGCTCGTAGGTCAGGCCGCGGGCCTCGAACTCGGCGCGGAACTCGTCCTCGAAGACCTCGGCGAAGAGGTCCTTGAACCGGCCGTCGTAGGCCTTGAGGATGGTGTTCTTCGTCGACAGGTAGACCGGGTAGTTGCGGGCGAGGCCGTAGTTGAGCGACGCGCGGGCGAAGTCGCGGATCGACTCGTCGAGGTTGTACATGCCCATCGCGACACCGCTGCCGGGCGACTCGAACACCTCGAACGACTGGGGCTCGGAGCCGTCCTTCGGCGTGAACGTCAGGGTCAGCGTGCCCTCGCCCTCGAAGCGGAAGTCGGTGGCGCGGTACTGGTCGCCGAACGCGTGACGACCGACGATGATCGGCTTGTTCCAGCCCGGCACCAGACGCGGGATGTTGGAGATGATGATCGGCTCGCGGAAGATGACGCCGCCCAGGATGTTGCGGATGGTGCCGTTCGGCGAGCGCCACATCTTCTTGAGACCGAACTCCTCGACGCGCGCCTCGTCGGGCGTGATCGTCGCGCACTTGACGCCGACGCCGTGCTTCTTGATCGCGTTCGCGGCGTCGATGGTGATCTGGTCGTCGGTCTCGTCGCGCTTCTCGATGCCGAGGTCGTAGTACTCGAGGTTCACGTCGAGGTACGGGTGGATCAGAGTGTCCTTGATGGACTGCCAGATGATTCGCGTCATCTCGTCGCCGTCGAGCTCGACGACGGTGCCCTCAACCTTGATCTTCGACAATTCAGCTCCTCTAGCACGCGCGGAAAACAGCGTTCTCCAGTGTACTCGCCCTGGCAGATGTCTCGACGTCGAGAGACCTCCTCGCCAGCGGGCACCCCCTGGCACTAGCCTGTCCTCATGAGTGAACTCGTGCTCGAGGAGCTGTCAGCCACGAACATCGTCGCCGCGAACACGCTCACCCTGAAGCCCGGCCAGGAGCAGTTCGTCGCTCCCGTCTCGCACTCGATCGCCGAGGCCTACGTCAACCCGAACAGCGCCTGGCCCCGTGTGGTGCGCGACGGGGAGGATGTCGTGGGCTTCATCATGGCCAACTTCGACGCTGAGAGCCCTCAGGAGGAGTTCCGCTGCTGCATCTGGCGGCTGAACATCGCGGCCTCGGCCCAGGGGCACGGTGTCGGCCGCTTCGCCGTCGAGTCCGTCGCCGACGAGGCCCGGCGCCGCGGCTTCGAGCGCCTCACCGTCATCTTCGAGCCCGGCGAGTCCGGGCCCGAGCGGTTCTTCTACCACGTGGGCTTCACGTCCGTCGGCGAGACCGAGTACGGCGAGACGATCGCCGCGCTGGCCCTCTGAACGAGTCGGCGGGCGACGCCCTCTCCGACCCCGACTCCTTCGTCGGGGCGGTGCTCGAGGTCGTCGACTCCATCCCGCCGGGTCGTGTGCTCGCCTACGGCGACGTCGCCGCACTGCTCGGCAGCCGCGCCGCGCGTGCCGTCGGATCGATCATGCGGATGTACGGCGAGGGCCACCCGTGGTGGCGCGTCGTGCGGTCCGGCGGCCTGCCGCCGACCGGGCACGAGAGCAGCGCCCGCGAGCACTACGAGCGCGAGGGCACACCGCTCCGAGCGCTCTCGCGGGAACCGTGGTACTCGATCGACTACGCTTCTGCCAGGTGGCAGCCGGTGCACCCCGAGTCGTCGCCTGGATCATGAGAGGACCTACGCAGCGCATGCAGTCGAAGAGGTCGCGCGTCGCCGCGGCAGCGTTCATCGCGGCCGGAGTCGCCGTCGTCGTCAACGGATGCACGCTCCTCGAGGCCGTCGATCCTCCCATCAAGTCCGCCATCTACGGCACGGCGGCGGAGGGCAAGGCCTCCGGCGCCTCCATCGCGGTGCCGGGCTGGGTCCCGGATGACGCGACGATGGTGCGGATGAAGGCGAACGACGACACCGGCGCCGAGCTCATGCAGTTCTCGACGACGTCGCCGAACCCCATCGGCGCGCCGTGCTCGGTGCCTGCGTCGCAGAAGCCGCCGTCGCTCGACGACACCTGGTGGGTCGAGACCCTCCCCGCCGACGAGTACGTCGTGTGCCAGGACGACTGGTACCTCTTCACCCCGAACAGCGGGGCCACCTACTACGCCTGGGTGCCGGCCCGCTCCTGAGCCCTCCGACGTCCGCCCTCCGACGTCCGCCCGGGGCCGGTCTGCCCGGGGCAGGCGACCCGGGCAGACCGGCCGGACGCGGGCTCAGACGAGGGACTCCCGCCACGACGCGTGGAGGTGGGCGAACCTCCCCTCCCCCGCGATCAGCTCGGCGGGAGTGCCGTCCTCCACGATGCGTCCGCGATCCATCACGAGCACGCGGTCGGCGATCGCCACGGTCGACAGACGGTGCGCGATGATGACCGCCGTCCTGTCGGCGAGGAGGGTCTGCAGCGCATCCTGCACCGCTCGCTCGCTCGGGATGTCGAGCGACGCCGTGGCCTCGTCGAGGATGAGGACGGCGGGATCGGCGAGGAACGCCCTCGCGAACGAGATCAGCTGCCGCTGGCCCGCGGAGACCCTCCCGCCGCGCTTGTTGACGTCGGTGTCGTAGCCGTCGGGCAGGCCACGGATGAACGCGTCGGCGCCCACCGCACGGGCGGCGGCCTCGATCTCCTCGGGCGTGGCGTCCGGGCGTCCGATGGCGATGTTGTCGGCGACGGTGCCCGAGAACAGGTACGCCTCCTGGGTGACCATCACGATCGCCCGTCGGAGGTCCTTCGGGTGGAGGTCGCGCAGGTCGACGCCGTCGAGCGTGACGCTCCCCTCGGTCGGATCGTAGAAGCGGGAGAGAAGCTTCGCCAGGGTCGACTTGCCGGCCCCGGTCGAGCCGACGAGCGCGATCGTCTGCCCTGCGGGGATGTCGAGGTCGAGACGCGGGATGATCGGGCGATCGGGCGTGTAGGAGAACTCGACCCCGGAGAACCTCACCTCGCCGCGCGAGGTCCACAGGTCGACCGGATGCTCGGGGTCGGCCACGCCCGGACGCTCCTCCAGCACACCGGAGATCTTCTCGAGGGCCGCGGCTGCGCTCTGGTACGAGTTGTAGAACATCGCCATGTCCTCCATGGGGTCGAAGAACCGACGCGTGTAGAGCACGGCCGCGAGCAGGACACCGACCTCGATCCCACCGTCGAGCACCCTCAGCCCGCCGAAGACCAGCACCGTCGCGACCGCGACGTTGCCGATCAGCACGAGCCCGGGGTCGTAGACGCCGAAGAGCCGGATGACGCGCGCGTTCGACTCCCGGTAGTCGTCGACGAGCTCGCCGAACTCCACCTCGTTGCGCGCCTCCTTGCGGAAGGCCTTCACGGCGCGGATGCCCGTCATGGTCTCGACGAAGTGCACGATCAGACGCGCCGACGTCACCCGGGTGCGGCGGAAGAGCCGCTGCGAGCGCACCTGGAACCAGCGTGTCAGCACCGCGAGGGGCACGAGCGCCACCAGCAGGACCAGACCGCTCCACGCATCCAGCAGCACGAGCGCGACCGCGGTGAACGCCATGTAGAGCAGTCCCTGCACGAGGGCGTTGATGCCCGAGTCGAGCAGCTCGCGGATGGCATCGAGGTCGCTGGTCTGACGCGAGATGATCCGGCCGGAGGTGTACGACTCGTGGAACTCCAGGCTCAGCCGCTGCGTGTGGAGGAAGACCCTCCTGCGCAGGTCGAAGAGGATGCTCTGGCTGATGCGCGCTGCCAGCACGGTGAACCAGGCGATGAGCCCGGCGCCGAGCACACCGCTGAGCAGGTACGCGACGCCCGCGAGGGCCACCGGCATCCAGTCCTGCTGCAGGAGGGCGGGCAGACCGCTGTCGATGCCGAACGCGATGATCGCGGGGCCGGCCACCTGCGCGGCGGTGCTGACGACGACGGCGGCGATGGCGAGCGCCAGTCGGCCCCGCATCGGCGCGATGAGCGATCGGAGCAGAGCCGACGAGCGACGGCGGATCTGACGGCTCTCGTCCGTCGTGAGGTCGTCGCGCTCCTCGCCCCTGACCCCGATCACGGTGGTGGTGCTCATCGCACGACCTCCTTCGGAACGGTGGGCTCGTCATCGAGGCTCGAGATGACGAAACGGTAGTGGTCGCTGGTCGCCAGCAGCTCGGAGTGGGTGCCGACCGCGGTCACGCGACCGTCCTGCAGCAGGGCGACGCGATCGGCCAGCGCCACGGTCGAGGGCCTGTGCGCCACGATGAGCGCCGTGGTGCTCTGGAGCACGCGCCGGAGCTCGGCCTCGACCCGCGCCTCCGTCTCGACGTCGAGCGCGGACAGCGGGTCGTCGAGCACCAGGATCTCGGGGCGGGCCGCGATCGCGCGAGCCAGGGCGAGCCGCTGACGCTGGCCGCCGGAGAGGCTGAGCCCCTCCTCGCCGACCTTCGTGTCGAGGCCGTCGGGCAGCTCGTCGACGAACTCCGCCTGCGCGATGCGCAGCGCCTCGCGCAGCTCGTCGTCGCTCGCGTCCGGGCGGCCGAGGAGCACGTTCTCGCGCACGGTCTGGCTGAACAGGGTCGCCTCCTCGAACGCCATCCCGACCCGCGCCCGAAGATCGGACCGCGTGAGGTCGCGCACGTCGACGCCGTCGACCCTGACCGAGCCGGCCGTCACGTCGTACAGGCGGGCGGCGAGCGAGGTGAGGGTGGACTTCCCCGATCCGGTGAGGCCGACGAGCGCCATCGTCTCGCCCGGCTCGATGGAGAGGTCGACGCCGTCGAGCAGGTCGGGGACTCCCGCGGGGGCGTCGTCGTACCTGAAGTGCACGTCGACGAACTCCAGTCGGCCGCGAGGATCGGTGACGGTCGCCGGATGCTCGGGATCGGTGATCGACACCGGCGCGTCCATCACCTCGTAGAACCTCGTCGTCGCGGTGGTGGCGTCGAGGGTCATGGCCAGGAAGTAGCCCATCGACCAGATGGGGAACAGCAGGACCGTCCCGGTGGCGAAGAACGCCACGAGCCCGCCCACGGTCGCCGCGTTGACCGAGACGAGCCACACCCCGAGCACGAGACAGACCCCGAAGGCGAGGTCGGGGATGAGCGTGAGGTAGAGCCAGATGCCGGCGACCGTCCGTGCCTTCTCGATCTCCGTCGCGCGCAGGCGATCGGCCTGGCTCTCGAACCGCTTCAGCGCGTACCGCCCGCGGCCGAAGGCCTTGAGGACGCGGATGCCGTGCACCGACTCCTCGACGCTCGTCGCCAGGTCGCCCGCCTGGTCCTGTGACCGCCGCGCGACCTCGGAGTACCGGCGCTCGAAGCTGAAGCTGTAGAGGATGACCGGGATGGCGGCGGCGAGGAACACCAGGCCCAGCACCCAGTTCATGGCCAGGAGGATGACGGCCCCGCCGATGATCGTGAGGACGTTGACCACCAGGAGGACGAGCCCGAACGACAGCCACCGGCGGATGAGGTTGAGGTCGCTGACGCTCCGGGAGAGCAGCTGACCGCTCGGCCATCGGTCGTGGAACGCGACAGGGAGGTCCTGGAGCTTGGCGTAGAGCGCGTTGCGCATGCGCGCCTCGACACGGGTGTTCGGCACGAGCACGAGCACCCGCCGAGCCGCGATCAGGGCCGCCTCGGCCACGCCCAGGCCCAGCACCAGGGCGCCGGCGATCCAGATCTGGGCCTCGTCCCCGCTCGAGAGCGGCCCGTCGACCACCCACTCGAGCACCTGCGGGATGATCAGCGCGACCGCGCTGGCCCCGAGCGACGCCACCATGCCCAGCACGATCCGCGGCATCGCCGGCCGAGCGAACGGGTAGAGCCGGAGGAGGGTACGGACGACCCCGGCTCCGCGTCGGCTGGTCGTGTCGCTCACGTCGTGCATCCTCATCCTGCGCCGCGCCCACCGGTCGGTGCGCGCGCTGCCGATCCCCTCCGACCGCATCGTGGGCAGCCGGACGACCCCGGTTCACGGGGGCTCGGTGGGAAGGCAGCCTTACAGGATAGACGCACCGCTCCTGGCGGTGCAAGCAGCGATCGGAGCGACCGGTGGATGCCGTCTCAGCGGATGCGCACGGAGAGACAGGTGACGCAGCCCTCGAGCTTCTCGAACTCGGAGATGTCGACCGAGATGACCCGGTAGCCGAGACCCTCGATGATGCGGGCCGACTCCGGCGCCGACGACGCCATGAGCACGGTGTCGTCGGAGAGGATCACGACGTGCGCGCCGCCCTCCTCGGGCATCTCGAGGAACCGGTCGAACACGAACGGGTCGTCGACGACCGGCCGGTAGCCGATCACCGTGCCGTCGGGGAGCGCGGTGACGGCGCTCTTCAGATGCAGCGCCTTGGTCATCGGGACCGCCACCACCGAGTAGCCGCGAGGGGCGAGGATCTTGCGGAGCTGCCTGATGCCGTCGGCGTTGGTCCGGCCTCCCCGGCCGACGAAGACCGTGCGGCCGATCTTCAGGACGTCCCCGCCGTCGAGGGTCCCGGGCGCCTCGATCCGCGCGGTCTCCAGCGAGAGACCGAGCACAGTCTGCTCCACGGCGTCGACCTCGGCCGTCCGGCTCTCGGTGCCGGGGTTGGTGAGGACAGCGAGCGGACCGAACATCACGACCGTGTCCTCGACGAACACGGAGTCCGGCAGGTCGTCGTCGGGGTCGACCTCGACGGGCTCCCAGCCCGCCCCGGTGAGAGCCGCCACGTAGGCCTCCCACTGTCGGCCCGCGAGCTCGACGTCGACGGGCGTGCGCTCGATGTGGGTGACGACACCCTGGTCGAGGCTGGCCGCGGGCCGCCGCACGAGGGCGTACTGCCGACGCAGCACCTCCTCGGTCTCGGTGATGGCGAGCGCACCGTGGATGCGCCGCCCGAGCGCGACCGTCGCCAGCACCACCGCGAGGGCGAACACGAGCTCGAGCGCCACCTGCCTCGAGGCGTACTGCGCGAGCACGTCGCTCGTGAACTGCGCGCCGATCAGCGGGAGCCCGGCGCTGATCAGGACGGCGAGCACGGCCGCGGCCAGGCCGCCGATCAGCGCGGTGTACCAGCGGGCGTAGACGCCCACCAGGCCCAGGATCGCCAAGACGACGAAGACCACGAGCGCGGGCACGGCGTAGTAGGAGGCCGCCGGTCCGATGATCTCCAGCTGCTGCCCGTTGGCGAGGAAGAGCGCCAGGGTGCCCGCCGCGAGGGCGGTCACCGCGATGACGACGGCGGCGAGGAGCGACGCACCGAGCGTGCGGAGCCGGAACGAGGACATGACTAGCACCTTAGGCTGTCGCGGCTGGGTGCTCTCTGCCTGCACCGCCGCGGGGACGGATGGATGGGCGGTCAGTGGAAGAAGTGGCGTTCGCCGGTCAGGTACATCGTGACCCCGGCCTTCGCGGCGGCCTCGATCACCTCGGCATCGCGCACGGACCCGCCCGGCTGGACGACGGCGCGCACCCCGGCCTCGAGCAGCACCTCGAGTCCGTCCGCGAACGGGAAGAAGGCATCCGAGGCGGCCACGGAACCGGCCGCCCGGTCGCCCGCCCTCGTGACGGCGAGGTGGCAGGAGTCGACCCGGTTGACCTGCCCCATCCCGACCCCCACGGATGCTCCGCCCGAGGCGAGCAGGATCGCGTTCGACTTCACCGCGCGGCAGGCCTTCCAGGCGAACTCGAGGTCGTCGAGGGTGGCGTCGTCGGCGGCCTCCCCCGCGACCAGCTGCCACGTCGAGCGGTCGAGGTGAGCGAAGCCGTCGGGGGTCTGCGCGAGGATCCCCCCGCTGATCTGGCGGAGCTCCACGGGCTCGCGACGGTACCCCTCGGGGAGGGTGAGGATGCGCAGGTTCTTCTTCCCCGCCAGCACCTCGAGCGCCTCCGGCTCGAAGGCGGGCGCGACCAGCACCTCGGTGAAGACGTCCTTCAGCCCCTCCGCCATCGCGCGGGTCACCGGCCGGTTGGCGGCGACGACGCCGCCGAAGGCCGAGACCGGGTCGCAGGCGTGGGCCTTGGCGTGTGCGGAGGCGATCGGATCGGCAGCGTCAGGATCGGCGACGGCGATGCCGCACGGGTTGGCGTGCTTGATGATGGCGACCGCGGGCTCGCTGAAGTCGTAGGCCGCCCGCACCGCCGCATCCGCGTCGACGTAGTTGTTGTACGACATCTCCTTGCCCTGCAGCTGCGTGGCCTGGGCGAGGCCCGTGCCGCCGTCGACGACGTACAGCGCCGCCTGCTGGTGGGAGTTCTCGCCGTAGCGGAGCGTGGCCTCGAGGGATCCCTCGACGACGAGGGGGTCACCGAACGGAGACGCGGCTCCCGGCTCGGGGGTCGCCTCGGCCAGCTGCTCCGCGAACCAGGCGGAGACCGCTCCGTCGTAGGAGGCCGTGTGCGCGAACGCCTCCGCCGCCAGCCGCCGACGCTGGGCGAGGTCGGTCCCGCCGGAGGCGAGGGCCTCGATCAGCTCCGGGTAGCGCGCGGGAGACACGACGATCGCCACGTTGGCGAAGTTCTTGGCGGACGCGCGGACGAGCGCGGGGCCGCCGATGTCGATCTGTTCGATCACGGCGTCGGCCGCAGCACCCGAGGCGACCGTCTCGCGGAAGGGGTACAGGTTGACGATCACGAGGTCGAAGGGCTCGATGCCGAGCTCGCCGAGCTGCTCGCGGTGCGACTCCAGGCGGAGGTCGGCGAGGATGCCGGCGTGCACACCGGGGTGCAGGGTCTTCACGCGCCCGTCGAGCGACTCGGGGAACCCGGTCACGGACGAGACCTCGGTGACCGTCCCTCCCGCCTCGACGATGGCCTTGGCGGTCGAGCCGGTGGAGACGATGGCGACTCCGGCGGCGGTGAGCGCCTGCACGAGCTCGGGGAGGCCCGTCTTGTCGCTCACCGACACCAGGGCGCGGGTGACCGGGACGCGATCGCGCGGGGTGTAGAGGCTCGGGTCGTGGGTGGGTCCGCTCATCGTGCTGCCAGTTCCTCCAGATCGACGGTCTGCTCGGCGATGTCTCGAACGGCGGCCACCAGCAGCTCGCGTTCGACGGTCTTGATGCGCTCGTGGAGCTCGTGCTCGGTGTCGCCCGGGTGCACGGGCACCGCCCGCTGGACGATGACCGGGCCCGTGTCGACGCCCTCGTCGATCACGTGCACCGTCACGCCGGTGGTGTCGACCCCGGCCGCGAGCGCGTCGCGCACCGCATGGGCCCCGGGGAAGGCGGGCAGCAGCGCGGGGTGGGTGTTGATGAGGCGCGGCGACAGCGCCCGCACGACGTTCGGCGGCAGGATGCGCATGAACCCCGCGCACACGACCAGATCGGGCGACCAGCGCAGGATCTGCTCGAGGAGCTCCTCACCCCAGGCCTCGCGCGACTCGAAGGTCGACGGCACCACGGTGAAGGACGGGATGGACCACGCCTCGGCGTGACCGAGCCCCTCGGCCTCGTTGTCGGCGCCGACGGCGACCACACGTGCGGGAAAGGCGGACTCGCTCGTCGCCTCGAGCAGCGCTCGGAGGTTCGACCCGCCTCCCGAGATGAGGACCACGAGCGACAGCACCGTCACAGTGTATCGGCCCGGCCGGTCGCCTTCGATCGCGCTGCGGCGGCGGGACCACGGCCATCCCTGCCGCCGTTCCGTGTGCCCGGGCGGCGGACGCTGGCCCCGGCCAGGAGGCCGAGCGCCGCGGGGACGGCGAACTCGACGAACGACCACAGGAACACGGCGGACGGGTCCGGCCCGACGTCCGCGAGACGCCCCGGCCCGGCCGCACCCCCCGACCAGATCGCGACGAGCGCCATGAGGACGGCGCCGACGAGGCCGAGGGCGATCGACACGGCCGCGAACCGGAGCCATCGACCGCGTCCGCGTGTCCCTTCGACGGCGGCGTCGAACGCCGGCTTCAGCACCACGCCGACGCCGAACGCGAGGAGGACGGGGACGAGCAGCCCGGCGAACCCGAGGGGCACGTCACCCTGCGGCAGCGCGCCGAACACCGGCACCGAGGGCAGGAGCCCCAGCTGCGTGCCGAGCGGGGACACCGACGACCCGGACCCGAGGGCGAACCCCGGGCCGAGGAACCAGCTCGCCATCCAGACGACGAGGTTGGGCAGCAGCGCGAGCTGACCCACCGTCAGGGCGATGCCGCCGACGACCTGCGCGTGGAGCCCCTCGTAGAGACCGACGATCGACGAGAACCCCGCCACCAGTGCGATCGCGAGTGCGACCGCCGCGACGGTGATCACTCCGAACGCCGCCATGGCCCCGCCGCGGAGGGCGAGACCCACCAGGGCGCGGTCACCGGCGTCCACGGCGTCGAGACGAGTCCGCCAGACGAGGGCGAACCGGGACTGCGGCGCCTTCGGGCCGGCGGCGCCGCGCCTGCGCCAGGCCAGCCCGATCAGCACCCCGAGGAGGTACACACCCGCGGGGAACAGGGCGCTCTGCAGCAGCGAGGGCACCACCTCGGAGGATCGAGCACTCGACGACACGGCGGTCGCGATGAGCCCGAAGGCGACCACCCCGGCGATCGATCCGGCCACCGGGTCGTCGGCTGCGCGCATCCGCCTGCCCGATCGAGCGCCGAGCAGGACGGTGAGGAGGGCGAAGCCCAGCAGGGCGATCCCGACCTCGAAGGGCGCTCCTGCCCCGTCCAGCCCCGTCGCCAGGGCGACGTCGCTGGGGAGCGTGATCAGGAGGTCGACGCCGTGTCCCGCGAGCCAGACGTCGGCCGACGCGCGCCAGAAGGCCGTCCAGTCGAGCGCCAGCCCGAACTGCACGGCCCAGAGGAGCGTCGCGGGGACCACGAGGATGCCGAGGCCGATCGCCGCCGCGACGAGGGCGTCGAGGGCGGCGAGGACGATGGTGGAGAGGCGGTTCATGCGTCCGTTCAGTGCAGGATCAGCTCGAGAGCGATGACGAGGAGGCCGACGCCCGAGGTGAGCAGGCCTCCGAGGAGACAGGCGTACCAGCGGCGACCGCGCTCGGCCAGCGCGAGCGCACCGAGCACGAAGAGGATGACGAGGCTGCTCACCTCGGCCGCCGTGTAGGCCGACTCGTCGTCGAGGATGCCGAGCGGCGCCAGCCCCAGGAGGAGCAGTGGGATCAGCGGCCCCGTGAGGAAGCCGGTCGAGTGGAAGATCGCCTCCCGGACCGCCGTGGCGAGCGGGACCTCCTTGCCCCTCTTGACCCCGTGGCGGGCCACCGTGTGGGCGAAGACATGGGCGAGCCAGAAGACGAACGCCGTCAGGGCCGAGACGAGCAGGCCGACGTCTGCCGTGCTCTCCTCCTCCTGGACCGCGATGATGACCGTGATCAGGACGGTGCCGTAGATGGCCTCGGGCGTGACGAACTCGTGCCGCAGGAGACGGAGAGCGCTCCGGCCCGGCGAGGGGTCGGTGTGCGGGGTGCCTGCGGTCATGGCTTCGATTCTCTCCCAGGGAGTCGGCGTGGCCCGTCAGGCGCGTGGGGTTCGGCGGAACGACGACGACGCCGTCGCGCACGACACCGGGGCATCGTGCGACGACGGCGTCGTCGAGAGCGCGTCAGAGCGCGGCGTAGACCTCGCGGAGGAGTGCGGCGGTCTCGCTCGGCGTCTTGCCGACCTTGACGCCGGCGGCCTCGAGGGCCACCTTCTTGGCCTCCGCGGTGCCCGCGCTGCCCGACACGATGGCGCCCGCGTGGCCCATCGTCTTGCCCTCGGGCGCGGTGAAGCCCGCGACGTAGCCGACGACCGGCTTTGTCACGTTGGCCTTGATGAAGTCGGCGGCACGCTCCTCGGCGTCACCGCCGATCTCGCCGATCATGACGATGGCCTTGGTCTCCGGGTCGGCCTCGAACGCCGCGAGGGCGTCGATGTGGGTGGTGCCGATGATCGGGTCGCCGCCGATGCCGATGGCGGTGGAGAAGCCCAGGTCGCGCAGCTCGTACATCATCTGGTAGGTCAGCGTGCCCGACTTCGACACGAGCCCGATCGGTCCCTTGCCGGTGATGTTGGCGGGGGTGATCCCGACGAGCGACTCGCCCGGCGTGATGATGCCGGGGCAGTTCGGGCCGATGATCCGGGTCTTGTTGCCCTTCTGCTTCGCGTAGGCCCACGCCTCGGCAGAGTCCTGCACCGGGATGCCCTCGGTGATGACGACGAGGAGCGGGATCTCGGCGTCGATGGCCTCGATCATCGCGTCCTTGGCGAAGGCCGGGGGCACGAACGCGATCGAGACGTCGGCGCCGGTCTCGGCGATGGCCTCCTTGACGGTGCCGAACACCGGGAGCGTCACGCCGCCCTCGTGCTCGACGGTGGTGCCGGCCTTGCGGGCGTTGACGCCGCCGACGATCTGCGTGCCCGCCTTGAGCATGAGCGCGGTGTGCTTGGTGCCCTCGCCGCCGGTGATGCCCTGGACGATGACCTTGGAGTCCTTGTTGAGGAAGATCGACATGTCTCTACCCGTCCTTACTTCGCCGCTGCCGCGAGCTCTGCGGCCTTGTCTGCACCGTCGTCCATGGTCGCCGCGAGGGTGACCAGCGGATGCGCGGCCTCCTCGAGGATGCGGCGGCCTTCCTCCACGCGGTTGCCGTCGAGACGGACCACGAGCGGCTTCGTGGCGGTGTCGCCCAGGATGCCGAGGGCGGCGACGATGCCGTTGGCCACGGCGTCGCAGGCGGTGATGCCTCCGAAGACGTTGACGAAGACGCTCTTGACCTGCTCGTCGCCGAGGATCACGTCGAGACCGTTCGCCATCACCTGGGCGGACGCGCCGCCGCCGATGTCGAGGAAGTTGGCGGGCTTGACCCCGCCGTGGCGCTCGCCGGCGTAGGCGACGACGTCGAGCGTCGACATGACGAGGCCCGCGCCGTTGCCGATGATGCCGACCTCGCCGTCGAGCTTGACGTAGTTGAGGTCGTTCGCCTTGGCCTTGGCCTCCAGCGGGTCGGCCGCGTCCTTGTCCTCGAGCGCCTCGTGGTTCGGGTGACGGAAGGAGGCGTTCTCGTCGAGGCTGACCTTGCCGTCGAGGGCGATGATGTCGCCCTCCTCGGTGAGCACGAGCGGATTGACCTCCACGAGGGTCGCGTCCTCGCCCTTGTAGACCTCCCACAGCTTCACGAAGACGGGGGCGACCTTCTCGACGAGCTCCTCGGGGAACTTCGCCTGCACGGCGATCGCCTTCGCCGTCTCGAGGTCGATGCCGGCCAGGGGGTCGACCTCGATGCGCGCCAGCGCCTCCGGACGCTCGACCGCGAGCTGCTCGATCTCCATGCCGCCCTCGTAGCTGGTCAGCGAGAGGTACGAGCGGTTGGCCCGGTCGAGGAGCACCGAGAAGTAGAACTCCTGCGCGATGCGGGCGCCACCGGCCACCATCACGCGGTGCACCGTGTGTCCCTTGATGTCGAGACCGAGGATCGCCTTCGCGGCCTCCTCGGCGGCGGCCGGGTCCTTGGCGACCTTGACGCCTCCGGCCTTGCCGCGGCCTCCCACCTTGACCTGCGCCTTGACCACGGTCACGCCGCCGAGCTTCTCGGCGGCGGCCTTCACCTCTTCAGGCGTGTCGGCGACGATGCCGGGCAGTACGGGGACACCGTAGCTCTCGAAGAGGTCCCGGGCCTGGTACTCGAATAGATCCACTCTGGCTTCCAATCCGCGTGACGAGATCGTCCCCGGACCGTTCCCGGGGCACGACGACATGGCGCGGAACAGGGGTCGTTCCCTCGCTCCGCTCCGAACACCACGTTGAACTCTACTCTTCACCGGCCCGCGCCCCCGCCGTCGCGTTCCATCCTGGCGGCTCCCCCACAGTCATCACCCGGCGGGCCGCCCTCCACAGATCCGCCGACGCACCTGGAACCGACTCGACGTCGCCGCGATCCTCGACGACATGCCTCGAACACTCACCGCTCTGCTCCTGCTCCTCGCCGTGTCGCTCGGCATCGTGATCCCTGCAGCGTCGGCCTCGGCCGCCGTCGTGACGGGTCACGGCGTGGGCTTCCTCTCGAAGACCGACCGCTCGTGGATCGGCAGCTATCTCTCCACCGACGGGACCACCGGGCTCTGTCTCGACGTCTCCCGCCCGTCCGCGCTCGGCTCGACGTTCACCTACGAGGAGACGACGGAGTACGCCGACCTGTCCCTCGACGACCTCGCCCGGGTGGCCTACATCGGCCGGGTCTGGGCCTCGACCTACGAGCTGGTGACCGCGGCGGCGGCGCAGCTCGCGATCTGGCGCATCACCGGCCTGGACGGCCACGACGCCGCGTACTACGCGCAGCGCGCGAACGAGCATGCCGCGGTGGTGCTCTCGACGTCCGACTCCTTCCTCGCGCAGGCGTCGCGCGCGGCCAGCAGGTCTGTGACGGCGACGCTCGGGATCGACCTCGCCTCCCACACCGTCACGTCGCAGCTCGTCGTCGACCTCGTGGGGTCGGGCCCCACCGTGCTCGCCCCCGGCGTGCACGACGGTGTCATCACCCTCCAGGGCGCGACCTTCGGAGATGGGAGCACCACACGCCGGGCCGCGAACGGCGTCGCTCAGGCGATCATCCCCGATCCCGGCCGCGCCATCGAGGAGGTGTCGGCGTCCGTGGGGTTCACCGATCTCCCCTATGGCGCGACGTTCACCGTCGGGCGGTCCCTCAACGGCCGCCAGGACCTGCTCCAGGCCGCACCGGTGAGGGCTCAGGCGACCGCAGAGGCTCGAGCCTCAGGTCCGTCGCCCCTCCCGTTCTCCCCCGAGGTCGTCACACGCACGAGCTCGGGCTCGATCGCCGCCGGAGAGACACTCTCCGACGACCTCGTCCTGTCGGCCAACGACGAGGGCCTCGGCCGCTGGGGCGTCTACCAGGACGACGAGGGCTTCCACCCCGTCCCCGTCGTGATCGAGAGCGTCCTCTACGGTCCCCTGAAGCGGCGCCCCGAGCCCCTGGCGGAGGCGCCGGCCGATGCCCCCGTCGTGTGCCGGGTCGAGACGGCGGCGACCGAGGGGCCGGGCACCTACCGCTCCCCCGGATGCGCCGTCGCGGAGCCCGGCTGGTACACCTGGACGGCAGCGATCGACCCTGCGCGGACACCACCCGAGCACGGAGGAGACAGGCTCGGCGGCTGGTCGTCCTCCTGGGGCGAGGCGGCCGAGACCACGCTCGTGCTCGGTGCTCCGACCATCTCCACGGTCGCGAGCCGAGCCTCCCTCGATCAGCCGGCGTGCGTCCACGACACGCTGTCCGTGTCGGGGCTGCCCGTCGGCGCGCCGGCGTTCACCGTGACGGCCACCCTGATCGGGCCCGACGAGGCCGCCCCGACCCCCGGGTCGGTCCACGAGGAATGGCGTCAGCTGCAGAGCCCCGGCGCCGGGGAGGTCACGATCACGGGTGACGGCGAGTACAGCACCGACTGCGTCGAGGTGAGCGAGCCCGGGTACTACCACTTCGTGATCTCCTCGCCGGGCTCGACCGTGGACGGCGCCTCCATCCCCGCCTTCGAGGATGCCGCGGTCCACGCCTCGGAGTCGTTCGTCCTGCAGTCCCCGCCGCCCTCGAGCGTCCCGAGCAGTCCGGCCGCACGACTGGCGAGCACCGGTCAGGAGGCCGGTCCCGGCCTGCTGGCGGGCGTCGTGATCACCGCGCTGGGCGCGGGTGCATGGGCAGCGCTGCGCCTCAGCCGACCTTCTCGATCGGCGCGATCTTGATGAGGAGCTTCTTGCGGCCGGCCGACTCGAACGTCACATGAGCGACACGCTTCGCCCCCTCACCCGTGACCTGATCGACCCGGCCCTCGCCGAAGTCGGTGTGGCGGATGCGGTCGCCGGGCACCAGCTCGAGGTCGCCGTTGTCGCGCACCTGGCCGGTGACCCGGTTCGCCCACTCGGTCTTCGGCTTGGGCGGGAGGTAGACGGGACCGTCGTTCCAGCGCGACGATCCGGGCCGCGCGGCGTTCAGGGCCCGCGGCTGGGTGCCGCCGCGCGAGGTGGCGCCGCCCGGCGACTGGACCCAGTCGACCAGGTCGCCCGGGATCTCCTGCAGGTAGCGGCTCGGCATCGCCACCGAGGTCTCGCCGAACTGGGCCCTGGTCATCGCCAGCGTCAGGAAGAGCCGCTTGCGGGCACGCGTGATGCCCACATAGAACAGTCGCCGCTCCTCCGCCGGCCCTCCCGGCTCGTTCGCCGACATGCGGTGCGGGATGAGGTCCTCCTCGACGCCCGTGATGAACACGGCGTCGAACTCGAGGCCCTTGGCCGTGTGGAGCGTCATCATCGACACCGTTCCGCTGGCGTCGTCGAGCTCGTCGACGGCCGCGACCAGCGACACCTCGGTGAGGAAGTCGACCAGCGTGCCGCCCGGGTTGTTCACCGCGAACTCCTTGGTCACCGCCAGGAGCTCCTCGACGTTCTCCGCCCGCGCCTCGTCCTGCGGGTCGCGACTGGCGCGCAGCGTGGTCACGTACCCGCTGCGCTCGATGAGCAGCGTCAGCACCTCGCTCACCCGCCCCGGGCCGCCGGGGCGATCGGGATCGGCCAGCTCCGCGGCCTCGTCGAGCAGCGTGGCGAGGTCGACGATGGCCTTGGTGACCTTCGGACCCAGGCCGAGCTCCGGCGCCCGGCGCATGGCCTCGCGGTACGAGATCTGCTCGCGCTCGGCGAAGCCGGCGAGCTGGGTCTCAGTGGCGGGCCCGATGCCGCGCTTGGGCGTGTTGAGGATGCGCCGCAGCGCGAGGGCGTCGAAGGGGTTGGCCACGCTCGTGAGATAGGCCATCGCATCCTTGATCTCGGCCCGCTCGTAGAACTTGGTGCCCCCGAGCACCCGGTACGGCACGGCCGAGCGGATGAAGATCTCCTCCAGCGCTCGGGTCTGCGAGTTCGTGCGGTAGAACACCGCCATCTCGTTGTACGCGATGCCCTCGTCGTGCAGCTTCGCGATCTCGTCGGCGACGAACTGCGCCTCGTCGTGGCCCGAGTACCCGGTGTAGCCGACGATCTTCGCGCCGTCGCCCACCGCGGTCCAGAGGTTCTTGTCCTTGCGGTCGAAGTTGTTCGAGATCACCGCGTTGGCCGCCGACAGGATGTTCTGGGTCGACCGGTAGTTCTGCTCGAGGAGGACGACCTCCGCTCCCGGGAAGTCGCGCTCGAACTCGACGATGTTGCGGATGTCGGCGCCGCGGAACGCGTAGATCGACTGGTCGGAGTCACCCACGACGGTGAGCGAGGCGCCACCGTTGCCCGGAGACGACACCCCCTCCAGCTCGTTCGAGCGCGGCGGACGTGTCAGCTCGCGGATCAGCGAGTACTGGGCGTGGTTCGTGTCCTGGTACTCGTCGACGAGGATGTGCCGGAACCGTGTGCGGTAGCGGTCGGCGACCTCCGGGAACGCCCGGAAGAGGTAGACCGTCTGACTGATCAGGTCGTCGAAGTCGAAGGCGTTCGCCGCCTGAAGGGCATGCGCGTACTCCTGGTAGAGCTGCGAGAACACGGCGTCCTGCGGATCGGAGTAGTTCGCCTGACGGGCGTAGGTCTCGGCGTCGGTCAGCTCGTTCTTGAGCTTGGAGATGCGGGCGGCGACCTGGGGCACGGTGTAGCCGTAGGTGTCGGCCTGGAGGTCCTTGATCAGCCGCTTGATGAGCGCGCGGCTGTCGGCCGAGTCGTAGATGGTGAACGCGCGGGTGAAGCCGAAGCTTTCGGCCTCACGGCGGAGGATGCGGACGCACGCGGAGTGGAACGTCGAGATCCACATGCCCTCCGCGATGCCGCCGAGCAGGTGCGACACGCGCTCGCGCATCTCGGCGGCCGCCTTGTTCGTGAACGTGATCGCGAGGATCTGGCTCGGCCACGCCTCCCGGTTGCGGATGAGGCTCGCGATGCGGTGCGTGAGCACCCTGGTCTTGCCACTGCCGGCACCCGCCACGATGAGCAGGGCGTCGCCCCGGTACTCGACCGCGGCCCGCTGCGGGGGGTTCAGCCCGTCGAGGAGCGGATCGGGAGCGCCCTCCGCGGCCCGCGGGCCCGCGGCGGGGTCGACGATGACCGGCACGATGCTCGGCCCGGTCGCCGAGTCGGCTGCGTCGGTTCGGATGCGGTCGGAGGGGGGTGTCATGTCGGCGACAAGCCTAAGCGCTGGTGCCGACACTCAGGCCAGGGCGGACCGCCTCGCGGCGAGCGCCAGATCGGGGTGGTCGGCGAACACGCCGTCCACGCCCGTCGCGAAGACGTCGGCGAACTCCGCCTGCCAGTCCCCGAGCCCGCCCGCCCGCCCGGTCCGGTGGCGTTCCTCCAGGAAGGCGTTCTCGGGCCGCAGCGTCCAGGTGTAGACCAGGAGCCCGCGGTCATGTGCCGCGCCGACGAGATCGGCACCGCGAGCGCCGTCGCCCACGAGCAGCTCCTTGTCAACGCTGATGCCCGCGAACTCCGAGGAGAGCCGGTCGAGCCCGGCATCGGTGAGCAGCTCGGCGGTGTCCGACGGGATCGGACCACGCCCCGCGGCATGGGCCGAGGCCAGGTCGAAGGGCACGCCGCTGCTCTCCAGGAGCAGCACCCGGCGCGTCTGCGGCATCCGCTCGGCCACCCGACGGAGTGCGGTCGGCTCGAACGACTCGATCACCAGCCGATCTCCCCCCTCGGCCCACCCCGCCTCCGCGAGCTCGTCCGTGATCGCGGCGACGACGTCGAGCCCGAGCCCCTCGAAGTGCGCCGCGTGCTTGATCTCGACCACGGCTCCCGGCCGACTCCCGTCGGGCCTCGCGCGGTCGCAGACCCCGAGGACGTCGCGCAGCCGTAGGACGGTCCCCTCGCCGTCGTGCGCGGCGCTGTCCGGCCGCAGGGCGGGGTGCGGCTCCCTCGTCCGGAGCGTCGAGAGCTCCTCCCAGGTGAAGTCCTCGGTGAACCAGCCTGTGAGCATCCGCCCGTCCACCGAGCGCGAGCGCCGTCGGTCGGCGAACTCCGGCCGGCTCGCGACGTCCGTCGTCGCGGAGATCTCGTTCTCGTGCCGCACGACGGGCACGCCGTCCTTCGAGAGCACGACGTCGGGCTCGACCGCATCCGCGCCCTGCTCCGCGGCGAGCAGGTACGCGGCGAGCGAGTGCTCGGGACGATGGCCCGAGGCGCCCCGATGGGCGATCACGGCAGCGGACACGAGCGACACACTAATCGACACTGGTTGCCGGGCATTAACTTCCAGTGGATGCC
The DNA here is from genome assembly GCF_014640535.1 of Cnuibacter physcomitrellae. NCBI lineage: Bacteria > Bacillati > Actinomycetota > Actinomycetes > Micrococcales > Microbacteriaceae > Cnuibacter > Cnuibacter physcomitrellae. Next base: position 398,309 of record NZ_BMHD01000002.1, read on the forward strand.
AATGAACCGCCCGGTAGATTTGTGGGGTCACCGTTCGTTCCCAGCAGATTGAGACTGAGATGGCACTCGACAACCCCGCGTTCTCGCGGAACCCCGTCTTCAACGGCAAGGGGAAGCCGGCGCAGGCGCCGACGATCTCCGCCGACGGGCTCCAGGAGATGTACGACCGCCCGGCGGCGACGACCGCCGAGACCGGCCGCATGAGCTACGAGGACACGATCGTGAAGACGGTCCTGTGCTTCGTGCTGCTCCTGGCGGGTGCTGTCGTCACCTTCGCTGCGATCTCCTTCGGCGCGGTGGGCCTGGGCCTCGGCCTCACCATCGTCGGCGCGCTCGGCGCGTTCGCCCTGGGCCTCGTCAACTCGTTCAAGCGCGAGCCGTCCGCCGCGCTGATCCTGCTCTACTCGGCCCTCGAGGGTCTCGCGATCGGCGGCATCTCCGGTCTGTTCGAGCTCCGCTGGTCGGGCATCGTCGTGCAGGCGGTGCTGGGCACCCTCGCCGTCTTCGGTGTCGTGCTCGCCCTGTTCGCGAGCGGCAAGGTCCGGGCGTCCAAGCGGGCGACGAAGGTGTTCCTCGTGGCCCTGATCGGCTACGCGGTCTTCTCGCTGGTCAACCTCGTCCTGATGTGGACCAATGTCGTCCCCGACGCCTTCGGCCTCCGCAGCGTCGACGTCTTCGGCATCCCGCTCGGCCTCATCATCGGCGTCTTCGCCGTCGTGCTGTGCGCCTACTCGCTGGTCCTCGACTTCGACTTCATCAAGCGCGGCGTCGAGTCGGGCGCCCCGCGCAAGTTCGGCTGGACCGGCGCGTTCGGCCTGGTGATGACGCTGGTGTGGCTGTACCTCGAGATCCTGCGCATCATCGCGATCTTCAGGAACTGACCCGATCAGCTCTCCTCGAGACCACGTCGACGGGGCCATCCGACAGGGTGGCCCCGTCTCGTCGTCTGCGCCCAGGAGACGTCGGCTCCTCGGCCTCGACGTCGCACGCGGCCTGGCGCTGTTCGGCATGGTCTACGCCCACGTCGTCCCCGACAACGGGGTCGAGTCGATCTTCGACGGTCGTTCGGCCATGCTCTTCGCCACCGTGTCCGGCGTCTCCCTCGGCCTCCTGTCCGGCGGCGCCCGCCGCCCGCCGCGCTCGGCTTTACCCCGGCTCGCGCGGAGGATCGCCGTCCGAGGCGGTGTGCTCATCGCGCTCGGACTGTGGTTCGCGTCGCTCGCCACGCCGATCGCGACGATCTTCGACGTCTACGGACTGCTCTTCCTCCTCGCCATCCCGCTGCTCACGCTCTCGCGCCGGCACCTGGCGCTGCTCGTCGTCGTGGCCGCCCTGAGCGGGCCCGCCCTCACGGGCTGGTTCGCTGAGACCGCCGCCGAGCCGGCGAGCCTCCTCCACGCCATGACGAGCGGGGAATGGGGCGGTCACCTCGGCCGCTGGCTCACCGGGCACTTCCCCGTCGCGACATGGTCGGCTCTCGTCATCGCCGGGCTGCTCCTGGCCCGGTGCGATCTGAGCGCCCGCAGCACGCAGGCCGCCGCGATCGTGCTGGGTGGCGGTTCCTCCCTGCTGGCCTACTCGGTGACGGCATCGACCGCCGAGACGTCGGCCGCGCACTCCAACTCGACCTGGGAGGTGCTCGGCTCGGGCGGGCTCGCGATCGCGATCATCGGAGCCCTGTGCCTCGCCCTCGACCTCGCCGAGGAGAACGGATGGACCGCGGTCGCCCGCCTGTCGTCTCCGCTCGCCGCCATCGGCTCGATGCCGCTCACCCTCTACTGCGCCCACTTCGCGGTCATCGCGGTCATCACCGCTCCGCTGCCTCTCGGCAGCGATCCCGAGCAGTGGCAGAGCGTGTCCCTCCTGATCGCGATGACCGCGCTCGGCGTGGCGTTCGCCCTGCTCTGGCGTCGCTGGTTCCGCCAGGGTCCGCTGGAATGGGCGATGAGCGCCCTCGCCTCTCCCCGATCCTCCCTCCGGGCCCGCAGGATGGACGCATGACCACCACGCGGGCCCTCGCCGCTCTGGACCGCCGCATCCGCGGTCTGGACGCGGCGCGCGGTCTCGCGCTCGTCGGCATGCTGTACGCGCACGCGATGCCCGACGGGCGGACCGAGACGGTGTTCGACGGACGGTCGTCCATCCTCTTCGCCACCATCGCGGGCGTCTCCCTCGGGCTGATGTCCGGCGGGGAGCGTCGCCTACCGCCGGGCCGCCGCGGTCGCGTCGCGGTGTCGATCACGATCCGCGCCCTGCTCCTGATCGCCCTCGGCGTGGGGCTGGCCCTGCTCGACACCCCGCTCGCGATCATCCTCGACACGTACGGCTTCCTGTTCCTGGTGATGCTCCCGCTGCTGTTCCTGCCTTGGTCGGTAGCCGCCCTCGTCGGCGTGCTCGCCGTGATCCTCGGCCCGCTCGCCGTGGACGCGCTGATGCGGCTCCACGACGACCCCTCGTCGACCTTCGGGGCCGCCACGAGGGACTGGGCGTACTTCCCCTACGAGTGGCTGGCCGGGCACTACCCCGCGCTCGTCTGGATCGCCTACCTGGTGATCGGGCTCCTCATCGCCCGAGCAGGGGTGCGCCGCACCCGGACGCAGATCGTGCTCGTGGCCGCCGGCGGCGCCACCGCGATCCTGGTCTACGCCGGCGCCGCCGTCCTCGGCGACCCGGTGCGCGAGCACACGAACACCACGGCCGAGGCGCTGGCGGGCGGAGCGCTCGCGGCTGCCGTGATCGGGCTGCTCGTCTGGCTGCTCGACTCCGCCCCGGCCGGGATGCGCACGGTGCTCGGCTGGGTCACGTACCCGCTGCGCGCGGCCGGGTCGATGCCGGTCACCCTCTACACCGCGCAGGTCGTGGCGATCGCGCTCGTCATCGCGAGCGGCATCGCTCCTGCCGGCTTCCTCGCCTGGCAGAGCGTGCCCCTGTTCGTCACCCTGCTGCTGGCCTCGCTGGCGTTCGCGTCGCTCTGGCACATCCTGTTCGAGCAGGGGCCGCTCGAGTGGATCATCGCGCGGCTGTCGCGTCAGCGCCCCTGGCGACGCGAGCGCCCGACGCCCACCCCGGCCGAGCCGGAGTGAGCGTCACTCCCACTCGATGGTGCCCGGGGGCTTGGAGGTCACGTCGAGCACGACGCGGTTGACGTCGGCGACCTCGTTCGTGATCCGGTTCGAGATGCGTGCCAGCAGGTCGTAGGGAAGCCTGGTCCAGTCGGCCGTCATGGCGTCCTCGCTGGAGACCGGTCGGAGCACGATCGGGTGCCCGTAGGTCCGGCCGTCGCCCTGCACGCCCACCGAGCGCACATCGGCGAGGAGCACGACCGGGCACTGCCAGATGTCCTGGTCGAGCCCCGCGCCGGTGAGCTCCTGGCGCACGATGAGGTCGGCCTGGCGCAGGATGGCGAGTCGTTCCGCCGTGACGGCGCCCACGATCCGGATGCCGAGACCGGGACCCGGGAACGGCTGACGCGAGACGATCACCTCGGGGACTCCCAGCTCACGCCCGATGGCGCGGACCTCATCCTTGAACAGGGTGCGCAGCGGCTCGACCAGCTCGAACTCGACGTCGTCGGGCAGACCGCCGACGTTGTGGTGGCTCTTGATGTTGGCCGTCCCTGCTCCCCCGCCCGACTCCACGACGTCGGGGTACAGGGTGCCCTGCACGAGGAACCGGATCGGGTCGCCCTCGGCAGCGGCCTCGGCGACCAGCTCCGCCTGCGCGCGCTCGAAGGTGCGGATGAACTCCCGCCCGATGATCTTGCGCTTCTGCTCGGGGTCGGTCACGCCGTCGAGAGCCGAGAGGAACTGCTCGCGGGCGTCGACGGTGATGAGCCGCACGCCGATCGAGTCGACGTAGTCGTTCTCGACCTGCTCGCGCTCGCCCTCGCGGAGCAGCCCGTGGTCGACGAGCACGCAGACGAGCTGATCGCCGACCGCCTTGTGCACGAGCGCCGCGGCGACGGCCGAGTCGACGCCGCCTGAGAGGGCGCAGAGCACCCGGCCCGTGCCGACCTGCGCGCGGATGGCGGCGACCTGGTCGGCGATGACGTTGCCCGGGTTCCAGTCGGCGGGGATGCCCGCCGCCCGGTGGAGGAAGTTCTCGATGACGCCCTGACCGTAGGTGGTGTGCTTGACCTCGGGGTGCCACTGCACGCCGTAGAGGCCCCGCGTCGGTGACGCGAAGGCCGCGACCGGGGTGGACGCCGTGGAGGCGAGGACGTCGAAGCCCTCGGGGGCCGCCGTCACGGAGTCGCCGTGGCTCATCCACACGGTCTGCGCGTCGGGCTGGTCGCCGAGGAGCTCGCCCCCGCCCTCCCCGTCGACGCTCATGTCGGTGGCGCCGTACTCGCGGGCGCCGGTCTTCTCCACGGTGCCACCCAGCGCCTGCGCCATCACCTGGAACCCGTAGCAGATGCCCATCACGGGCACGCCCAGCTCGAGGATGCCCGAGTCGAGCGCCGGAGCACCCTCTTCGTACACGCTCGACGGACCGCCGGAGAGCACGATGCCCACCGGGTTCTTCGCGGCGACCTCGGCGGCGGAGATGTCGTGCGGCACGATCTCGGAGTACACGTTCGCCTCGCGCACGCGACGCGCGATGAGCTGGGCGTACTGCGCGCCGAAGTCGACGACGAGGACGGGACGGGTGAGCTGGTCGTGTGCGAGCTCGGCGTCGCCCGACGGGGTGTTCTCGCTAATGAGCGGCCTCCACTGACTGCTGATCGGCTGCGGCCTGGGCCTCGCGTTCGGCGAGGTAGGCGGTGACCTCGCGGGCGATGCGCGCCTCGAGGAAGAAGGACAGGAACGGGATGACGCCACCGAGGGCGATCAGCACGAACCGTGTGAACGGCCAGCGCATCAGGCTCCAGAGGTGGATGTCGCTGGCGAGGTAGACCACGTAGAACCAGCCGTGCACGATCAGCACGCCCGTCGAGAGGTTCACCGCGGTGACCGTGCCGACGGGTACCAGGGCGAGGAAGCCCTGCGCGCCGCCCAGCTCGAGCTCGAGCCCGATGGGGGTGTACTTGAGGATCATCTCGGTGCACAGCAGGAGCAGCAGGACACCGGTGATGATCGACGCGACCCGGTAGAACGTGACAGCCCGGCGGATGCGCGGGAAGTCCTTGAGCTTGGGTTGGACCGCCATGCCCCTAGCCTACCGTCGCGTCGCTGGGGTTCTCCTCGGCCTCCTCGAGCTCCCGCTGCCAGGCGTCGCGGACCAGCCGGTACCAGAGGAAGACGGCGAACCCGGCGAAGACGACCCACTCCGCCGCGTAGAAGATGTTCAGCCAGTTGAGCTGGACCGAGCGGTCCGGCGGAGGGGACGAGATGACCTGGAGCCCGTCGGGAGCGGCCTCCGACACGATGTAGCCGCCGTAGGCCTTGGCGGTCGCGTCGAACTGCGGCCACGCGTTGATGAGCGCGGCGACGGACATCGTCCGCTCGAACGGCCGGGAGCCATCGGAGGTGCGCTCCGAGTCGGCGGTCGGATCCTCCGGCTGCATGTAGCGCCCCTCGACGCCGATCGTCGACGCGGGGACCGCCGCCAGCTCCTCCGCCACCTGCTCGGCGACGGCCTGGTCGTCGGTCCAGCCGAGGGCGACGGCGACGTACGTGTCGGCCGGGTAGTCGACCGCGAACTGCCCGACCACCCAGTAGCCCTTCCGACCGTCGTCGACACGATCGGCGAGCACGCTGTACCCGTCGTCGACGAACCGGCCGGTGGTCGACACGATCTGCCCCACCTGCTCACCCGTCAGCGGCTCCTGCGGCTGTGCCAGGTCGAGGAGCGGCCTGGCCGTCTCGGTGGCGCGCTGATCGTCGACCTCGCCGTTCGACACCGCTCGTGCGAGCTGCCACTGGCTGAGCCCGCCGAAGATGGCCGCCACGGCCAGGGCGAGCAGCAGCACGCCGATCCAGCGCGGTCTGCGCATCACGCTGAAGAGTGTCAATACTCGCTGTCCCTCGCGGGTCGGGTGTCGGTCTCGGCGGAAGCCTCTGGCTCGGCGTCGAAGGGACGGTCGGGTCCGGAGGGCACGGTCGCCGCGGTCGGGCGCGTGGTGGTGTCGACCTCGTCGGCGTCTCCCGCCGTCGCTGCCTCCATGAGCGCGATCGCCTCGTCGGCCATCGGGTCGCGCTTGGGCTGCGGCTTCGGGCGGGTCCGGAGGATCGCCCGACCGATCCGCTCCGAGTTCACGGCGAGGATCGGACCCATGACCGCCATGATAAGCACGTACAACCCGGCGAACGGCTGGATGCGCTCGTCGAGGCCCGCGGCCAGCGCGAGCGTCGCCAGGATCAGCCCGAACTCACCGCGGTTCTGGAGGATGACGGTGGTGTTGATGCCGGCCTGCGGACCCAGCCCGTTGAGCCAGGCCACGAACTGGCCGGCGCCGATGTTGAGCACCACGGTCATCAGCACCGCCAGCAGGACCGGTCCGAGGACGCTCGGGAACTGAGCGGGGTCGAGCCCGAGACCGAAGTTCAGGAAGAAGAACGCCCCGAACACGTCCCGGAGCGGGATGGCGATCTGCTCGATCCGGTTGCGGAACCGGGTCGCGCCCAGGACGAGGCCGATCATGAAGGCGCCGATCGCATCCGTCACCCCCAGGATGTCGCCGAGACCGCCGAAGAACACGGCGAGCCCGAAGAAGAGGATGGTGAACAGCTCCACGTCGCGCGTGCGCATGACACGCGAGACGAGCCTGCCGCCCCACCGGGCGACGGCGAACATCGCGGCGAGGAACAGGAAGGCGATCGCGAGCTTGCCGATGACCGGCCAGATCTCGGTCTCACCGCTCAGGATGACCGAGACGATCGCGAGGTAGATCGCGATGAAGAGGTCCTCGATGACGGTCACGCCCAGGATCATCGGCGTCTCGCGGTTGGCCAGTCGGTTGAGCTCGATGAGCAGCTTGGTGACGATGGCGCTGGAACTGGTGGCGGTGATGCCCGCGATGACCAGCGCCTCGCGCGTGCCCCAGCCGACCAGGAAGCCGAACCCGATGCCCGCCGCCATGTTGATGGCGACGTAGGTGCCGCCGGAGAGCAGCAGCTTCCCGGCGTTGCCGAAGAACTCGTCCTGATCGAACTCCAGCCCGAGGTTGAACAGGAGCATGATCAGCCCGAAGACGGCCACCAGCTCGATGTACTCGCCGTGACCGAAGCTCAACGGGAACCAGGTCGTGTACGGGCTCGCGAGGAGCCCGACCACCATGTAGATGGGGATGGCGGGGAGCCCGATCAGCTTCCCCAGGCGACCGAGGACGTAGGCGATGACGAAGAGGGCGCCGAGGACGAGAAGATCAGGGCCTAGGTGCATTCGCGGCCCCGCCTAGCTGCCGGGTGGGCCGTCGAGGGCGCCGGCCTTGACCTTGGCCTCGCCGGTGCGGAAGAAGGAGAAGGCCTTCGCGACCTTCTCGGGCGACCCGGCGACGACCAGGGTGTCGCCCGGGAACACCCGGAAGTCCGGCGCCGGCGCCGGGTTGGTGGAGTCGCCGCGGACCACCGCGACCACGGTGAGACCGGCGATGCCGCGCTCAGCGGGGCTGCCTAGCGGCTGTCCGGCGATGTAGTCCTCGTAGTCGACCGTGAACCAGTCGATCGAGAGGCCGGGGATCTGGTCGAGAGCGGTGAGCGACTCGGTGATCTGCGTGCCGCCCAGCAGTTCGGCGAGGGTGTGCGCCTCGTCCTCGCTGAGGCGCAGCGACACCTTGTTGTTGTCGGGGCCGTCCTCCTCGTCGGAGAACGTGATCAGATCGCTGTGCCCGGAGCGGTGGGCGATGACCCCCACCTTGCCCCCATCCGAGGTGATGAAGGTGTGCAGCACACCCACCCCGGGAAGCTTGACCCGCCGAACATCGACCACAGCAGCACACTCCTCACGCGCTCACCCTCGATTCTACCGGCGCAGCGGGAGGCCCCCGCCGCCTCCGGTGCCGGTTCGCGCTGAGCGCACCGCGCGCGCACCGTCCGCCGACGGTCAGTCGGTGGTGACGATGTCGGGCGCCTCGAGCCGCACCCGGTCGGCGGAGGCGTCGTCCGGCTGCTCCTGGCTCGCACGCTCGGCCGCGACGCGCTCGAGGTACGTCGTGACCTCGCGGTCGACGCGCGCCTCGTCCCAGCCCAGGGCCTCGGCCATCAGGCGCGCCGCCACCGGAGCGGCCGAGACGCCGCGGTCCCACGACTCGATCGAGATGCGCGTGCGGCGGGCCAGCAGGTCGTCGAGGTGCAGGGCGCCCTCGTGGGTGGCGGCGTAGAGCGCCTCCACCTGCAGGTAGTCGTCGGCGCCGGGGAGGGGCTCCGCCAGCTCGAGACGCGTCGAGAGCAGGTCGAGCACCTCGTCGGTGAGCGAGCCGTACCGGTTCAGGAGGTGCTCGACCTGTCCGATCTCGAGACCGGACTCCTGGGCCATGCGAGCGCGGCGGTTCCAGGCCGCCCGATAGCCCTCCCCGCCCACCAGGGCGACGTCCTGCGTGACGCTCGGCGAGATGCGCCCATCCATGGCCTGCACGGCCTCGTCGACCGCATCCTTCGCCATCACGCGGTACGTCGTCCACTTCCCGCCCGCGATCACGACGAGCCCCGGCAGAGCGTGCGCGACGAGGTGCTCGCGCGAGAGCTTCGACGTCTGGTCGGACTCCCCCGCGAGGAGCGGACGGAGTCCCGCGTAGACGCCCTCGACGTCCTCCCGGGTGAGCGGCACCGACAGCACGCTGTTGACGTGCTCGAGCAGGTAGTCGATGTCTGCCGCGGTGGCCGCGGGATGCGCCTTGTCGAGGTTCCAGTCGGTGTCCGTGGTGCCGATCAGCCAGTGCCTGCCCCACGGGATGACGAAGAGCACGCTCTTCTCGGTGCGGAGGATCATGCCGGACTTGCCGTGGAACCGGTCGCGCGGCACCACGAGGTGGATGCCCTTCGAGGCGCGGACGTGGAACTTCCCCCGCGTCCCGGCGAGGGACTGCGTGTCGTCCGTCCAGACGCCGGTGGCGTTCACGACCTGCTTGGCGTGGATGTCGAAGCGCTCGTCGGTCTCCAGGTCGTGCACCGTGACGCCCACCACCCGCTCGCCCTGACGCAGGAACTCCACGACGTTCAGCCGGCTCGCGACGTGGGCGCCGTAGGCCGCGGCCGTCCGGACGAGGGTGGCGACGTACTTCGCGTCGTCGACCTGCGCGTCGTAGTAGGTGAGGCCGCCGATCAGCGCATCCGGTGCCAGGCTCGGCATGAGCTCGCGCACCTGCTTCTTCGACAGGTGCCGGTGGTGCGGGACCCCGGGAGGCCGGCCGCCCGAGTAGGAGAAGATGTCGTAGAGCATCATCCCGGCGCCGATGTAGAAGCGCTCGATGACCCTCTTCTTCAGCGGGTACAGGAAGCGCACCGGCTTGACCAGGTGCGGGGCGATCCGCTGCAGCAGGAGTCCGCGCTCGATCAGCGCCTCCCGGACGAGACGGAAGTCGAGCTGCTCCAGGTAGCGGATTCCGCCGTGGACCAGCTTCGATGATCGGCTCGAGGTGCCGCTCGCCCAGTCGCGGGCCTCGACCATGCCCGTGGTGAGCCCGCGCGTGACCGAGTCGAGGGCGGCTCCCGCCCCCACGATCCCGCCACCGACGACGAGGATGTCGAGCTCGGTGGACTTCAGCGCCTCGATCGCCGCCCTGCGCTCGTCCGGTCCCAGCTTCGCGGTCGGAGTCCCTGTGGCGGCCATCGTCGTCTCCCTCGCGGTCGAGCGGTCGGTACGCTCGCTAACCTAATCGACTCGGTAGGGAGCGACAACGACCTCGATGCGCTGGAACTCCTTGAGGTCGGAGTACCCGGTCGTCGCCATCGAACGCCGCAGGGCGCCCATGAGGTTCGCGGTGCCGTCGGCCACGGGCGAGGGCCCGTAGAGGATCTGCTCGAGCGAGGCGACCTGTCCCACCTCCACCCGGCTCCCGCGCGGGAGCTGCGAGTGGTGCGCCTCGGCGCCCCAGTGGTAGCCGCCACCCGGCGCGTCGGATGCCCGGGCCAGCGTGGTGCCGAGCATCACGGCGTCGGCGCCCATGGCGATCGCCTTGACGATGTCGCCCGAGGTGCCGAGGCCGCCGTCTGCGATGACGTGGACGTAACGGCCGCCCGACTCGTCGAGGTAGTCGCGGCGTGCGCCCGCCACGTCGGCGACGGCGGTCGCCATCGGGGCGTGGATGCCGAGGGTGGCGCGGGTGGTCGAGGCGGCCCCGCCGCCGAAGCCGACGAGCACGCCCGCCGCGCCCGTGCGCATGAGGTGGAGCGCCGCGGTGTAGGTCGCGGCGCCGCCCACGATGACGGGCACGTCGAGCTCGTAGATGAACTTCTTCAGGTTGAGCGGCTCGACCGACTTCGAGACGTGCTCAGCGGAGACCGTCGTGCCGCGGATCACGAAGAGGTCGACGCCGGCGGCGACCACCGTCTCGTAGAGCTCCTGGGTGCGCTGCGGCGACAGCGCGCCCGCGACCGTGACGCCCGAGGCGCGGATCTCGGCCAGTCGTGCGGCGACCAGCTCGCGCTTGATGGGCTCGGAGTAGATCTCCTGCATCCGGTTCGTCGCCCGGTCGGCCGGGAGCGCACGGATCTCGGCGAGGTAGGGCTCTGGATCCTCGTAGCGGGTCCACAGACCCTCGAGGTCGAGCACGCCGACTCCGCCGAGCTGGCCGATCATGATCGCCGTCTGGGGTGAGACGACCGAGTCCATCGGCGCGGCGAGCACCGGGATGTCGAAGTGGAACGCGTCGATCGACCAGCCGATAGAGACGTCCTCGGGGTCGCGGGTGCGGCGCGAGGGCACGACCGCGATGTCGTCGAAGGCGTACACGCGGCGACCGCGCTTGGCGCGACCGATCTCGATTTCCATCACGCTTCATCCTATCCATCTGTCCTCGCGCGGCCCGGGGCACTAGCCTCGCGGCATGAGCGAGTTCGCCGTCAAGGACGACCTGCTGGACGCGCAGACCCTTCGGGCGGCGTCCGCCGCGATCTTCGGGGGCGCCGACATCGTCGAGTGCGTGCAGATCGCGCAGAGGGTGACAGGCACCGACCTCGACAGCTGGCACGACGAATGGCATCGGGCCGGAGAGACCGCGTACTCGATCGGCGTCACGGCCGAGGCCGCCGGGCAGACCGAGACGGCGCGGCTCGCCTTCCTCCGTGCCTGCACCTACTTCCGGACGTCGGGACTCGTGCTGCTCGAGGCTCCCGTCGACCCACGCTTGGTCGACAGCGTCGCGCGCCAGCGCGACGCCTTCCGCCGGGCGATCGCGCACTTCCGCACCCCGGTCGAGCCGATCGAGATCCCGTTCGAGGGGATCACGCTTCCCGGATACCACTTCCGCGCCGCGGCCGACGGGGCACGGCGCGCGACCGTGATCCTCGTGAACGGCTACGACGGCACGGTCGAGGAGAGCTACTTCTTCAACGCGCAAGCGGCGCTCGATCGCGGCTACGACGTGGTCGCCTTCGACGGGCCGGGGCAGGGCTCGGTGCTCGTCGAGCAGGGTGTGCACCTTCGACCGGACTGGGAGAACGTGATCGCGCCTGTCATGGACTGGGTGCTCGAGCAGCCCACGACTGACCCGGACCGGGTGGCGATCATCGGCCTGAGCCTCGGCGGATACCTGGCCCCGCGCGCCGCGAGCGGTGAGCACCGGCTCGCCGCCTGCATCGCCGACTCGGGCTTCTACGACATGTTCGACTCCGCCGTCGCGCGCATCCCCGCCCCGCTCCGCAGCAGGGCGACCGAGGACAGCGGCGCGCTCGCCGGCATCCTCGGGGGCCTGTTCGAGTCGAGGCTGAGGAAGCCCACCGAGGGGTGGGCCATGCGGAGAGGGCTCTACGTCAACGGCGTCGACTCGATGACCGGGTTCCTCACCGACGCCCGGCGCTACACGCTCAAGGGCGTCGCCGAGCGGATCACGTGCCCCACGCTCGTCTGCCACGCCGAGAACGACGACATCGCCGCCTCCGCCCCCGACCTGTTCGCCGCGCTCACGGTGGAGCGGAAGCAGCTCATCACGTTCACGGTCGCCGAGGGGGCGGGGCAGCACTGCGAGCTGGGCGCTCGCCAGCTCTACCTGGCGCGGTCGTTCGGGTGGCTCGACTCGATCCTCGACCCGCGGCGACCGGGCTGATCGCGCGGACGGAGGGGACCGAGTCGACCGAGGGCGCTCAGCGCTTGTAGTTCGGCGCTTCGACGACCATCTGCACGTCGTGCGGGTGCGACTCCTTGAGCCCCGCCGCGGTGATGCGGACGAACTTGCCCTTGGCCTTCAGCTCGGGGATGGTGCGCGCGCCGACGTAGAACATCGACTGACGCAGGCCCCCCGCGAGCTGGTACGCCACGCTCGACAGCGGACCGCGGTAGGGGACCTGGCCCTCGATGCCCTCGGCGATCAGCTTGTCGTCGCTGGGCACATCCGACTGGAAGTAGCGGTCCTTCGAGTACGACGTGCGCTCGCCGCGCGTCTGGAGCGCGCCGAGCGACCCCATCCCGCGGTAGGTCTTGAACTGCTTGCCGTTCTGGAACACCAGGTCTCCAGGGCTCTCGTCGCACCCGGCGAGGAGCGAACCCAGCATGACCGTGTCGGCCCCGGCGACGAGGGCCTTCGCGATGTCGCCGGAGTACTGGAGCCCGCCGTCGGCGATGACCGGGACGTCCTTCTCGCGCGCCGCCTGGTACGCCTCCCACACCGCGGTCACCTGGGGCACGCCGACACCCGCGACGACGCGCGTGGTGCAGATCGAGCCGGGTCCCACGCCGACCTTGATGGCGTCGGCGCCCGCATCGACGAGCGCCTGGGCGCCGGAGCGGGTGGCGACGTTGCCGCCGATGACGTCGACGCCCGCGAACGCGGAGTCGGCCTTGAGGCGACGGATGATGTCGAGCACGCCGGCGCTGTCGCCGTTCGCCGTGTCGACGACGATGACGTCGACGCCGGCGTCGAGCAGCTGGCCGGCTCGCTGCCAGGCGTCTCCGAAGAAGCCGATGGCGGCGCCGACCCGGAGCCGGCCGGCCTCGTCCTTCGTGGCGTTCGGGTACTTCTCGCTCTTGTCGAAGTCCTTGACGGTGATGAGTCCGCTGAGGCGGCCGTCGTCGTCGACGATGGGGAGCTTCTCGATCTTGTGCTGCGCGAAGATCGCGACGGCGTCATCGGGATCGACCCCGACCCGGGCCGTGATGAGCGGCATGGGCGTCATCACGTCGCGCACGAGGGTCGTCGCCTTCTCGAACTGCGAGACGAAGCGCATGTCGCGGTTCGTGACGATGCCGACGAGCACGCCCGAGCCGTCGACCACGGGGAGGCCGCTCACCCGGTAACGGCCGCAGAGCTCGTCGACCTCCGCCACGGTGGCGTCGGCGGTGGTGGTCACCGGGTCGGTGACCATGCCCGACTCCGAGCGCTTCACGCGGTCGACCTGCTCGGCCTGATCGGCGATCGAGAGGTTCCGGTGCAGGATGCCGAGGCCGCCCTGGCGGGCCATCGCCACGGCCATCCGCGACTCCGTGACGGTGTCCATCGCCGCGGAGAGCAGCGGGACGGCGACCTGGATGCGGCGAGTGAGCCTCGACGAGGTGTCGGCCTCGCTCGGGATCACGTCGGTATGACCCGGCAGCAGCATCACGTCGTCGTAGGTGAGTCCGAGAGTGCCGAACGGGTCGTTTTCCATGTGCTCCTCTTCCGCGCGCGGGGGTCCATCCCGCCCGCTCACGCGCGCGAGGGCCTGTCGACGATTGTAACGGCCCCCTGGGGTCAGCTATTCCTCGGCGGCGGACGTTGTAGACGCGTGACAACATCGATGAAGCACCGAAACACGGTCGACACAATTCGGGGATAACGTAACCTGTCATCCACTACCGGAAAGGCGCATCGAAGACGCTGCGCACAGTCCTGAAGGGCAGAACTTGACGACACTCACCGTGCCGCACAGAAACCGACGGCCGAGGCTCTCCCGACATCTGGTCGCCGGAGTCCTCCTCGCCGTCGTCGCGCTCCTCGGAGTCCTGATGTTCACATCGGGCCCCGCGTCGGCGTCGACCACCACCGACACCTCGTGCACCCCGGATGCGACGACCGGCTGCATCCAGGGGACCATCAAGCAGTCGACGGGCGACCCCGCGGTCGGCGTCGAGCTGCAGGTCACCGGAGGCACGCTCGACGAGACCGTCACGACCGACGACAGCGGTCGCTGGTCCATCGCGATCACCGAGGCGGGCTCGTACACGGTCGAGCTCGACGTCGACACGCTGCCCGATGGTCAGTCGCTCGACCCGAGCTCGACGAACCCCGCCACCGTGGAGGCCGCGCTCAACAAGAACACCGGGCGCATCTTCAAGCTGGCCGGCGCCGCGGGAGACGCAGGGGCGGGGACGACCCAGCAGCCGAACCCCGCCACCGCGACGACCGGGGTGTCCTGGGAGCGCTTCCTGCAGCAGGCCGCGTCGGGTCTCCGCCTCGGCCTCCTGCTCGCGCTGGCGTCGGTGGGCCTCTCGCTCATCTACGGAACGACCGGGCTGTCGAACTTCGCGCACGGCGAGCAGGTGACGCTCGGCGGCATCCTCGCGTACGTGTTCGCGAACCTGCTGGGCTGGAACCTGATCCTCGCGGCGGTGGTCACGGTGATCATCTGCGCGGCGACCGGATACATCCAGGACTGGTTGATCTGGTCGCGCCTGAGAAAGCGCGGCATGTCGAACATGCAGATGATGATCGTCACCATCGGTCTGTCGCTGGCGCTGCAGTACACGTTCCAGTTCTTCATCGGAGCGGGCACCGTGCGCATCGACCGGTCGAACCCGGAGACGGTGCAGCTCGGCCCGATCGTGCTGACGCAGCAGTCGCTGTGGGCGATGCTGATCGCGGTGCTGGTGATCGCGCTCGTCGGCTTCTTCCTGCTGCGCACCCGCATCGGCCGCGCGACGCGCGCCGTGTCCGACAACCCGGCGCTGTCCGCCGCATCCGGCATCAACGTCGACGGCATCATCCGGCTGGTCTGGACGGCCGCGGCGGGCCTCGCGGGTCTGGCCGGCATCATGCTCGGCCTGGTGCTCAACGGCATCAGCTGGCAGACGGGTCTGCAGCTCCTGCTCCTGATGTTCGCCGCGGTGACCCTCGGCGGCCTCGGCACGGCGTTCGGCGCCCTCGCCGGTGCGCTCATCATCGGCATGGTGGTGGAGCTGACCAACCTCGTGCTCCCTGGCGACTTCAAGTACGCCACGGCGCTCCTCATCCTGATCCTGGTCCTGCTGTTCCGGCCTCAGGGCATCTTCGGCCGCCGCGAGCGGATCGGCTAGGAAGGGCAGATCATGAACGAATTCATGGGAACGATCAACGCGATCCTGCAGTCGGCGATCTCGCCCGGCACGGCCGCCTTGGCCATCGCGGCCATCGGCCTGAACATCCACTTCGGATACACGGGCCTGCTCAACATGGGCCAGGCCGGCTTCATGCTCGTCGGCGCATACGCCTTCGCGATCTCGATCATCAGCGGGCTGCCGCTGTGGCTGGCGGTCATCATCGCGATCGCCGCGGCCACCCTGTTCGCCCTCATCCTGGGCGTGCCCACGCTCAAGCTGCGCGGCGACTACCTCGCGATCGTGACGATCTCGGCCGCGGAGATCATCCGCATGGTCGGCCGCTCGTCGCTGCTCACCGACATCACCGGCGGCTCGAACGGCCTGGTCGGCAACAGCTACCGCGACCCGTTCACCGCACTGTCCCCGCTCGGCGACGGGCAGAGCGGCTTCGGTCCGTGGAACTACGACAACACGGGATCCGACGGCTGGTGGATCCGCATCGTCGCCTGGGCGCTCGTCGCGCTGTTCAGCGTGCTGGTGTGGCTGCTCATGCGGAGCCCCTGGGGCCGCGTCCTCCGCGGCATCCGCGAGGACGAGGATGCGGTGCGCGCCCTCGGCAAGAACGTCTACTCGTACAAGATGCAGGCGCTCATCCTCGGTGGCGTGCTCGGCGCGATCGCCGGTGTCGTCTACATCCTCCCCGCCTCGCTGCAGGCGGACAGCATGGGCCGCTCGATGACGTTCTTCATCTGGACGGCGCTGCTGCTGGGTGGCGCGGCCACGATCTTCGGGCCCATCCTCGGTTCGATCATCTTCTTCGCGCTGCGACTGCTGGTGCAGGGCCTGGCCGGACAGTTCGTGCCGGCGAGCGTCATGACGTCGCAGCAGACGGAGCAGTTCTCCTGGATCCTGATCGGCATCACGCTGATGCTGGTCGTGATCTTCCGCCCACAGGGCATCCTGGGTAACAAGAAGGAGCTGAGCTTCAATGCCCGATGAGACCCTCTCCCCCGCTCCCGCGGCCTCGGTCGCCGAAGCCGCCAGGGCGTCGCTCGCCGACGTCGACGGCGTCCCCGGCGCGGCCAAGCACGACCCGATCCTCGTGGTCGACAACGTGGTGCGCCGCTTCGGCGGCATGACCGCGGTCGACGTCGACCACCTCGAGGTGCAGCGAGGCGTGATCACCGCCCTGATCGGGCCGAACGGTGCCGGCAAGACGACGTTCTTCAACCTGATCACGGGCTTCGACAAGCCCAGCTCCGCTCCGCGCCTCATCGGCGGCCCTTCCTCGGACAAGGCGGCGAAGTGGCGGTTCGACGGCCGTTCGCTCGGCTCCACGGGCGCCGCGAAGGTGGCCAAGCAGGGCATGGTGCGCACCTTCCAGCTCACCAAGGCGCTCAGCCGCATGACCGTGATGGACAACATGCTCCTCGGCGCCCGCGACCAGCCGGGCGAGAACATCTTCGCCTCCGTGGTGAAGCCGCTCTGGTCCGGGCGCGAGCGGGAGATCACCGCCAAGGCCGAGGAGCTGCTGCGGCGCTTCAAGCTCTACGAGAAGAAGGACGACCTCGCGGGGAGCCTCTCCGGCGGCCAGAAGAAGCTGCTCGAGATGGCGCGCGCGCTGATGAGCGACCCCAAGATGATCATGCTCGACGAGCCCATGGCGGGTGTGAACCCGGCGCTGACGCAGTCGCTGCTCGGACACATCCAGTCGCTGCGCGACGAGGGCATGACCGTGCTCTTCGTCGAGCACGACATGCACATGGTCCGTCACATCTCCGACTGGGTCGTCGTCATGGCCGAGGGCCGTGTCGTGGCCGAGGGCCCGCCCGGCACCGTGATGCAGGACCAGGCCGTCATCGACGCCTACCTCGGTGCGCACCACAACACCGACCTCGGTGACGACTCGCTGCTGAGCGACGAGGTCGCCGAGACCCTCGCGGCCGAGATCGCCGAAGAGGACAAGAAGCTCGAGGAAGAGGAGAAGCGATGAGCATGGCCGCTGCGGCGCCTGCCGCCGAGCCGGTGATGAAGGCTACCGACCTGGTCGCCGGCTACGTCCCCGGCGTCAACATCCTCAACGGCTGCGACCTCGAGGTGTACCCCGGGGAGCTGATCGGCATCATCGGGCCCAACGGCGCGGGCAAGTCGACGCTGCTGAAGGCGCTGTTCGGCCTCGTGACCATCCGGTCCGGATCCGTCACCCTCGACGGGCGTGACATCACCGGTCTCAAGGCGAACAAGCTGGTGCAGGCGGGCGTGGGCTTCGTCCCGCAGACGAACAACGTCTTCCCCTCGCTCACCATCGAGGAGAACCTGCAGATGGGTCTCTTCCTGCGCCCGAAGCGGCTCAAGGAGCGCCTGGAGTACATCTACGACCTCTTCCCCGTGCTCGGCGAGCGCCGAGGACAGCGGGCCGGGTCGCTGTCGGGTGGTGAGCGCCAGTCGGTGGCGATGGCCCGGGCGCTGATGATGGACCCGTCCGTCCTCCTCCTCGACGAGCCCTCCGCGGGTCTGTCGCCGGTGCGCCAGGACGAGACCTTCATCCGCACCCGCAGGATCAACAAGACCGGCGTGACGATCATCATGGTCGAGCAGAACGCTCGCCGCTGCCTGCAGATCTGCGACCGCGGCTACGTGCTCGACCAGGGCCGCAACGCCTACACCGGCACCGGACGCGAGCTGGCCGACGACCCGAAGGTCATCGAGCTCTACCTCGGTACCCTCGCCGCCGACGTGGAGGCCGCCGAGGCCGACACGACGGGCCCGAACGCCCCCGGCGCCATCTAGCCCGTCCGTCCCCTCCGGCGCTGTCGCGCCCCCGCAGAAGGCCCCCGCTCCGCGGGGGCCTTCTCGCGTCCCCGCCCCACCCGCTCGTTCCTCCCGTCCGCGCTGGCGCCGGCACACGTGCTCCCTCGCGCCTGCCCGGGCCAACTCCGGAGATTCGGGCGCTGACGAGCCAACTCCGGACTTCCGGCGGCGTGTCCCGGCGAATCTCCGGAGTTGGCCCAGCGAGCGATGGCTCGTCCGGCCGAGGAGCGCCCCGCGCCCGCGCGCACGCGCGGGGCGGGGACGGGACGCAGAAGGGCGGGGCGGCCGAAGCCGCCCCGCCCGGGGGTGCTGATCAGGCGATCAGGTCAGTACGAGGTCTGTCCCTCGATGGCCTGCTGCCAGACCGGCTTGTTGTTCTCGTCGAACTTGTAGATGCCGATGAAGGCGCTCGACGGCTCGTTCTTCTCGTTGAACGGGCCGATGCCGGACGGTCCCTTGTAGTGGATGTCCTTGCCGTCGGCGATCAGCTTCGCGCAGTCGGCGAAGTTGTCGCACTCCTCGCCGCCGTTCGCACCGGAGACCGCTGCGAGGTTGGCCTGCACGTCGGCGGAGACGTTCGACTTCGCCTTCACCGCGGCCAGGGCCGCGAGGGTGGTGGCGTCGTAGGACTCAGCGGCGTACGAGTAGTCCTCGAGGTCGCCGTTCTGGACCGACTTGTACCAGTCGACCAGGCGACCCTTGAACTCGTCGTTCGGGTTCGCGCCGGGGATGGTCCCCTGGGCGTTCTCGAGCGTGCCCGGGTCGAAGTCCTTGCCGTAGTCCGACGTGTTGCCGTCGACGAAGTACGTCTTCGACATGTCGTAGCCCTGGGCGACGAGCTCGGGGATGATCGCCTTGGTCTCATCGAAGGCCAGGATGACGATCGCGTCGGGGTTCGACGCCAGCGCCGCGGTCACCTCGGAGGAGAAGGTGGTCTGACCGGGAGGGAACTCCTGGCCGGCGCCCTTGGCTCCGTAGACGACCTTTCCGCCGGCAGCCTCGATCTCGCTCTGCGTGAAGTCGCGGAGGCCGGTGCCGTACGCGTCGTTGAAGACGAGGAACGCCACGTTCGAGTTGCCGTCACCGGTGATGAGCTGGCCCAGCGCCGAGCCCTGCACCGAGTCCGGCGGAGCGGTCCGCCAGTAGAAGGGGCTGTAGCCCGAGAGCGCGGCCGCGGTGTTCGCGGGCGAGATCTCGGTGATCTTCGCCGACGTGAACTTGTCGACGATGTTCAGGGACACGCTGGAGGACGCGGCGCCGATGGCGACCGACACACCCGCGTCGATCAGCTGCTGCGCACCGGCGGTCGAGACCGAGAGGTCGGTCGAGTCGCCCGAGTCGGCCTCGATGATGCACGCATCCTTGCCGTTCACTCCGCCGGCGGCGTTGATGTCGGCGACGGCGAGACCGACACCCGACTGCTCCGGCGGGTTGAGGAACGCGAGGTTTCCGGTCTGCGGCAGGATCGTGCCGACGAGGAGCTGGTCGGCGTTGCTCGCGCCGCTCTCGCAGGTCGCCGAGGTGTAGCTGGCAGAGCCCGTCGACGACGCGGTCGAGTCGGTGCTGCCACCTCCCGACGCACATCCGGCGAGGGTGAGGGCGATGATGCCCGCTCCCGCCAGGAACGTGGTCCGGAGGGCGTTGGTGGTGTGGACCATCCTGTGAACCCTTTCTGGTGGCTGCGCTCGTCGACCCCCCAGGCGGAAGCCAGCGCAGCGATTGGGTCAAAACTAGGCCGAGATTGTTACAGCCGTGTTTTCTGGATGTCTCAGGTCGCGATCGTTAGCGATTCGTGACTCACGGGTCGCCTGGAGCGGAGGAGGTCGACGGTGAACACGACGAGGGCGAGCCAGACGATCCCGAACCCCAGCCACCGCTCCAGCGGCATCGGCTCGTGGAGGACCCACACCCCGATCACGAACTGCAGGACGGGGACGATGTACTGCACGACGGCCAGGACCGTGAGCGGGAGCCGCCGGGCCGCGGAGGCGAAGAGCAGCAGGGGCACCGCGGTGACCACGCCCGCCAGCATCAGGAGCACGGTGTTGACCCAGCCCGCCGTCCCGAAGACCAGGCCGCTCGTCACCGACACCACCACGAGCTGCACGACGGCCACCGGCGCCAGCCACAGCGTCTCCAGCGCCAGTCCGCTGGGCGCGTCGACGTCGTCGCGGACGCGCCGCTTGACGAGGCCGTACGCGCCGAAGCTCAGCGCCAGCACGATCGCGATCCAGGGCACCTCGCCGTAGCCGAGCGCGATCACGAGCACGGCCGCGCCTCCGAGCGCGAGGGCGACCCACTGCATCCGTCGCAGCCGTTCGTGCAGCACCAGCACGCCGAGGAGCGCGGTGACCAGCGGCATCGTGAAGTAGCCGAGCGCGGTCTCGACCACGCGGCCGGCGAGCGTGCCCAGCACGTACGTCTGCCAGTTGACGTAGATGAGCGCGCCGGCCAGGCCCATCGTGAGCACGACCCGCCGTCGGCGCAGGAGCGCGCCGAAGCTGCGCCAGGACCGGGTGACCGTGAGCGCGAGCGCGCAGAACGCGAGGGAGAACAGCACCCGCCAGGCCACGATCTCGAAGGCGCCCGCGGGGGCCAGCAGGAGGAAGTAGAGCGGGAAGACGCCCCAGAGCACGTTGGCCGCCGCCCCGTAGACGAGGCCGGAGCCGATGCGGTCGACGGCGCGTTCGTTCACGATCCCAAACTATCGGTAGTCGTTGCAGGGCTGTCAGGAGATGCATCAGGGCCCGGATGGCTGACCATCCGGGCCCTGAGGGAAGAGCGCGTCGAGCGACTCAGCGCACGACGACCGCGAGCACGTCGCGGGCGGAGAGCACGAGGAACTCCTCGCCGGCGTACTTGACCTCGGTGCCGCCGTACTTGGAGTAGATCACCTTGTCGCCGACGGCGACGTCGAGCGGGACACGGTTGCCGTTGTCGTCGATGCGGCCGGGGCCCACGGCGACGACCTCGCCCTCCTGGGGCTTCTCCTTGGCGGTGTCGGGGATGACCAGACCGGAAGCGGTGGTCTGCTCTGCCTCGACCTGCTTGATGACGATGCGATCTTCGAGCGGCTTGATGGAGACCGACACGGTTGACCTCTTCTTTCCTAGGTTCGGAACGTCTGTTAGCACACTGCTCACGAGAGTGCTAAACCGAGTCTAGAGGCAGTTCTGGCACTCGCGCAACGCGAGTGCCAGACTTTCCCGGGCGCGCCGTCGGCCGTCGGCTAGGGTGACGGGATGGACTCCGCCGAGCTCGCACGACTGCTCACGCCGGAGGCTCTCCGACTCCTCGACGAGGTCGACGGATCCCGGCCCGTCGACGAGGTGAACCGGCTCCGCCGGGCCGGTCACAGCCCCGATCTCGTGGCGGCCGTCGTCTCGCAGGCCGCGCTCCGCGTGCGGGCCAGGGCGAAGTTCGGCCCCTTCGCCGACCGCATGCTGTTCACCCCCGCCGGCCTGGAGCAGGCCACCAGGCTGCGGGTCGCCGCACTCCACGCCGGGCGGTTCCGCGATGCGGGGCTCGGCAGGGTCGCCGACCTCGGCTGCGGCATCGGCTCGGATGCGCTGGCCCTGTCCGCGATCGACGTCGCCGTACGAGCGGTCGACCGCGATGAGGTCACGGCCGCGGTCGCGGCCTACAACCTCTCCGACTTCCCGGACACGACGGTGGAGGTCGGGACGGCCGAGACCACTCCTCTCGACGGCGTCGACGGGGTGTACCTCGATCCGGCCAGGCGGACGGGCGGTCAGGCGGCGTCGCGGCGGCTGCACGATCCCGCCGACTGGTCCCCGTCGCTCGACTTCGCGTTCGCCCTGGCCGAGCGGATGCCGGTGGGCGTCAAGCTCGGACCGGGCCTCGACCGCGACCTCATCCCCGACTCCGCCGAGGCGCAGTGGGTCTCGGTCGACGGCCAGCTGGTCGAGATGGGGCTGTGGTTCGGCCCCCTCGCCCGGGAGGGCGTCCGGCGATCCGCGCTCGTGCTCACCGGCACGGGAGCCGCGGAGCTGACCGGGCCCGCCGACAGCCCGGACGTCGGGGACCGTCCGCTCGGAGGGTTCCTCTACGAACCGGATGGCGCGGTGATCCGCGCCCGGCTCATCGGCGCACTGGCCGAGCGGCTCGAGGCCGGGATGGTCTCCCCCTCGATCGCCTACCTGACGTCGGACCAGCTGATCGAGACGCCCTTCGCGAGCGCGTTCCGCATCCTCGAGCGCCTCCCCGCCTCGGAGCAGGCGCTCAAGAAGGCGCTGCGCGAGCGGGGCGTCGGGACGCTCGAGATCAAGAAACGCGGGATCGACGTGGATCCGGCAACGCTGCGCAAGCGGCTCGGGCTGCGAGGTGAGCGGTCGGCGACCGTGGTGCTCACCCGCGTCGCCGGTCGGCACGAGGCCCTCCTGGTGGAGCGCCCCGCGCCGGCCTGAACGGATGGGCGAACGGCGACGAACGCTAGTAGGAGGAGTACGTCGCCGTGCCCAAACCCACCGTCGCGAAGAAGATGACGAAGATCAGGACGTACGCGATGATGCCGAGCACTGCGATGCCGGTGAACACGTAGCTCACGATCAGACCGGCCTTCGCCAGGCCCTGACCGCCCTCGTGCGTGCGCTTGATCTGGCTGAGGGCGATGTGCCCGGTCACGATGCCGACCGGCGAGAAGACGAACGCGGCGATGATCGTGATGATCGCCAGCACGTTGGTCTGCGCGGACGGCGGCGCCGGGTATCCCCCGTAGTAGCCGGGCGGGGGCACCGCTCCCGGGGGCAGCGACCCCGGGGGGACCGATCCCGGCGGCTGCGTCGGGACGCCCTGTCCGTAGCCCGGAGCGCCGCTCGGCCCGCCGTACGGCGACTGGCCGTACGCCGGTGCGGCGTTCGGGTTCGGTGCGCCGTATCCTCCGGATGCCGGCGGTGGGGGCGCCTGGTACGACGGCTGAGCCACGGGCGCGGCCGGAGCCGCAGGCGGGGGTGCCTGGTACGAGGAGGACGGCGGAGGCGTCGGAGACTGCCCCGACGACGGGTACGACGCCGCCGGGGGCGGGGGCGCCTGATACCCCTGACCCGCGGACGGCGGGGCGGACGGGTATCCCTGGCCGGGAGGCGGAGGCGCCTGGTAGCCGGACGGCGGCGGGGCCTGATAGCCCGACGACGCGTCAGCGCCCGGCGCCGGGGGCGCCGAGTATCCCGACGGCGGCGGGGCCGAGTACCCCGAGGGCGCGGGGTCTCCCGACGGCGGCGTGAACCGCGGTGCGGGAGGCGCGAACGGCTCCTGTCCGGAGGCGGCGGGAGCGGTGGATCCGGTCGCGTCCGATCCGTCGCTCGGGGTCGTGGTCTCGGGCCGTTCGTCGGCGCCGCTGGTGTCGGTCATGCGCTCTCCCTCGTGGTGCCTCGCATTCGGGGCACGACCATCATGGCAGCACGACCCCCGCGGAGGGGAGGGCGACGTGCTCCGCACCCGATGACAGCCGGTCGACGGCGCCTGTGCAGGACCGGCGGTCAGTGCACCAGGACGTCGGTCACCGGCAGGGTGGAGTCGGCGCCGAAGTCCAGGGAGGACGGCTCACGCCCGGCCATGACGAGCTGGGCGCCCAGCGCGGCGATCATCGCCCCGTTGTCGGTGCACAGCGACAACGGCGGGATGCGCAGCGTGACGCCGGCGATCGCGGCCCGGCGCGCCGCCTCCTCGCGCACCCGGGCGTTGGCCACCACTCCGCCGCCGAGCAGCAGGCGGGGGATGCCGAGGTCGGCGCAGGCGGCGAAGGCCTTCGTGAGCAGCACGTCGACCACGGCCTCCCGGAAGCTCGCGGCGACGTCGGCGACGGGCACCTCTCGTCCCGCATCCGTCTCCGCCTCGACCCAGCGGGCGACCGCCGTCTTCAACCCGGAGAACGAGAAGTCGTAGCGGTGCTTCGCCATGTCCTTCGGCAGGCTCAGACCGCGGGGGAAGCGGATGGCCTTGGGGTCTCCGCCGACCGCCGCCCTGTCGATCTGCGGCCCTCCCGGGTAGGGCAGGCCGAGGACCCGGGCGACCTTGTCGAAGGCCTCCCCCGCGGCATCGTCGATCGTCTCGCCGAGCAGCTCCACGTCGCCCACCAGGTCGCGGACCACGAGGAGCGAGGTGTGACCGCCGGAGACGAGCAGCGCGATCGTCGGGTACTCCAACGGCTCCTCCGACACCACGTCGGCGCCGACGTGCCCGACCAGGTGGTTCACCGCGTAGATCGGCTTCTCGAGCGCCACCGCGAGCGCCTTGGCCGCGCCCACCCCGACCATGAGCGCCCCCGAGAGCCCGGGCCCGGTGGTGACGGCGATGGCATCGACGTCGTCGAGCCGGATCCCCGCCTCCGCGACCGCCGCCGCGAGCGTGGGCTCGATGGCCTCCAGGTGCGCGCGTGCCGCCACCTCCGGGACCACACCGCCGTATCGGGCGTGCTCGTCCATCGACGAGGCGATGACGTTCGCGAGCAGCCGGTCGCCCCGCACGATCCCCACGCCGGTCTCATCGCAGGAGGTCTCGATGCCCAGCACCAGGGGTTCGAGTCGGTTCATCGGGTGTCCTCCTCGGTGAGCCCGCCGGCGCCGACACCGCTGCGGGAGGGGCGAAGCGACGCACGCATGACCAGCGCGTCGACCCCATCCGGCTGGTAGTAGCGCGGCCGCACCGCGATCTGCTCGAACCCGAGCGACAGGTACAGCGCCTGCGCCACGGGGTTGTCGGCCCGGACCTCGAGGAAGACCTCGCGGGCCCCGCGGTCGACGGCCTCGGCCAGGAGACGCTCCATGAGGCGGCGTCCGAGGCCGGTACCGCGCCTCTCCGGCGCGACGGCGATGGTCTGGATGTCGGCGTCCTTCGACCCGGCCGGCACGAGGACTCCCCCGTACCCGGCGAAGGCGCCGTCGTCGTCGACGGCGACCACGTAACGGCAGTGCGCGCTCGCGAGCTCCGCGGCCATCGACTCCCGCGACCAGGCGTCGGTCGTGAAGGTGGAGGTCTCGAGGGCCATGACGTCGTCGAGGTCGTCGAGCGTCGCCGCTCTCAGCTCGACGCTCACGCGGTGACCCGCTTGCGGCCGGCGGAGAGGGTCACGTCGGGCGATCGGAGGTACAGCGCCTCGTCGGGCTCGGGAGCTGCGCCCGCGCGCGCCCGCTCCACCGCCACGCGACCGAGCGCGCCCGCGGAGACCACGGCGGCGTCGATGCGCGCGGCGTCCGGATGCGGCAGGTCGTCGGGCCGCGACAGTCCGGGCCCGTCCACGCGGTGGGCACCCGACTCGTCGAGCACGTAGGCCGACCAGTAGACCTCCCGGCGGCGCGCATCCGTCACCACGAGCTGAGGCCCGCGAGCCCCGGAGTGCCACGCCTCGAAGGCGACGGCGTCGTGGCTCACGACCGGGAGGATGCTCCGGCCGATCCCGAAGGCGAACGCCTTGGCCGCGGCGATGCCGACGCGGAGCCCGGTGAACGGGCCGGGGCCCATGCCGGCGACGACGTCCTCGATGTCGCGCGGCGTCGCACCGGCGTCGTCGAGCACGCCCGCGATGAGTGCGCCCACCACCTCGGCATGGCGCATGGTGTCGGCGACGGAGCGCTCGGCGACGACGTCAGCGCCGTCGAGCACCGCGGCCGACGATCCGGCCGAGGTATCGAGGGAGAGCAGCACCCCTCGAGCCTAACGCCGCGTCCCGCAGAGGGGTCACAGCCAGCGCGGCCCCACTCGGCGGACGGTGACCGAGCGCGGCTCGATGGGCTCCTCCCCCTCGGAGGCCGACGATCCGAGGACCGGAGCCGCGCCGTGCGGCCGGTCGATGCGCACGGCGAGATACGACTCGGCGAGGGCCTCGATGAGCCCCTCGCCCCACTCCACCACCACGACCGACCGCGCGAAGTCGATGTCGAGGTCGTCGAGCTCGAGCGCGCTGTCGAGACGGTAGGCGTCGACGTGCACGAGCGCGGGACCGTCCCCGAGGTTCGGATGCGTCCTGGCCAGCACGAACGTCGGGCTCGTCACAGGCCCGCGGACGCCGAGCGCCTCCCCGAGACCGCGTGTGAACGTGGTCTTCCCGGCGCCCAGGTCTCCCGAGAGCACCAGGACGTCGCCGGCCCGCAGCATCCGGGCGACAGAGCCACCGAGCGCCTCCATCGCCTCCGGAGTCGCGACCTCGATGACCTCGGCATCGCCCATCCCCGCGCCGGATGACGTCGACCGACTCACGGACGCTCCAGGCGGATCGCCTCGGGCATGCCCTCCGGTCGTGCACCCACGTAGAGCCTGTCGACGCGGGGACCGACCCGGGCGACGATCTCGTCGCCGATGGTCTGTGCGTAGCCGGCCCAGTCCTCCGCGGTGGGCTCGCCGCGGTCACCCTCGCCGAACACCACCACCTCGTCACCGACCGCGACCTCGGCGTCGCCGACGTCGACCACGAACTGGTCCATCGCGATGCGGCCCGCGATCGGGTAGCGGCGTCCGCGGATCCAGACGGTGCCGTGGCCCGTCGCGATGCGCGGGATGCCGTCGGCGTACCCGAGCGGGACGAGCGCGAGCGTGGAGTCGCTGTCGGTCCGGTAGGTCAAGCCGTACGAGACGCCGTGCCCGGCCTCGACGCGCTTGACCGCGGCCACCGGGGCCTTGAGTGTCATCACCGGGCGCAGTCCCAGACCCCGCCCGTCGACGTCGTCGAACGGCGAGATGCCGTAGGCGGCGATGCCGAAGCGCACCAGGTCGAGCCTGGCCTCCGGTTCGCGGATGCCTGCCGAGCTCGCCGCGAGGTGCAGGCGCTCGAAGCGCGCGCCGAGTCCCTCCGCCACCTCGACGGCCGCGCGGAGCCGCTGGAGCGACTCGGCGTCGTCGGCGGGAGACGCGTCGGCGAGGTGCGACCACGCCGCGTGCAGACGGACGACACCCTGGGCGTCGTAGTCGAGCGCGGCGCGGACGAGCCCGGGCCAGTCCTCGGTCGTGGCGCCGTTGCGGCTCAGTCCGGTGTCGATCTTGAGGTGGACGCGAGGCGCCCGCGAGGCGCCCGCCGCGGCGAGGGCGTCGAGCTGCCAGACGCCGGAGATGCCGAGGTCGATGTCGGCCTCCGCCGCCGCCCCGAAGTCGGAGCCCACGTCGTGCATCCAGGCGAAGATCGGCGCGGTGATGCCCGCCTCGCGGAGCGCGAGGGCCGCGGGGATGTCGAGCACGGCGAGCGACCCTGCGCCGGCCTCGAGGGCGGCGTACGCCAGGGGCACCATCCCGTGCCCGTAGGCGTTCGCCTTGACGGCGAGCATGGTCTCGGAGGGCGCCGCGAGCGCCGCGAGCGTCCGTACGTTGTGCCGGAAGGCGTCGAGGTCGATGACAGCGGCGCGACGCGGTGTCGCCCGGTCGTGCCCGGTCATGCGTACTCCCTCACCACACGGCCGCCGAGCCGGGTCACGATCTCGTAGTTGATCGTCGAGGCCGCCTGCGCCCAGTCGAACGCGCTCGGGGCTCCGGTCGCCGGATCGCCGAAGAGGGTCACGAGATCCCCCACCGAGGCCCTGTGGTCGCCGAGGTCGACGACGAACTGGTCCATGGCGATCCTGCCGACGATCCGCCGCTGTCGGCCCCCGACCTCGACCGAGCCGGTGTTCGACAGGTGGCGCGGGATGCCGTCGGCGTAGCCGAGGGGCACGAGGCCCAGCGTGGTGGGCTGCTCGGCGCGGTAGGTGTAGCCGTAGGAGACGCCGGTCCCCGCCTTCACGCGCTTGACCGAGATGAGCCTCGACTCGAGCCTGAGGGCCGGCCGGAGGCCGAGCCGGCGAGGGCTCTCGTCGTCGAACGGCGACAACCCGTACAGCCCGATCCCGATGCGGACGAGGTCGAGTCGCGTCTGCGGCAGCCGCAGCGCCGCCGCCGTCGCGGCGATGTGACGCAGCTGCGGCTCGAGGCCGGCGGCCTGCGCCAGCCCCTCGGCCTCGCGGAAGGCGTCGAGTTGGAGACCGTCCTCGACGGGGTCGGCGTTGGAGAGGTGGCTGAACAGGCCGTCGACGCTCACCCGCCCCTCCAGCTCGAGCTCGCGCGCCCGGTCGAACACGCTCTCCCACTCCCGGCGCGGGATGCCGTTGCGGCCGAGGCCCGTGTCGACCTTGAGGTGCACGGAGGCGGGCCGCGCCCGGGTCGCGGACGCCGCCGCCGCGGCGCGCTCGAGATGGAGCGCGGAGCTGGCTCCGATCGCGATGCCGCGCTCCACCGCCTCGTCGAAGCGCGGATCGGCATCGTGCAGCCAGGCGAGGATCGGCGCGTCGGCGATCTGCGCCCGCACCGCGAGCGCCTCACCGACGTCCGCCGTGCCGAGCCAGGTCGCTCCCGCCTCGAGAGCGGTGCGGGCGACCGGGACGGCGCCGTGCCCGTATCCGTCGGCCTTCACCACGGCCATGATCTGGGCGCCGTCGACGATGCGCGAGATCCGCTCGACGTTCGAGGCCACCGCGCTCAGGTCGACGACCGCGCGTCGGAGCGCGGGGTGTCCGGGGACGGGTCGACCCGCCGTCGTCTCGCTCACGGTGTCGTCTCCGCGACCACGAACGCGCAGGCGGAGCCGCCGTCGTGGCTCATGCTCAGGTGCACCCGCGTGGCGCCCAGCGCCGCGAGCGCCTCGGCCACGCCGCCCGTGAGCTCGAAGCCCGGGTTGCCCTCCGCGTCGGAGACCACCCTCATGTCGTGCCACCGGAAGCCGGTCGAGTGGCCGACGGCCTTGATGAGGGCCTCCTTCGCCGCGAAGCGTCCGGCGAGCGACCGCACGGGACGTCCGCGTTCGCCCTCGGCGAACAGCCGCTCCTCGAGGCGCGGCGTCCGGTCGAGTGACCGCCCGAACCGCGCCACGTCGACGATGTCGACACCCACTCCGACGATCACGGCGTCACTCGACGGTGACCGACTTGGCGAGGTTGCGGGGCTGGTCGACGTCGAGGCCCTTGGCCGTCGCGAGCGACATCGCGAACAGCTGCAGCGGGACGACCGTCAGCAGGGGCTCGAACAGCGGGGCGGCAAGCGGGATGCGGATGACCTCGTCGGCGAACGGCAGCACCGCGACGTCGCCCTCCTCGGCCACCGCGAGCACCCGGGCTCCACGAGCGCGGATCTCCTGGATGTTCGAGACCACCTTCGAGTGCAGCGAACCGGGATCGCGCGGCGAGGGCACCACCACGAAGACCGGCTGTCCGGGCTCGATGAGGGCGATGGGGCCGTGCTTGAGCTCTCCCGCGGCGAAGCCCTCGGCGTGGATGTACGCGAGCTCCTTGAGCTTGAGCGCGCCCTCGAGCGCGATCGGGTAGCCCACGTGCCGGCCGAGGAACAGCACGGCGCGGCTGTCGGACATCCACCGGGCGAGCTGATCGATCTCGTCGGCGGACTCCAGCACCTTCGCGATCTTGTCGGGGACGGCCCGGAGCTCGGCCACGAGCTCGGCGGCTCGGCCCTGCTCGACGGTGCCGCGCAGGCGCGCGAGGTGGAGGCCGAACAGGTACAGCGCGGTGATCTGCGCGACGAACGCCTTCGTCGAGGCGACGGCGACCTCGGGGCCGGCGTGCGTGTAGACGACCGCATCCGACTCGCGGGCGATGGTGGCGCCCTGCGTGTTGCAGATGGAGAGGGTGCGCGCGCCGTTGGCGATCGCGTACTTCACGGCCATCAGCGTGTCCATCGTCTCGCCCGACTGGCTGATCGAGACCACCAGGGTGCGCTCGCTGAGGACGGGGTCGCGGTAGCGGAACTCGTGGGAGAGCTCGACCTCGACGGGGACGCGGGCCCACTTCTCGATCGCGTACTTCCCGACCAGGCCCGAGTAGCTCGCGGTCCCGCAGGCGATGATGATGATGCGGTCGATGTCGGTCAGCACCTCGTCGAGGCCCTCGAGCTCGGGCAGCACGACCTGCTCGTCGACCACGCGGCCGCGGATCGTGTTCGCGACGGCCTCGGGCTGCTCGCTGATCTCCTTGGCCATGAAGCTCGACCATCCGCCCTTCTCGGCGGCGGAGGCGTCCCAGGAGACCTCGAACTCGTGGACCTCGACCGGTCCGCCCTCGAAGTCGGTGACCGTGACCGAGTCGGGGGTGATGACCACGATCTGGTCCTGCCCGATCGCCACCGCGCGGCGGGTGTGCTCCACGAACGCGGCGACGTCGGACCCGAGGAAGTTCTCGCCCTCGCCGAGCCCGATCACGAGCGGGGAGTTGCGGCGCGCGCCCACGACGACACCCGGCTCGTCCTGGTGCACCGCGAGCAGCGTGAAGGCGCCCTCGAGACGCGCGACGACGCGGGCGAGCGCGGCCGCGATGCCGTCGCCCTGCTCGTACTCGCGTCCGAGCAGCTTCGCGGCGACCTCGGTGTCGGTCTCGCTATCGAACGTGCAGCCGGCGTCGACCAGCTCCTGCTTGAGCGAGGCGAAGTTCTCGATGATGCCGTTGTGGATCAGCGCGATCCGTCCGTCGGCGGACAGGTGCGGATGCGCGTTGACGTCGGTCGGGCCGCCGTGGGTCGCCCACCGGGTGTGTCCGATGCCGGTCGTGCCCTCGGGCAGCGGCACCGCGGCGAGGTCGGACTCGAGGACCGCGAGCTTGCCGGCGCGCTTCCTCGTCACCAGCTGCCCGTCGTCGGCGATGACGGCGACGCCCGCCGAGTCGTACCCGCGATATTCGAGGCGACGGAGGCCCCCCAGCAGCACCTCGAGGCTGCTCTTCGGTCCGACGTAACCCACGATGCCACACATGCGGTCGAGCCTATAGCGGCCTCCCCGAGCATCCGCCGGGCGCGCGATCGGGCAGAATGGAGAGCCTATGGGCGAGTCCGTGAACCAGGCCGGCCAGGGGCTCAGTCCGTTCGTGGAGATCGGCAGAGCCCACTGGGCATCCCTGGCTCCGTCGACGCCGCTCCCGCTCCAGGAGACCGAGATCGTCCAGCTGCGCGGACTCGGGAACCCCCTCGACATGCGCGAGGTCTCGGAGGTCTACCTCCCGTTGACGCGCCTGATCAACCTCTACGCCTCCAACGCCCGGGCCCTCTACGACTCGACTCGCGGCTACCTCGGCGAGCACTCGAGCCGCACGCCCTTCGTCATCGGGGTGGCCGGGTCGGTCGCCGTGGGGAAGTCGACCATCGCCCGGCTCCTCCGCGAGCTGCTCGCCCGCTGGTCGGACACACCTCGCGTGGAGCTGATCACGACCGACGGCTTCCTCTATCCCAATGCTGAGCTGCAGCGCCGCGGCATCATGAACCGGAAGGGCTTCCCGGAGTCCTACGACCGGCGGAGCCTGCTGCGCTTCGTCAGCGCCGTGAAGAGCGGCGTCGCCGAGGTGCGCGCGCCGTTCTACTCGCACCTGAGCTACGACATCGTGCCCGAGGCCCAGATCGTCGTGCGCCAGCCCGACATCCTCATCGTCGAGGGGCTCAACGTGCTCCAGCCGCCCCTGCGGGGCAACCTCGCGGTGAGCGACCTGTTCGACTTCTCGATCTACGTGGATGCGCGCACCAGCGACCTCGAGCGCTGGTACGTCAACCGGTTCCTCGACCTCCAGCGCGGCGCGTTCGCGAACCCGTCGTCGTACTTCCACCGGTACGCCAGCCTGAGCGAGGCCGAGGCGAGGGCCACGGCCCGCTCCATCTGGGAGTCGATCAACCTGCCGAACCTGATGGCCAACATCCGGCCCACCCGGTCGCGCGCCACCCTCGTCCTCCGCAAGGAGTCGGACCACACCGTCAAGCACGTCCTGCTTCGCAAGGTGTGACGCCCGACCCGATCCGCCGGGGCGGACGGTGCTTGCCCGCGCCCCGAGGAGCGGACACGCGCCTCAGGAGCGCTCGACGCCCGTCGAGAGCCGCTGACGCACCACCTCGGCCAGCTCGCCGGCGACGCGGTCGGCGGTCGACTGGTCGCCCGCCTCCACCATCACGCGGACGAGCGGCTCGGTCCCGGAAGGGCGCAGCAGCACGCGGCCGGTGTCGCCGAGGTCGGCGGTGGCCTCGGCGACCGCCCGCGCGAGCACGGCATCGGTCGCCACGCCGTCGCGGTCGACCCCGCGCACGTTCACCAGCGTCTGCGGGTACACCTTCATCACCGACGCGAGCTCCGCGAGCGACGACCCCGTCTGAGCCATGCGGCTCACCAGCTGCAGACCGGTGAGGATCCCGTCGCCGGTCGTGGCGTGATCGGCGAAGATGATGTGCCCCGACTGCTCGCCGCCGAGGCTGTAGGCGCCCTCGTTGATGGCCTCGAGCACGTAGCGATCGCCCACCTTGGTCTCGAGCATCGAGATCCCGTGCTCGGCCATGGCGCGCTTCAGCCCGAGGTTGCTCATCACCGTCGCCACCAGGGTGCGCTCCCGGAGGAGACCGCGCTGATCGAGCGCCACGGCGAGGATCGCCATGATCTGGTCGCCGTCGACGACGGCGCCCGTGGCGTCGACCGCGAGGCAGCGATCGGCGTCGCCGTCGTGCGCGATGCCGACGTCGGCTCCCGCGGCGACCACGGCGGCCGCGAGCTCCTCGAGGTGCGTCGATCCCACCCCGTCGTTGATGTTCATCCCGTCGGGGTCGTTCCCGATCACGGTGACCGTCGCACCGGCGACGGCGAACGCCTCGGGAGACACCCCCGCGGCCGCTCCGTGGGCGCAGTCGAGCACGACGTGGATGCCGTCGAGCCGGTGCGGCAGCGTCCCTAGGAGGTGGACCACGTAGCGGTCCTCGGCGTCGGCGAAGCGGCGGATGCGCCCCACCTCGCCACCCAGCGGGGCGAGGGGCGGAAGCTCGAGCGCGGCCTCGATCTGCTCCTCGACCTCGTCCGGGAGCTTCTTCCCTCCAGAGGCGAAGAACTTGATGCCGTTGTCGGGCGCGGGGTTGTGCGACGCCGAGACGACGACGCCGAAGTCCGCATCGATGTCGGCGATCAGATACGCCGCCGCGGGCGTGGGGAGCACGCCCGCGTCGAGCACGTCGACGCCGGAAGCGGCGAAGCCCGCCGCGACGGCGGCGGCGATGAAGTCACCCGACTGGCGTGGATCACGTGCGACGACCGCGACAGGACGACGGCCGATCTCGCGGGCTGGGGAACCCAGCACGCGTGCACCCGCTTGGGCGACGCGCAGTGCGAGATCGGCCGTGACGTCCTGGTTCGCGAGTCCACGGACACCGTCGGTGCCGAAGAGGCGAGCCATAGGCTACAGCGTAGACCGAGCGCGGATCAGCGCTTGGAGAACTGCGAGGCCTTGCGCGCCTTCTTGAGACCGGCCTTCTTGCGCTCGATGACGCGGGCGTCGCGCGTGAGGAAGCCCGCCTTCTTCAGGGTGGGGCGGTTGTTCTCGCGGTCGATCTCGTTCAGCGCACGGGCGATGGCGAGACGCAGCGCGCCGGCCTGACCCGAGGGGCCGCCACCGGAGATGCTGGCGGTCACGTCGTACGAGCCGATGAGGTCGAGCACCTTGAACGGGTCGGTGATCAGCTGCTGGTGCAGCTTGTTCGGGAAGTAGTCCTCGAACGCGCGGCCGTTGATGGTGAGGGTGCCCGAGCCGGGGACGAGGCGCACGCGAGCGATGGCCTCCTTGCGGCGGCCGACGGCCGCGCCCGACACGTTCAGGACGGCGCGGGGGGCGCGGGGCGCCTCCTCGGCCGGGGTCTCGGTGCTGTAGCTCTCAGGAGCCACGTCGATCTGGTCTGCGATCTTCGCCACGGTGATTCAGTCCTTAAGTCTTGTGTCTAGGGGCCTGGCGCTACTGGGCGACCTGGTCGAGGGTGTAGGGCGTGGGCTGCTGAGCAGCGTGCGGGTGCTCCGGGCCGGTGTAGACCTTGAGCTTGCGGAACTGGTCGCGACCGAGGGACGTCTTCGGCAGCATGCCGCGGATGGCCTTCTCGACGGCGCGGGCCGGGTTCTTCTCGAGCAGCTCGGTGTAGGAGACCGCCTTGAGGCCGCCCGGGTAGCCCGAGTGACGGTAGGCGAGCTTCTTCTCCGCCTTGGAGCCGGTCAGGACGACCTTGTCGGCGTTGACGATGATGACGAAGTCGCCGGTGTCGACGTGAGGCGTGAAGGTCGCCTTGTTCTTCCCGCGGAGGATGGCGGCCGCGTGGCTCGCCAGACGGCCGAGGACGACGTCGGTGGCGTCGATCACGACCCAGCCGCGCGTGATCTCGCCGGCCTTGGGGGTGTAGGTGCGCGTCACAGTAGTGCTGCTTTCTGTTCGAGTGAGGGGTTCGTGAATCCCGCTCCGGTGGAGATTGCCCTCGGATCGAGGGGAACCGTCCGGTGGAGGGCTCAACTACGGATGCGCGCCGGGCGCACACCAAAGATCAAGAGTACGCGATCGGTGGGATCCGGTCAAACGGCGGGCGACCGGCACCGCGACCCGATCAGTCGAGCTCGCGCCGCGCTCGCGTCTGCTCGGCGCGGCGGGCCAGCTCGTCCGCTGCCGGGTATCCGACCTCCGTGAGCGTGAGCCCCTTCGCGGGCATCACGAGGAACGCACTGGTGCGCATCCGGTCGTCGCGGAGCTCGACGAGCCGCTCCCCCGTCAGCGAGCCGTCGCCGACGGCCACCGCCGCCCCGACGAGCGCCCGCACCATGCTGTGGCAGAACGCGTCGGCCTGGAGGCGGGCGATCAGCACACCCCGGTCGTCGCGAAGCCAGCCGTACTCCTGGAGCGTGCGGATGGTCGTGGCCCCCTCGCGCGGCTTGCAGAACGTGGCGTAGTCGTGGAGCCCGAGGAGGGCCCGCGCGGCGCTGTCCATCGCGTCCACGTCGAGGCGCGTGGGATGCCGCACCGTGCGGCGCCGCTCCAGCGGGTCGCGAGGGGTGTCCGCATCCGCCACCCGGAACTCGTAGCGGCGCCAGACCGCGGAGAACCGCGCGTCGAACCCCGCCGGGGCCATGGTGCTCCCGAGGACGACGACGTCGGAGTCGGCTCCGAGCACGCCGTTCATCCGCGCGGCGAGCTTCGACGCCAGTGCGTCCGGGCTCGCGTCGACGTCGTGGCGTCGACGGAGGCTGCCGAGCTGGTCGGCGGTGAGATCCACATGGGCCACCTGCCCGCTCGCGTGCACACCCGCATCCGTCCGCCCCGCCACCGTGAGCAGCGGGGCCGGCTCGTGCCGCCGGAACAGCGTGGCGAGCACCGACTCGAGCACACCCTGCACGGTACGGAGCGTGGGCTGCCTGGCCCACCCGCTGAAGTCGGTCCCCTCGTACGCGATGTCGAGCCTCACGCGCATCGAGTCCATCCCGTCAGTCTAGGAAACGACGAACGCCCCGCATCCACGTCCGGATGCGGGGCGTTCGTGAGCGAGCGAGACTACTTGGTCTCGTCGGCCTTCTCGTCGGCGGCCTCGGCCGGAGCCTCGGTCTCGTCGGCGGTGGTCTCCTCGGCGGCAGGCGCCTCGGCGGCCTCGGTCTCCTCCGCCTCGGGGGCGGTGGTGTCCTCGGCGGCGGTCTCCTCGGCGGGGGCCTCCTCGACCGGGGCGGCCGAAGCCGCTGCGGCCTTCGAGCGCGCCGGCTTCGACGCGTTCTTCTTCACGACCGGCTCGAGCACGAGCTCGATCTGCGCCATGGGGGCGTTGTCGCCCTTGCGGAAGCCGAGCTTGGTGATGCGGGTGTAGCCGCCCTCACGCTCGGCGACCAGCGGAGCGATCTCGGTGAAGAGCTCGTGGACGACGTTCTTGTCGCCGATCACGGCGAGGACACGACGACGGGCGTGCAGATCGCCACGCTTGGCGAAGGTGATGAGGCGCTCGGCCAGCGGACGCAGGCGCTTGGCCTTCGTCTCGGTGGTCTTGATGCTCTTGTGCGTGAACAGCGCGGCAGCGAGGTTCGCGAGGAGCAGGCGCTCGTGCGCCGGTCCGCCTCCGAGGCGGGGTCCCTTGGTCGGCTTGGGCATTGATCTCTCTCCAGGTTTTACGTCAGTGAAAAGCTCGGTCGAACGTCAGATCAGACGTTCTCGTCGTCGTATCCGCCGTAGAAGTGCGCGCCGTCGAAGCCGGGCACGCTGTCCTTCAGCGACAGGCCGAGCTCGACGAGCTTGTCCTTCACCTCGTCGACCGACTTCTGACCGAAGTTGCGGATGTTCATCAGCTGCGTCTCGGAGAGGGCGACCAGCTCGGAGACCGTGTTGATGCCCTCGCGCTTGAGGCAGTTGTAGGAGCGGACCGAGAGGTCGAGGTCCTCGATCGGCACCGACAGCTCGCTGGAGAGCACGGCGTCGACCGGCGCGGGGCCGATCTCGATGCCCTCGGCCGCGGTGTTGAGCTCGCGGGCGAGACCGAACAGCTCGACGAGCGTGCGACCCGCCGAGGCGATCGCGTCGCGCGGCGTGATGGCCGGCTTGGTCTCGACGTCGACCACGAGGCGGTCGAAGTCGGTGCGCTCACCGGCACGGGTCGCCTCGACGCGGTAGGTCACCTTGAGGACGGGCGAGTAGATCGAGTCGATCGGGATCTGGCCCGCCTCGGAGAACTCGCTGCGGTTCTGGGTGGCCGACACGTAGCCGCGGCCGCGCTCGATGATGAGCTCGAGCTCGAACTTGGCCTTGTCGTTGAGGGTCGCGATCACGAGGTCGGGGTTGTGGATCTCCACGCCCGCCGGAGCCGAGATGTCGGCCGCGGTGACCTCACCCGACGCGTGCTTGCGCAGGTAGGCGGTGATGGGCTCGTCGTGCTCGCTCGAGACCACCAGCTGCTTGATGTTCAGGATGATCTCGGTGACGTCCTCCTTGACACCGGGGATCGTCGAGAACTCGTGGAGCACGCCGTCGATGCGGATGCTCGTCACGGCGGCGCCGGGGATCGACGACAGGAGGGTGCGACGGAGCGAGTTGCCGAGGGTGTAGCCGAAGCCGGGCTCGAGCGGCTCGATGACGAAGCGCGAGCGGAACTCCGAGATGTTCTCCTCGGTGAGGGTGGGGCGCTGTGCGATGAGCACTGTGTATTCCTTTCGGCCAAGCGTCCGCTATATGACGCTTTGCGATACAACCGGGTGGCTGGCCCGATCGAAGTATGGAGTTGTCGGGGAGAGGCGGAGGTTCTCGCGAGACGCGAGCGGCCCGCCGGATGCGCAGGGCACCCGGCGGGCTGGACGACAACTCAGACGCGGCGGCGCTTCGGCGGACGGCAGCCGTTGTGGGCCTGCGGCGTCACGTCGTTGATCGAGCCCACCTCGAGGCCGGCGGCCTGGAGCGAGCGGATCGCGGTCTCGCGGCCCGAACCCGGGCCCTTGACGAACACGTCGACCTTCTTCATGCCGTGCTCCTGCGCCTGGCGCGCGGCCGACTCGGCAGCGAGCTGAGCAGCAAACGGGGTCGACTTGCGGGAGCCCTTGAAGCCCACGCCGCCGGACGACGCCCAGCTGATGACCGCACCGGTGGTGTCGGTGATCGAGACGATCGTGTTGTTGAACGTCGACTTGATGTGGGCCTGGCCCACGGCGACGTTCTTCTTCTCCTTCTTGCGCGGCTTGCGGACAGCCGACTTGGGGGTAGCCATGTAGTGGTCTCCTCAGATCCTGTGGTGTCGGCGGCTCAGCGGCCGGCCTTCTTCTTGCCGGCGACGGTGCGCTTCGGGCCCTTGCGGGTGCGAGCGTTGGTCTTGGTGCGCTGACCGCGGACCGGGAGGCCCTTGCGATGGCGGATGCCCTCGTACGATCCGATCTCGACCTTGCGGCGGATGTCGGCGGCGACCTCGCGGCGAAGGTCACCCTCCACCTTGAAGTTGCCCTCGATGTGGTCGCGGAGGGCGACGAGCTGGTCGTCGGTGAGGTCCTTCACGCGGATGTCTCCGCTGATGCCGGTCTCCTCGAGAGTCTTCAGCGCGCGGGTGCGGCCGACTCCGTAGATGTAGGTGAGTGCGACTTCCACGCGCTTCTCGCGGGGGATGTCGACGCCTGCCAGACGTGCCATGACGGCATTCTCCTCATGATGAGTGGGAGGTGTGGAGCAGTCCCTGTGCCCCGGCCTCCCACCGGAGGAGTCGGTCCGCGCTGGCGCGGACCTCTCGGGACTGCTGGTTCGTGTTCAGTTGTGGATGCTGCGGTAGGGGCTCAGCCCTGGCGCTGCTTGTGACGCGGGTTGCTCTTGCAGATCACCATGACGCGTCCGTTGCGACGGATCACGCGGCAGTGCTCGCACATGGGCTTGACGCTGGGGTTGACCTTCATGATTCTTCTTCTCTCGCTGTCCTCGTACTCCGCGCGGGCGGAGCCGTTACTTTCCGGCCCCAGGCCTACTTGTAGCGGTAGACGATCCGGCCACGGGTCAGGTCGTACGGGCTCAGCTCCACGATCACACGGTCCTCGGGGAGGATGCGGATGTAGTGCTGCCGCATCTTGCCGGAGATGTGTGCGAGGACCTTGTGTCCGTTGGTGAGCTCCACCCGGAACATCGCGTTCGGGAGAGCCTCGAGGACTGAGCCCTCGATCTCGATGACGCCGTCTTTCTTGGCCATAGCCTCACTGTCGCTGTTGTAGTCTGTGCTGGTCTTGCGAGTGTCCGGACGCGATTCGCGCAGGCGCGAACGCCCGAAAACACCAAACATCGAGCTTACGTTAAACGCCTTCGCGGCGCAAGGAGCGCTTTACTCCATCACGCCGCGAAGTGCAATGCCGCTCAGTGGCCGACGGTGAACCTCCGGCCGGTGTGCTTCGGCTCCACGATCTCGTCGACGAACGCGAGGGCGAAGTCGGTGCCGGAGATCTCCGACGAGCCGTCCTCCTTCGTGACGAGCACGTCGCCGTTCGTGCGGTACTCGCCGGTGGTCTCGCCCGGGGCGAACGAGCCGTAGAGCGCGGCGGGGCTGACGTAGAACCACTCCAGATCGCCGCCGTTCGCCTGCAGCCACTGGAGCACCTCGGCGTGGCTGGACGCCTCGGGCTTCCACGCGTCGAGGAACTCCGCGGTGTCGAGGAGGCGCGGTCCGCCCTCCGCGACGAACGAGCTGCCGGCGCCGCCGACGACGCCGAGGCGCGCTCCGCCCTGCTTCGCCGCACCGGCGATCGCGGGCGTGAGGGGCAGGAGCACGGGCGCGTTGTCGCCGTCGACGGCGTGGATGGCGATCACGACGACGTCGTGGTCGGCGGCGACCCGCTCGAGCAGAGCCTGGTCGGCGATGTCGCCCGTCAGGTACTGGACCCCCTCGATCGGCTCTGCGGGCTCGTGCCGCGACACCGAGGTCACCTCGATCCCCCGGCTCAGCGCCTCGCGCGCGATGTTGCTCCCGGTGTAGCCGGTGCCTCCGATGATGGCGATGCTCGTCACGGTCGTCCTTCTCTCTCTAGCTTGACCGCATCCGATTCTTCTCCCCGGGAAGAGGATCCGCGCGGTCGCGGTTGGACAGGACATGGTGGATTCGGGACACTCCCTCATCGAGCGCATCGCCTACTCGCCGCGCTCCGGCCGCGAGTACGAGGTGGAGGCGAGCCCGATCTCCGCGATGCGGGCCGCGCTCGACCCGACTCGGTTCCGGGCGCCTCAGCGCGTGGAGTTCCACCTCCTCCTCGTGGTCGCCTCCGGGGCGTCGACGCACATGCTCGACTTCACCGAGCACGAGCTGGGCCCGCGCACCGTCCTCTGGGCCCGGCCCGGTCAGGTGCAGCGCTGGGGCGACCTCAGCGACCTCGATGCCACCGCCGTGATCTTCCCCGCCGGCGTGGTCGACCCGGCGACGGATGCGCTGGCGTCGGTCGAGCAGCCCTCCGGCCCCCGCTTCTGGCGGCTCGACGACGCGGCCTGGGCAGACGTCTCGGCCCTGGTGAGCGTGCTGCGCACCTCGCACGAGGCGGTCGGCGGCTGCATCCGCAGCGAGGCCAGGCGCGCCGCCTCCCGCCACGCGCTCGAGGCGCTCCTGCTTCGCCTGGCCGGCACCACCACGACTCAACCGGTGTCGGCCGGGTCCGAGGCCTACCTCGCGTTCCGCGACGCCGTCGAGCGCGACTTCGCGGTGGAGCACAACGTGGCCGGCTACGCCTCGCGCCTGGGCTACTCGGTGCGCACGCTCTCCCGGGCGACCCGCACGGCCACCGGCGCGAGCCCGAAGGAGGTGGTCGACCAACGCATCCTCCTGGAGGCCAAGCGCCTCCTCGCCCACACGGAGCTGCCCGTCGCCCGCGTCGGCGCCTCCCTCGGGTTCAGCGACCCGTCGAACTTCACCGCCTGGTTCACCACCCGCGAGCGCCTCTCCCCCGCCGCCTTCCGCGCCTCCCTCTGACCGCCGCCCAGGCCGCGGCCGAGGTCAGCGGGCGGACTGGACGGCGGCGACGGTGGAGACGACGTGGGGGAAGAGGGGGTGGGACTCCTCGAGGCCCGTGACCTGCGCCGTGAACTCCTCGGCCGAGAGCGTCCCGAGCAGGGTCGCGAGCTCGGCGCTCTGCGGGTCGGACGCCGGGTCGAAGCGGAGGGCGTCGGCGACCGCCGTGAGCAGCGCCGTGAACGGCAGGCCGCGTTCCGCCAGCTCGGCCGCGGGGCCGATGAACCGCTCGTGGCGGCTGAGCTTCCGGAGCGGCTGCCGGCCGACGCGCTCGGGGGTGTCGGTCAGGTAGGGGTTGGCGAAGCGGATGAGGTTCTTCTCGAGGTACGCCTCCTGCGTCGCGGGGTCGAACTCGTGCTTGGCCACGAGCAGAGCCTTCGTCTCCTGCAGCACGCCCTTCACCGCCGCGAACACCGACGGCACCGCCAGCGCCTCCGAGAGGGTGGACGC
The DNA here is from genome assembly GCF_014640535.1 of Cnuibacter physcomitrellae. Taxonomy (NCBI): domain Bacteria; kingdom Bacillati; phylum Actinomycetota; class Actinomycetes; order Micrococcales; family Microbacteriaceae; genus Cnuibacter; species Cnuibacter physcomitrellae. Next base: position 439,106 of record NZ_BMHD01000002.1, read on the forward strand.
CCCTTCGACCCAGGCCGCGTAGGCCAGCGTGGCGTGGCCCGTGTTCACGGTGAAGAGCTTCCGCTCGATGTAGGGCGCGAGGTCGGGCACGAAGTGGGCGTCGGGGATGTCGGGCACCGCCGCATCGAACGGCCCCGACTCGATCGCCCACTCGAAGAAGTCCTCCACCGTGACGTCGAGTCCGGCATCCGGCGCCTGGTTCGGCACGATGCGATCGACCGCCGTGTTGGCGAACACCGCGCGCGAGAGGGCGGACACGTCGGGCACCAGGGCCGACGTGATCTCCGCCTTCAGCGCATCCGTGGCGTTGATGGCGTTCTCGCACGCCATCACCGTCACGGGCGGGAGCGCGGACGATCGCGCGGCGAGACCCCGCGCGATCACCGGGGCGATGAAGCGGAGCACCGTCGGACCCACGGCGCACGTCACGACGTCGGCGGTCGCGATCTCGGCGACCACCGCCTCCTCGTGGGTGGCGCTGTTGATCGCACGGAAGCCGGTGACGGTCTCGGTGGATCCCTGCTCGCCCACCTCGTGCACGACGTAGCTGTCGGCCGCCGCGAGGGCGTCGATGAGCGACGCGTTCACGTCGGCGAACACCACCTCGTATCCCGCCCGGTGGAGGATCAGCCCGACGAATCCGCGGCCGATGTTGCCGGCGCCGAAGTGCACCGCTTTCATGCGTTCTCCTAGTCGTTGATGTCACCGAGGAGGTCGAGGACCTCCTCGGGGGTCGAGGCGGCGACGAGCTTGGCCACGTCGTCCTCCTCGCTGAACACGATCGCGATCTTGGTGAGGATCTCGAGGTGCCCGTTCTCCTTGCCGGCGATGCCGACGACGAAGCGCACCTCCTCGCCGCCCCAGTCGATCGGCTCGTCGTACCGCACGAACGAGAGCGCGGACTCCAGGATCGTGTCCTTGCCCTCGTTCGTGCCGTGCGGGATGGCGAGGAGGTTCCCCATGTAGGTCGACACGGTGTTCTCGCGCTGGAGCATGTAGTCCAGGTACTCCGGGGTGACGGCTCCGGCCTCCGTGAGGATGGCCGCCGCCTCGGCGATGGCGCCGTCGCGGTCGGTGGCCGTGCCACCGAGCCGGATCTGCGAGAGCTCGAGTACGTTCGCCATGGGGATCTCCTTCTCCTTCGTACGCGCTAGGCCTGCGCGTTCTGCTCTCTCAGTTTGTCGACCACTTCGTCATAACGGGGAGAGTTCATGAAGTTGTCGACGGAGACGTGCTCGGCGCTCGGCGTCCTCTCCTGCGCGCGCGGGGTGAGCTCACGCTGCGTGATGACCAGGTCGACGTCGTCGTCGAGGTTCGCGATCGCCTTGTTGACGACCGTGACCCCCTCGATGCCCGCCTTCTTGATCTTGTTCCGCAGCACCGACGCGCCCATGGCGCTCGAGCCCATGCCGGCGTCGCAGGCGAACACGATGTTGCGGATGGGACGGGTGTCGGTGAGCAGCGAGGTCTCCTCGGCCACGGCCTCGGCGTCGCCCGCGGGGACGCCCTCGGCGCGCAGGTTGCCGAGCACGCTCGACTCCTTGCCCTTGTTCGCCTCGGTCTGCGCGATCGCCGCGGACAGGTCGCCCGCGTTCTCGTTGAGCAGGTCGCGCTTGCGGCTCGCCCGCAGGATGACCGCGGTGACGAGGAACGACACGGCGGCGGCGCAGATCACCGAGAGGATGACGCCGATGTAGCTGTCGGGCGCGGTCTGCAGCAGCACCGCGAAGATGCTGCCCGGCGAGGCCGGGGCGCGCAGGCCCGAGTTGAACAGCACGTTGACGGCCACGCCGGTCGCGCCACCGGCGATCGCCGCCAGGATCGTGATCGGCTTCGACAGCACGTACGGGAAGTAGATCTCGTGGATGCCGCCGAAGAACTGGATGATGATCGCGCCGGGCGCGCTGGCCTTGGCCAGGCCGATCCCGAAGATCGAGAACGCGAGCAGGATGCCCAGGCCCGGACCGGGGTTGGCCTCGATGAGGAACAGGATCGACTTGCCCTGCTCCGCCACCTGCTGCACGCCGAGCGGGGTGAAGACACCGTGGTTGATCGCGTTGTTGAGGAAGAGGACCTTGCCGGGCTCGACCAGGATCGACGCCAGCGGCAGCAGGCCGATGCTGATCAGCCAGTTCACGCCGGCCTCGAGAGCCTTCGAGAGGAACTCGACCACCGGGGCGATGCCGAAGAACCCGGCAAGGGCCAGCAGGAAGCCGAGGATGCCCGCCGAGAAGTTGTCGACCAGCATCTCGAAGCCGGGACGGATCTTGCCGGCCCAGATCTTGTCGATCTGCTTGATCAGCCAGGCGCCGAGCGGACCCATGATCATCGCGCCGATGAACATCGGGATGCTCGCGCCGACGATGACGCCCATGGTCGCGATGGTCCCGACCACACCGCCTCGCGCGCCGTAGACCATGCGGCCACCGGTGTTCGCGATGAGGAGGGGCAGGAGGTAGGTGATCATCGGGCTGACGAGTCCGACGTACTGCGGGAACGTGGTCCCGTCGTCGGCCTGCGCGAGCGCCGTCGCCGCACCCTGCCAGCCGATCAGGTCGGCGTTGCCGAAGCCGCCGAGGATGCCGTTGGGCAGCCATCCGGTCGCGATGAAGAACGAGGTGATGAGACCCCACGCGATGAACGCGGGGATGTTCGGCATGACCATGCCGGAGAGGAACGTGCCGAATCGCTGGACGCGCACGCGCGCGCCGCCGCCCTTCTGGGCGCCTGCCTGGGGTGGTGACGTCGTTGTCATGACGAGTGCTCCGTTTCTGGTGTGTGGTGTGGTGCGATCACAGGTGGGAAGGGTGGATCAGGTTCCGGCGGCAGCCGAGGTGACGGCCGCTCGCGCTTCCACCGCGCTCGACTCGGAGAGCGCGAGAGCGGCGAAGCGGCGGGCTTCGTCGAGGGTGTGACGGGCGAGCTCGCTGCGCACGTCGGCCAGGGCCGCCGGCGACATCGAGAGGGTGGTCGCGCCGAGTCCGACGAGGACCACGGCGAGCAGCGGATCCGCGGCCGCCTCACCGCAGATGCCGACGGGCTTGCCGAGCTCGGCTCCCGCTCGGCCGACCTCGCCGACGAGCTTCAGCACCGCCGGGTGCCAGGGGTCCTGGAACGAGGCGACGGAGCCGAGGAGCCGATCTGCGGCGAGGGTGTACTGGGTGAGGTCGTTGGTGCCGATCGAGGCGAAGTCCGCCACCGCGAGGATGCGGTCCGCCAGCAGCGCAGAGGACGGCACCTCGACCATCACGCCGGCCGTCTTCAGACCCAGCTCGCGCGCGAGCTGCGTGAAGTAGCGGGTCTCCTCGACCGTGGAGACCATGGGGGCCATGACCCACAGGTCGGCCTCCGTCGCCGCATCCGCGGCCGCGAGCGCGGTCAGCTGATCACGCAGCACGGACTCGTTGGCACGGAGGGCGCGCAGACCGCGGAGTCCGAGCGCCGGGTTCTCCTCGGCGGAGTCGTTGAGGAAGCTCAGCGGCTTGTCCGCGCCGGCGTCGAGCGCGCGGACCACGACCTTCCGGCCGGGGAACGCCTCGAGGAGGGCGGTGTACTGCGCGGTCTGGTCGGCGACGCTCGGAGCGGTCTCGGCGTCGAGGAAGAGGAACTCGGTGCGGAACAGGCCCACACCCTCGGCTCCCTTCGCCACCGCGTCGGCGGCGCCCTTCGACGATCCGAGGTTCGCCAGCAGGGGGACGGCGGTGCCGTCGGCGAGCGCGCCGGGACCGACCGGCGCCGATGCGGCAGCACGATCCGCGGCCGCGCGGTCGACGGCCGACGCACGCTCGTCGTCCGACGGGGAGAGGGTCACACGACCGGTCGCCGCGTCGACGATCACCTCGGTGCCGTCGGCGAGCGAGAGGGCGCCCGCCACTCCCACGACGGCGATGATCGCCTTCTCGCGGGCCAGGATCGCGGTGTGCGACGTCGGCCCTCCCTCGCTCGTGACGAGCGCCAGGACCTTCTCCAGGTCGAGCAGCGCGGTGTCGGCCGGCGCCAGATCGCGCGCGACGAGGACGAACGGCGTGTCCGACTCGGGGACCCCGGGGGCGGGGACGCCGCGGAGGTGTGCGACCACCCGCTGCGACACGTCGTCGAGATCCGTCGCCCGTTCCCCCATGTACCCGCCCATGCTCACGAGCAGGTCACGGAACGCGGCGAAGGCGTCGAAGACGGCACGCTCGGCGGTCGAGCCTCCGTCGATGCGGGCGGCGACGTCGTCGGCGAGCGTCGGATCCTCGGCCATGAAGGCCTGCGCCTCGAGCACGTCCTTCGCCGATCCGCCGGCGCGCTCGCCCCGGTGGCGGATGACGGCCGCGGTCGCGGCGAGCGACGCGCGCGCCCGCTCCTTCTCCGCATCCGGGCCGAGGGTCGACGGCGTCGCCTCGGGCTCGGGGAGCGGGTCGGGCATGCGCAGCACGGTCCCGACGGCGATGCCGCGTCCGATCCCGGTGCCCGTCAGCGTCGACGTCACCTCGTCGCCCGACATCACTCCGCGTCCATGTCCGTCTCGAGCAGCGCCGCGAGCTCGTCGAGCACCGCGTCCGCGTCCGCGGCGTCGGAGGTGAGGGTCAGGGTGTCGCCGTGCTCGACGCCGAGCGAGATCACGCCCAGGATGCTGGCCGCGTTCACCGACTTCTCCCCCTTGGAGAGCTGGACGGGGATGCCGGACTTCGCCACGGTCTGGGTGAAGATCGTCGCCGGGCGAGCGTGAAGTCCGTGGGTCGAGGCGATCTCGACGGTGCGTTCTGCCATGGGGGTCTCCTTCAGTGGTGCTCGGCTTCGAGCGGGTGGTGTCGGCGGCCGGCGAGCAGCTCGCCGAGCAGGTCGGTGGCGGCTGCGGCTCCGTCGGGGCCGAACGCATCGGCGGGCAGCAGCCCGGCGGGGGTGTCCGCCTCGGCGGCCCGCTGCTCGAGCTCGCTGAACCGGTCCGCCAGGTGCGGACCCACGAGCAGCGCGTCCGTCGCGGGCAGTCGTTCGTCGAGGTCCTGCACCGTGCCCGCCTCAACGACGAGATCGAGTCCGCGCTCACGAGCGACGGCCCGGATGCGCAGGGCGAGGAACGTGCTCGACGCTCCTGCACCGCAGACGATCAGGACCCGTTCCACGCACACCTCCTCGAGTGCATCCGACGATCCATCCTGCGTCCGCGTCCACCTCCGCTTCCAGCAGCGTTGCTTCCGCCCCCTAGGAAGGCGGAGCTCCCCCCATGGAGGGGCAGTGGTCCGCGGATGCGGGGTACGCTGGCACAGCAAGACGGCCCTGACCCGTCACCAGCGACATGAGCGAGCGATACGAACGTCTACTCGACTACCTCGCGGGCGCCGACGACTGGGTGACCGCGGGGGAGCTCGCCGACCGCCTGGGCGTCACGACCCGCAGCGTCCGCAGCTACGTGACGAGCGTCAAGCAGGCCGCGATGCCGCTCGAGGTGATCGCCTCCTCGACGAGCGGGTACCGGCTCAACCGGGATGCCTACGCGGAGTTCCTGAGCGCCGTCCGCTCCTCCTCGAAGGCGCCGGGCAGTCCTCGCGACCGCGTGCACGCCATCATCCGAGATCTGGGCGAGTCGATCGACGGCGTCGACGTGTTTGACCTCGCCTCCGCCATGTACGTCAGCGAGTCGACCGTGGAGGCCGATCTCCGGAAGGTCAAGATGCTCGCCGAGGACGCCGGTCTCGAGCTCGCCCGGCGCGGCAGCCGCGTGCGGCTCGAGGGGAGCGAGCTCGGCAGGAGACGCCTCCTCAGCCGCATCTTCCGCGACCAGAGCGCGCAGGGCTTCCTCGATCTCGACTACATCCAGCGCGAGTTCGGCTTCCCCGCGCTGGGCCGCTTCAAGGACGACCTGGTGGAGCGGCTCGGCGCCACCGGCTACTTCGTCAACGAGTACTCGATCAACAACGTGCTCCTGCACGTCGCGATCGCCGTCGATCGGGTCTCGAAGGACCGGTCGATCGAGTCGGCGGACCCCTCCCCCGCCCCCGGTGGACCGCCCGAGGTGGAACGACTCCTCGAGCAGCTGGTCGCCGAGCACTTCAGCGTGCGTCTGGGCGTCCGGGAGCTCGGGTACCTGGCGATCCTGCTGACCACGAGGGTGCTGACCCCCGGGCACGACGAGCCGACCGAGGACGTGGCCGCGGCCTACCTCCGCGACGACGATCTCGCGGCCCTGCGCTCGATCGTCGCCCTGGCCAGCGACGAGTACCTCGTCGACCTCCGCGACGAGGACTTCCTCGTCCGCCTGGGGCTGCACGTCCGCAACCTGGTGGCGCGCGGGCACGAGAGCGCCCACACCCGCAACCCCATGACGAGGTCGATCAAGAGCTCGTACCCGATGATCTACGAGCTCGCCGTGTTCATCGCCAGCCAGATCCAGCGGCGCGAGGGCATCCCGATCAACGACGACGAGATCGCCTACATCGCGCTGCACGTGGGGTCGCACCTGGAGCGGCAGAGCCGGCGCGAGGAGCGGATCACGTGCGCCATCGTGAGCCCGACCTACTACGACCTCCACGAGCGGCTGCGTGAACGCGTCGAGGCGGTGTTCGGCGACGACCTCCAGGTCGACATCACCATCACCCGCACCGATGTCGACTGGTCGGCGCTGTCGTCCGACATCGTGATCACGACGCTCCCGGTCCAGGGCGCCCGCGACACCGTCGTCACCGTGCAGCCGTTCCTCACCGACGGCGACGTCGAGGCCATCCGGCGAGCCATCGCCGCGGTCCGCCGCCATCGGCGACGGATGCAGCTGAAGGACGAGCTGCTCCAGTACTTCGACGAGCGCCTGTTCTTCCGGGATCTCCAGGCACCGGACGAGCCCACGATGATCCGGCGCCTCGGATCCGCGATGGTCGAGCTCGGCATCATCGACGACGAGTACGTCGAGCAGGCGATCGAGCGCGAGGCGATGTCCTCCACCGCGTTCACCGACACCATCGCCGTCCCGCACGCGATGACGATGAGCGCCTCCCACACCGCGCTCGCCATCGTCGTGAACGAGACGCCCATGCAGTGGGGCGGCAACCGGGTCACCGTGATCGCCCTCATCGCGTTCAGCGCGGAGGGTCGCCGAGCCTTCCAGGTGGTCTTCGACCAGCTCGTCGAGGTGTTCTCCGACCGGGACGTCGTGCAGCGCATCATCCGACGCGGCACCACGTTCCCCGCGTTCATCGACGAGCTCGTCCGGGTCATGGACGAGTGACGAGCCGCTAGGAGATCGGAACCGGCGTCACGCCGAGCGGCGCGAGGGCTGACGCTCCCCCGTCGGCCGCGGTGAGCACCCAGATGCCGTCGGCGTGCACCGCCACCGAGTGCTCCCAGTGCGACGACATGCTGCCGTCGGAGGTGGCCACCGTCCACTCGTCGTCGCGGACGAACGTCTCCTCCGAGCCGGCGGTGATCATGGGCTCGATCGCGACCACGAGACCCGGCTTCACCTCCGGGCCGCGCTGGCGCACCCGGTAGTTGAACACCGGTGGCTCCTCGTGCATGCTCCGGCCGATCCCGTGTCCGATGTAGTCGGTGAGGATGCCGTACTGCGCTCCCTCGGCCACCGACGGATGCGACGTGACGTAGTCCTCGATGGCCTCGCCGACCTCGTTGAGGTGCCTCGCGCGGGCCAGCCGCGCGATCCCGTGCCACAGGGACTGCTCGGTCACATCGGAGAGCAGCTGCCGGGCCGCGACCGTCTCGGGGTGCGCCGGATCGTCGAGCACGATCGTGATCGCGGAGTCGCCGTTCCAGCCGTTCACGTCGGCCCCGCTGTCGATGGAGACGATGTCGCCCGGCTGCAGCACCCGGGGGCCGGGGATGCCGTGGACGACGTCGTCGTTCACGCTCGTGCAGACGGTGTGCGAGTAGCCGGGGACCATCTGGAAGTTCGACACCCCGCCGCGTGAGCGGATGACCTCGTCGGCGATGCGGTCGAGCTCGAGCGTGGTGATGCCCGGCCGGATCGCGGCGCGCACGGCGTCGAGCGACGCCGCGGTCACCAAGCCAGGCTCGACCATCGCACGCAGCTCGGCGGGCGACTTGTAGATCCCCTTGCCGCGACGACCGATCATCGGTGGGCGAGCGCGGTGATGATGCGGCCGGTGACCTCGTCGATCTCGCCGAGCCCGTCGACCTCGACCACGAGTCCCCGGTTGCGGTACACGTCGACGATCGGGGCGGTCTGCTCCGCGTACACGTCGAGACGCGTGCGGATGACCTCCTCCGTGTCGTCGCTGCGTCCCTGCTCGAGGGCCCGCTGGCGAAGGCGGCGGACCACCTCGTCGGTGTCGGCCGTCAGCAGGACCACCGCATCCAGCGACGCGTCGGCGTCGCCCAGCATCCGATCGAGCTCGTCGACCTGCTGGAGCGTGCGCGGGTAGCCGTCGAGGAGGAAGCCCGCCTGGGCATCCGGCTGCGAGAGCCTGTCGCGCACGAGGTCGTTGGTCAGGGAGTCGGGCACGTAGAGGCCCTTGTCCATGAACTCCCTGGCCTGCACGCCCAGCGGTGTCTCGTTGCGGACGTTCTCACGGAAGATGTCTCCCGTCGAGATCGCGGGGATGCCGTACGCCTCGGAGAGCTTGGCCGCCTGGGTGCCCTTGCCGGCACCGGGAGGGCCGATGAGGAGCAGTCGGAGCGCCTCACCGCTGCTCATCGGAGCAGACCCTCGTAGTGACGCTGCTGGAGCTGGGAGTCGATCTGCTTCACCGTCTCGAGACCGACGCCGACGATGATCAGGATCGACGCGCCACCGAACGGGAAGTTCTGGTTGGCGCCCACCGCAGCCAGCGCGATGAGGGGCAGCAGGGCGATCAGACCCAGGTAGATCGAGCCCGGCAGCGTGATGCGGGTGAGCACGTAGTCGAGGTACTCCGCCGTGGGCCGTCCCGCTCGGATGCCGGGGATGAAGCCACCGAACTTCTTCATGTTGTCGGCGACCTCTTCGGGGTTGAAGGTGATCGCGACGTAGAAGTAGGTGAAGCCCACGATGAGCAGGAAGTACAGCAGCATGTACAGCGGGTGATCGCCGCGCACGAGGTAGTTGTTGATCCAGGTCACCCAGCCGGCCGGCTCCTGACCGGGCTGCGGCTGGTTGAACTGCGCGATCAGCGCAGGCAGGTAGAGCAGCGACGACGCGAAGATCACGGGCACCACACCGGCCATGTTGACCTTGATGGGGATGTACGTGTTGTTGCCGCCGTACGTGCGTCTGCCGACCACGCGTTTGGCGTACTGCACCGGGATGCGCCGTTGCGACAGCTCGACGAAGACGACGGCCACCATGACCGCCAGCCCGACGACGATGACGAGCAGGAAGGTCTCGAAGCTGCGCGACTGCGCGATCTGCCAGAGCGACTCGGGGAAGCGGGCGGCGATGGAGGTGAAGATCAGCAGGGACATGCCGTTGCCGATGCCGCGCTCGGTGATGAGCTCGCCCATCCACATGATCACGCCGGTACCCGCCGTCATGGTGATGACCATGAGGAGGATGGCGTACCAGGCGTCGTTGGTGATGAGCTGGCCGCACTCCGCGACGGTGGAGGTGCCGAACAGGGCGCCGCTGCGGGCCACCGTGATGAGCGTGGTCGACTGCAGCACGCCCAGCGCGATGGTGAGGTAGCGCGTGTACTGCGTCAGGCGGCTCTGACCGGCCTGGCCCTCCTTGTAGAGGGTCTCGAAGTGAGGGATGACCACTCGGAGCAGCTGCACGATGATCGACGCCGTGATGTAGGGCATGATGCCCAGCGCGAAGATCGAGAGCTGGAGGAGCGCGCCACCCGAGAAGAGGTTGACGAGCTCATAGAGGCCCGAGGTGTTCTGGTTCGCGGCAAGACACGTCTGCACGTTGCCGAAGTCGACGAACGGGGCGGGGATGAACGAGCCGAGTCGGAACAGCGCGACGATGCCGAGCGTGAACCCGATCTTCCGGCGCAGGTCTGGCGTGCGGAAGATTCTCGCGACGGCTTGGAACAAAGGGGCCTCCTGCTGGATTCTCTCGGCGCATTAAGCCGAGATGGCTGGAGATCGGACACACGATCTCACACAGCCGACACCGTAGGTTATCGGATCTGCATGGAATCGGTGAGTCCGACCTCCAGCCAGGGGGTTACTTGACCGAGCCGCCGGCCGCGACGATCTTCTGCTCGGCCGAGCCGGAGACCTTGTCGACGGTGACGTTGAGCTTCACCGCGATGTCGCCGGCGCCGAGCACCTTGACCTTCTCGTTCTTGCGGACGGCACCCTTGGCGACCAGGTCGCCCACGGTGACGTCGCCACCGTTCGGGTACAGCTCGGCGAGCTTCTCCAGGTTCACGACCTGGTACTCGACGCGGAACGGGTTCTTGAACCCGCGCAGCTTCGGGGTGCGCATGTGCAGCGGCATCTGGCCACCCTCGAAGCCGACCTTGACCTGGTACCGGGCCTTCGTGCCCTTGGTGCCGCGGCCTGCGGTCTTTCCCTTCGAGCCCTCACCGCGGCCGACGCGGGTCCGTGCCTTCTTGGCACCCGCGGCGGGACGGAGGTGGTGGACCTTGAGGACCTGCGGACGGGCCGCGGGGGCCTCGGCCTTGTCGGCCTTGGTCTCCTTGGCGTCTGCGGTCTTCGCAGCCGACTTGCGCGCCGGAGCCTTCTTCGGGGCCGCCTTGGCGGTCTCGACGGTCTCTTCTTCAGCCATTAGTCAATCTCCTCGACCTTCACGAGGTGAGCGACCGTGCGGACGTAGCCGCGGTTGGCCGCGCTGTCCTCACGAACGACGACATCGCCGATCCGCTTCAGCCCGAGGCTGCGGAGGGTGTCGCGCTGGTTCTGCTTCTCGCTGATAACGGACTTGATCTGGGTCACCTTGAGGCGAGCGGCCATCATGCACCTGCCTTCGCGGCGAGGGCGTCCTGCTCGGCACGCACCAGGCGGGCCGGGGCGACCTCGTCGAACTCGAGCCCACGACGGGCGGCGACGGCGCGCGGCTCCTCGAGCTGCTTCAGCGCCTCCACCGTCGCGTGGACGATGTTGATCGTGTTGGACGAGCCGAGCGACTTCGACAGGATGTCGTGGATGCCGGCGCACTCCAGGACCGCACGGACCGGACCACCGGCGATGACACCGGTACCGGCCGCAGCGGGGCGGAGGAGGACGACACCGGCGGCTGCCTCACCCTGCACGGGGTGCGGGATGGTGTTGCCGACGCGAGGGACGCGGAAGAAGTTCTTCTTCGCCTCCTCGACGCCCTTGGAGATCGCCAGCGGCACCTCACGGGCCTTGCCGTAGCCGACGCCGACCAGGCCGTTGCCGTCTCCGACGACCACGAGGGCGGTGAAGCTGAAGCGACGACCACCCTTCACGACCTTCGACACGCGGTTGATCGTGACGACGCGCTCCAGGAACTGGCTCTTGTCGGCGTCACGGTTGTTGCGGTCGCGGTTCGGGTTGCGCTCGCGACCACCACGGCGCGCCTCGCGGGGCTCCTGGTTGTTGTTCTGGGTCGAGGCTGCAGTCTCGACGGGGGCTTCTCCAGCCACGTTCTGCTCCTCGGTGTTGGGGGTGCTCACAGGCTCAGACCACCCTCTCGTGCTCCGTCGGCGACGGCCGCGATGCGACCGGCGTAGCGGTTGCCGCCGCGGTCGAACACGACCGCCTCGACACCGGCCGACTTGGCGCGCTCGGCGACGAGCTCGCCGACCTTGTGCGCCTTCGCGGTCTTGTCACCGTCGAACGTGCGCAGGTCGGCCTCAAGGGTCGATGCGGACGCCACGGTGTGGCCCTTGCTGTCGTCGACGACCTGCACGAACAGGTGACGGGCCGAACGGGTGACGACGAGACGGGGACGGACGGCAGTGCCCTCGATCTTCTTGCGGAGACGCGAGTGACGGCGGTCGCGGGACGCGGACTTGCTGCTGTTGGCCATGGTCACTTACCACTCTTTCCGGCCTTGCGGCGAACGTTCTCGCCGGCGTACCGCACACCCTTGCCCTTGTAGGGCTCGGGCTTGCGGAGCTTGCGGAGGTTGGCGGCCACCTCACCGACCTGCTGCTTGTCGATGCCGGTGACCGTGAGCTTGTTGTTGCCCTCGACCGTGAACGAGATGCCGGCCGGCGGCTCGACGGCGATCGGGTGCGAGTAGCCCAGGGCGAACTCGACGCCCGAGCCCTTGGACGCGACGCGGTAACCGGTGCCGACGACCTCGAGGCTCTTGGAGTAGCCCGCGGTGACGCCGGTGATCTGGTTCGCGATGAGGGTGCGGGTCAGGCCGTGGAGCGACCGCGACTCGCGCTCGTCGTCGGGACGGGTGACGAGCACCTGGTTGTCCTCGATCTGGGCGACGATCGGGGCCTTCACGGTGAGCTGGAGCTCACCCTTGGGGCCCTTGACCGAGACCTGCTGCCCGTCGATCGTCACGGTGACGCCGGCGGGGATGTCGATGGGAAGTCGTCCGATTCGTGACATCGTCGATCACCACACGTAGGCGAGGACTTCTCCGCCTACGCCCTTCTTGTTGGCCTGACGGTCGGTGAGCAGACCGGAGGAGGTGGACAGGATCGCGACGCCGAGGCCACCGAGCACGGTGGGGATCTCGGTCGACTTCGCGTACACGCGCAGTCCGGGCTTCGACACGCGCTTGATGCCCGCGATCGAACGCTCACGGTTCGGTCCGAACTTGAGCTGCAGCGTGAGGGTCTTGCCGACGCGGGCGTCCTCGACGGCCCAGTCGGAGATGTAGCCCTCGGACTTGAGGATCTCCGCGACGCCTGCCTTGAGCTTCGAGTGAGGCATCGAGACGGAGTCGTGGTGCGCCGAGTTGGCGTTGCGCAGTCTGGTCAGCATGTCTGCGACCGGATCTGTCATCGTCATGATGGTGGCCTTTCGCCTGGTTTCGACACCCTTTCCGAGGGTGCCGACCTTTGGTGGGTGGGGGTGGGACTAGTCGTTCGACTTGAACGGGAAGCCGAGCGCGCGGAGGAGCGCACGACCCTCGTCGTCGGTCTTGGCCGTGGTGACGACGGTGATGTCGAAGCCGCGGACGCGATCGATCTTGTCCTGGTCGATCTCGTGGAACACGGACTGCTCCTGGAGACCGAACGTGTAGTTGCCGTTGCCGTCGAACTGACGGTCCGACAGGCCGCGGAAGTCGCGGATGCGAGGGAGGGCGAGCGACAGCAGTCGGTCGAGGAACTCCCACGCGCGGTCGCCACGAAGGGTGACGTGCGCACCGATCGGCTGGCCCTCACGCAGCTTGAACTGCGCGATGGACTTGCGGGCCTTGGTGACCTGAGGCTTCTGACCGGTGATCGCGGTGAGGTCGCGGACGGCCCCGTCGATCACCTTGCTGTCGCGAGCAGCCTCACCGACACCGGTGTTCACGACCACCTTGACCAGGCCGGGGACCTGGTGGGGGTTCGCGAAACCGAACTGCTCGGTGAGCTGCTTCACGATCTCGTTGCGGTACTTCTGCTTGAGGCGCGGCTGGATTTTGCCAGTAGGCGCAGCAGTGGTCGTGCTCATCAGAGGTCCTTACCCGACTTCTTCGCGTAGCGGACGCGAACGGTCTTGGTGACGCCGTCCTTGGTGACGGTCTCGTTGCGGTGACCGACACGGGTCGGCTTCTTGGTCTCGGGGTCGACGAGAGCCACGTTGGAGATGTGGATCGACGCCTCGTGGGTCTCGATGCCACCGGTCTTCGTGCCGCGCTGGGTCTGACCCACGCGCACGTGCTTGGTGACGAAGTTCACGCCCTCGACGACCACGCGGTTCTTCTCGGTGAGGACCTCGATCACACGACCCTGCTTGCCGCGGTCTCCGCCGCGGGCCTGGCTCGGGCCGGAGATGACCTGGACCAGGTCGCCCTTCTTGATCTTCGCCATGACTAGATGACCTCCGGTGCCAGCGAGATGATCTTCATGAACTTCTTGTCGCGGAGCTCGCGACCGACCGGCCCGAAGATACGAGTACCTCGGGGGTCGCCGTCGTTCTTGAGGATCACTGCGGCGTTCTCGTCGAACTTGATGTAGGAGCCGTCGGGACGGCGGGTCTGCTTGACCGTGCGGACGACGACGGCCTTGACCACGTCACCCTTCTTCACGTTGCCGCCGGGGATCGCATCCTTGACCGTGGCGACGATGACGTCGCCGAGGCCTGCGTAGCGACGGTTCGAACCGCCGAGCACGCGGATGGTCAGCAGCTCCTTGGCGCCGGTGTTGTCGGCGACCTTGAGTCGTGATTCCTGCTGCAGCATGGCTTACTTCGCCTTCTCGAGGATCTCGACGAGACGCCACCGCTTGGAGGCGCTCAGGGGACGGGTCTCGTTGATGAGGACGAGGTCGCCGATGCCGGCGCTGTTGGTCTCGTCGTGGGCCTTCACCTTCGAGGTACGGCGGATGACCTTGCCGTACAGGGGGTGCTTCACGCGGTCCTCGACCTCGACGACGATGGTCTTGTCCATCTTGTCGCTGGTCACGTAGCCGCGGCGGGCCTTGCGGTAGCCGCGGGCTCCCGCGTCCTTCACGTCGTGCGCGGCCGACTCGTGTCCGGCTTCGACGACCTTGTCTTCGGTCTTAGCCATTACTTCGTGGCCTCCTCGGTCGCGGCGGCGTCAGCGGCCTCGGTCGCCTCGGCGGCCTCGGGCTTGGATGCAGCCTTCTTGGTCTTCTTCGCCGCCTTGGCCGGGGCCTCGACGGGAGCGGGGGTCGCCCGGATGCCGAGCTCGCGCTCACGGATCACCGTGTAGATCCGCGCGATGTCGCGCTTCACCGCACGGAGTCGTCCGTGGCTCTCGAGCTGGCCGGTGGCCGACTGGAAGCGGAGGTTGAACAGCTCTTCCTTCGCCTTGCGAAGCTCCTCGACGAGTCGAGCGTCTTCGAACGTGTCGAGCTCAGTCGGAGCGAGCTCCTTGGTGCCGATCGCCATTACGCGTCGCCCTCCTCGCGCTTGATGATGCGTGCCTTGAGAGGCAGCTTGTGGATTGCTCGGGTCAGCGCCTCGCGGGCGAGCGTCTCGTCGACGCCGGCCACCTCGAAGAGGACGCGACCCGGCTTGACGTTGGCGACCCACCACTCGGGCGAACCCTTACCGGAACCCATGCGGGTCTCGGCGGGCTTCTTGGTCAGCGGGCGGTCGGGGTAGATGTTGATCCACACCTTTCCACCACGCTTGATGTGACGGGTCATCGCGATACGA
The DNA here is from genome assembly GCF_014640535.1 of Cnuibacter physcomitrellae. Lineage (NCBI taxonomy): Bacteria > Bacillati > Actinomycetota > Actinomycetes > Micrococcales > Microbacteriaceae > Cnuibacter > Cnuibacter physcomitrellae. The sequence goes on from NZ_BMHD01000002.1 coordinate 454,265, forward strand.
GCGGACTCGATCTGACGGTTGGTCACGTACGCCGGGCTGAGGGCCTGGATGCCGAACTCGCCGAACGACACCTTGGTGCCGCCGGTGGCCTGACCGCTGCGACCGGGGTGGTGCTGCTTGCGGTGCTTGACTCTACGCGGGATAAGCATGGTTACGCCTCAACTCCTGCTGCGGCCGGCGCCTCCGCCCGAGGGGCGGAGTTGCGGCGCGGGCGGTCGCGGTCGCGCTCGGGGCGCGACGACTTCTGGTTGGCCTGCTCGCGAGCGAGCTCCTTGTTGGTGATGTCGCCCTTGTAGATCCACACCTTCACGCCGATGCGACCGAACGTCGTCTTGGCCTCGTAGAAGCCGTAGTCGATGTTGGCGCGCAGCGTGTGCAGCGGGACGCGACCCTCGCGGTAGAACTCGGAGCGGCTCATCTCGGCGCCGCCGAGGCGACCCGAGACCTGGATCCGGACACCCTTGGCGCCGGCGCGCTGCGCACCCTGCAGACCCTTGCGCATCGCACGGCGGAACGCCACGCGAGCGGAGAGCTGCTCGGCGATGCCCTGCGCGACGAGCTGGGCCTCGGCCTCGGGGTTCTTCACCTCGAGGATGTTGAGCTGGATCTGCTTGCCGGTGAGCTTCTCGAGCTCCGAGCGGATGCGCTCGGCCTCGGCGCCACGACGACCGATCACGATGCCCGGACGGGCGGTGTGGATGTCGACGCGGACGCGGTCACGGGTGCGCTCGATCTCGATGCGGGCGACGCCTGCACGGTCGAGGTTCTTCTGCAGCAGCCGGCGGATCTTGACGTCCTCGGCGATGTAGTCGGCGTAACGCTGACCGGGCTTGGTGCTGTCGGAGTACCAGCGCGACACGTGGTCGGTGGTGATTCCCAGACGGAAGCCGTACGGGTTGACCTTCTGGCCCATTACTTGCTCGCCTTCTTCTTCGAGACTCCCGCGACCGAAGCCTCGTCGGGCGTCGCGAGGACGATCGTGATGTGGCTCGTGCGCTTGTTGATCCGGAACGCGCGGCCCTGGGCACGCGGCTGGAAGCGCTTGAGCGTGGTGCCCTCGTCGACGAACGCCTTCGCGATGAAGAGGTCCTGCTCGTCGAGGTACTCGTTGGACGCATCGGCCTTCACCCGGGCGTTCGCGATGGCCGAGGCCACCAGCTTGTACACCGGCTCGCTCGCGGCCTGCGGCGCGAACCTCAGGATCGCGAGGGCCTCGGTGGCCTGACGGCCACGGACCAGGTCCACGACGCGACGGGCCTTCTGAGGCGTGACGCGGATGTGACGCACGCGTGCGATCGACTCCACCATTTCTTTCCTCCTTATCGCCCCCGCGTCAGCGGCGGCGGCCCTTCTTGTCGTCCTTCACGTGACCGCGGAAGGTGCGGGTGGGCGCGAACTCGCCCAGCTTGTGGCCGACCATCGACTCGGTGATGAACACCGGGATGTGCTTGCGACCGTCGTGCACCGCGATGGTGTGACCGAGGAACGCGGGCACGATCATCGAGCGGCGCGACCAGGTCTTGATGACGTTCTTCGAACCGGCTTCGTTCTGCGTAGCGACCTTGCGGAACAGGTGCTCGTCGACGAAGGGGCCCTTCTTGAGGCTGCGTGGCATTTCTGGGACTCCTACTTACGCTTCTTGCCGACGGTCCGGCGACGCACGATGAGCTTGTCGCTCTCCTTGTTGGGGTGGCGGGTACGGCCCTCAGGCTGACCCCACGGGGTGACGGGGTGACGACCACCGGACGTCTTGCCCTCACCACCACCGTGCGGGTGGTCGACCGGGTTCATCGCCACACCGCGGACGGTCGGGCGGATGCCCTTCCAGCGGCTGCGGCCGGCCTTGCCCCAGTTGATGTTCGACTGCTCGGCGTTGCCGACCTCGCCGACGGTCGCGCGGCAGCGCGCGTCGACGTTGCGGATCTCGCCCGAGGGCAGACGGAGCTGCGCGTAGGGGCCGTCCTTCGCGACGAGACGCACCGAGGCGCCCGCCGAACGGGCCATCTTCGCGCCGCCACCGGGCTTGAGCTCGATCGCGTGGATGACGGTACCGGTCGGGATGTTGCGCAGCGGCAGGTTGTTGCCGGGCTTGATGTCCGCGCCTGCACCCGACTCGACGATGTCGCCCTGCGAGAGCTTGTTCGGCGCGAGGATGTAGCGCTTGGTGCCGTCCACGTAGTGGAGCAGCGCGATGCGCGCGGTGCGGTTGGGGTCGTACTCGATGTGAGCGACCTTGGCGTTCACGCCGTCCTTGTCGTTGCGACGGAAGTCGATGACGCGGTACTGGCGCTTGTGGCCACCACCGATGTGACGGGTGGTGATGCGACCCTGGTTGTTGCGACCGCCGGTCTTGGCGAGCGGCTTGAGCAGCGACTTCTCCGGCGTCGAGCGGGTGATCTCGGCGAAGTCGGCGACGCTCGAACCGCGACGACCGGGGGTCGTGGGCTTGTACTTGCGAATGGCCATTGTCTTTAGTCCTCTAGCTTCCGAGCCCTCAGCCGACGGCCGTGAAGATGTCGATGGTGCCGGACTTCAGCGTGACGATCGCACGCTTGGTGTCCTTGCGCTTGCCGATGCCGAACTTGGTGCGACGGGTCTTGCCCTGACGGTTCAGGGTGTTGATCGTCGCGACCTCGACCTGGAAGATTTTCTCGATCGCGAGCTTGATCTCGGTCTTGTTCGAACGGGGGTCCACCACGAAGGTGTACTTGCCCTCGTCGATCAGGCCGTAGCTCTTCTCGGAGACCACCGGCGCGATGATGATGTCGCGCGGGTCCTTGTTGAACGCGGCGTTGCTCATGCGGAGACCTCTTCCTTCTTCGTCTTCGACGCCACGAAGGCCTCGAACGACGACTTGGTGAAGACGATGTCGTCGGAGACGAGCACGTCGTAGGCGTTCAGCTGGTCAGCAGCGAGAACGTGGACGGTCGGGATGTTGCGGACGCTGCGCAGCGAGACCTCGTCGTCGCGCTCGAGCACGATCAGGACGTGCTTCGAGGAGGCGACGGTCGCGAGGAACTCGGCGGCGGCCTTGGTCGACGGCGCCTCGACGCCGAACGACTCCACGACGTGGAGGCGTCCACCGCGGGCACGGTCGGACAGGGCGCCGAGGAGCGCGGCGGCGATCATCTTCTTGGGGGTGCGCTGCGCGTAGTCGCGCGGCGTCGGCCCGTGGACGATGCCACCACCGGTCATGTGCGGCGCACGGATCGAGCCCTGGCGAGCGCGGCCGGTGCCCTTCTGCTTGAAGGGCTTGCGGCCGGCGCCGGAGACCTCACCGCGCGACTTCACCTTGTGGGTGCCCTGACGGGCTGCGGCGAGCTGCGCGACGACGACCTGGTGGATGAGCGGGACGTTGGTCTGCACGTCGAAGAGCTCGGCGGGCAGCTCGACCGAGCCGGCCTTCTTGCCCTTCGCGTCGACGACGTCGAGGCTGGTTGCGGTAGCCATGCGGACTACGCTCCCTTCACTGCGTTGCGGACGAACACGAGGCGGCCCTTGGCGCCGGGGATGGCGCCCTTCACGAGGAGGAGGCCCTTCTCGGCGTCGATCGCCTGGATCTGGAGGTTGAGCACGGTGACGCGCTCGCCACCCATGCGGCCGGCCATGCGCATGCCCTTGAAGACGCGGCTGGGCGTCGACGAGGCACCGATCGAACCGGGCTTGCGGTGGTTGCGGTGAGCACCGTGGCTGGCCGAGACGCCCTGGAAGTTGTGGCGCTTCATGACACCGGCGAAGCCCTTGCCCTTGGAGGTGCCGACGACGTCGACCTTCTGGCCGGCCTCGAACACGCTGTCCGCGGTGAGCTCCTGGCCGACGGTGTAGTCGGCGGCGTCAGCGGTGCGGATCTCGGTCACGTGGCGGCGCGGCGTGACGCCGGCGGCCTCGAAGTGACCGGTGAGGGGCTTGGTGACCTTGCGGGGGTCGATCTGGCCCGCGGCGATCTGGACGGCCGAGTAGCCGTCCTTCTCCGGGGTGCGGATCTGGGTGACGACGTTCGGCGAGATCTCGACGACGGTGACGGGGATGAGACGGTTGTTCTCGTCCCACACCTGGGTCATGCCGAGCTTCTTGCCGAGCAGTCCCTTGCTGGTCTTCGTTGCAATGGTGGACATGGCGGGCCTCAGAGCTTGATCTCGATGTTGACGTCGGCCGGGAGGTCGAGACGCATGAGCGAGTCGACGGCCTTCGGCGTCGGGTCGACGATGTCGATCAGACGCTTGTGCGTGCGCATCTCGAAGTGCTCGCGGCTGTCCTTGTACTTGTGGGGCGAACGGATGACCGCCACCACGTTCTTCTCCGTCGGCAGCGGCACGGGGCCCACGACGGTGGCTCCTGCGCGCGTGACCGTGTCGACGATCTTCCGCGCCGAGGTGTCGATGACCTCGTGGTCATACGATTTCAGTCGGATGCGGATCTTCTGTCCCGCCATCACTCTCTCCTTCTTGCGTCTTACAGCCTCGACTGCATTGGACGCGCTGGTTGGCATACCTCTTCCGAGGCACCCCGTTGTCGGCACTCCTGGTGTCGCACCGCTGTTCTCGAGTCAACCGCCCTCGCGGGCTGTTCTCGGCACACACGTCTCCCCGAAGGAAGGTGTGTGTCGATTGAGCTGTGTCCTGCTGCCCGCGGCCTAGCTGTCGAAAGCTATGCACTGCCCTGGCAGTGATCCAGGCCGCGCAGAGCGCAGCCCGAAATGTTGAACTAGAAGAGTCTACGCGACTCCCCCACCTTCATGCAACCCGGGCGTGTCGCGCCCAAAGGGCCTGGGCATCAACTGCCTCATAACAGCCCGGATCACGACGCCGGCGGCTCGAGATCGCCGTCAAGGAACAGGAGGATTAGCGACCCGTCCTCGCGACGCCCTGACACCATCGCAGGTCGGACTCACCGCCCGACACGGGTGAGGCTCTCCGGCGCCGATGGAGCATCGAGCGCGTTAAATGCGAGAAGCCCGACCCAGCATTGGGTCGGGCTTCTCGTGAAGTAAGTCCGGCGGTGTCCTACTCTCCCACAGGGTCGCCCCTGCAGTACCATCGGCGCTGAGAGGCTTAGCTTCCGGGTTCGGAATGTTGCCGGGCGTTTCCC